>NZ_CP133018.1:965012-1286683 GCF_030866785.1 Agromyces protaetiae | reverse complement strand
CGTCTCGCGCCGCGTTCTCGGCGCGGAAGGCGGTGACGGCCTCGTCGAACTCGTGCTGGCTCTGCGAGCCGCGCCAGACGAGTTCGGGAAGCTCTTCGCGATCACCCTTGAAGTCGTTCGGCAGCTCGCCGAGCGCGAGCCATCCTGCGGTGGTGCGCGGCTTCGCCGGCAGCTCGTCGTCGACCATGCGCGGGATGGCCACGACCTCCCATTCGAGCCCCTTCGACCCGTGGATGGTGAGCACCTGTACGGCACCCGGCTCGGGCTCGTCTTGGCGGGGTGCGAGACGGTCGCGCTGCTCGGCCTCGGTCAGCCAGCCGAGGAACGCACCGAGGGTGGGCTGTTCCGAGACCTCGACGAATCCCGCGAGCAGCTCGTCGAACGCGTCGAGGCTCGGGCGCCCGAGCGGCTGGTCGCCGTTGGCGGCGACCTCGATGTCGAGCAGCAGCTCTTGCTGCACGAGGGCGACGAAGTCGACGAGGCCGAGCCCGGCCCGGCGGCGGAGCGACTGCAGCTGCGCACCTGCGCGGCGCAGACGGCCGAGGGCGGTCGGGGTGAACCCGGCGAGCGCGCGGTGGGTGTCGGGGGTGGCGAGCAGGAAGTCGAGCGCATCGACGATCGAGGGCGACTCCTCGGCCGCGATGGATGCGCGCAGACCACGTCGCACGTCGTCGGGGAGCCGGCGGCTCGCGGCGTCGCGCTCGGCGAGCCACCGCGCGAGCGAGCGCAGGGCCGCGAGGTCGGCCGTGCCGATGCGCCAACGCGCCCCTGCCAGCAGCCGGATCAACTCGGCGCCCGCCGTCGGGTCGTGCAGCACGCGCAGCGCGCACACGAGGTCGGCGATGACCGGCTGGTCGAGGAGACCCGCGACGCCGAGCACGTGCACGGGCACGCCTCGCGCACGCAGGGCCTGCGTGAAGAGTCCGACGTGGGCGAACGTGCGGCAGAGCAGGGCACCGGTCCGCGGGGTGACACCCGATAGGCCGCTCGCGGGGGCTCGCTCCGGCAGGATGCGCGCGGCGAACCACTCCGCCACCTGCGCCGCTTCGTCTTCGATCGTCTCGTGCCAGGCGACCTCGACGCGGCCCGCGGTCGCGAACGGCGACGGGGCGAGCGGGGCTTTCTCAACCCCTGAGTCGAGCGGCGCGATGAGCGTGTTCGCGGCGTCGAGCACGATGCGCGGGTTGCGCCAGCTCGTCGAGAGGTCGAAGGTCTCGGCGTCGCCGCCGAAGTCGCGGCCGAAGCGGGCGAGGTTCGCGGCGCTCGCGCCGCGCCATCCGTAGATCGACTGGTCGGGGTCGCCGACCGCCATGACCGGCGTGCCCGCGAAGAGGGTCGCGAGCAGCTGGGTCTGCACGACGCTCGTGTCTTGATACTCGTCGAGCAGCACCGACCGGTACCGCTCGCGGTAGCCGGCAACCACCTCGGGGTGCTCCCGGCAGATGGTGAGCGCGAGCGCGACCTGGTCGCTGAACTCGACGTACCCCTTGTCGCGTTTGGCCGCGGCGTAAGCGTCGGCGAGCTCGAGCAGCGGCGGCAGCGCATCGACGACGCCGAGCGCCTTGGTGAAGGACTCGAACGGCGTGCGCTTGCGCGGCCGGCCGATCGGCAGGTCCGCCATGGCCAGGAAGTCGCAGGTCCAGGCGAGCACGTCGCGCTGGTCGGCGACGTTCTCGGCGAGCGCGCGGCTCAGCGAGAGCACCGCCGAGGTGACCCGGTCGAGGCTCAGATCCAGGTCGATCAGGCGCGGGTCGTCGGATGCGGCGGCGACCTGCCGCGCGAGCTGCCATGCGGATGCCTCGCCGAGCACCGCCGCGTCGGGCTCACGCCCGATGAGCAGGGCGTGCTCGCGGTAGATGGCGCTCGCGAACGAGTGGTACGTGCCGACGGCCGCGCCCTCGAGCGGGTCGAGCTCGAGCTCGGCGATGCCGCCGTCGACGAGCTGCCCGACGCGTTCGCGGATGCGCTCGGCGAGCTCACCGGCCGCCTTCCGGGTGAAGGTGAGCCCGAGGACTTCCGGCACGTCGACGTGACCGTTGGCGAGCAGCCAGACGACGCGGTTCGCCATGGTCTCGGTCTTGCCGCTGCCGGCGCCCGCCACCACGAGATGCCGGCCCGTCGGATCCGCCTCGATGACCGCGCGCTGCTCGGCCGTCGGCGCGTGGAGGCCGAGCCGCTCGGCGATCTCGGGTGCCGAGATGTGCGCGACCGCCGGCGCGGAGGCGGACGCTGCGGGGACGGCCGCACCGCGCATGGGCGCACCGATCCCCTGGGCGGCGGCGCCGATCACCCGAACACCTCCGACGCCGAGATGCGCGGGGCCGCCGACGCTGGTGCGGAGGTGCCGGATGCGGGCGTACTGGATGCGGACGCGCCGGGTCCGTGCGCGGTGCCACTGGCGGCGCCGGTCACCGACGCGCTCGGCCAGAGCGCGCCGAGGACGAGTGCGGTGGCCCCGGCGGCCTCGGCGGCCCCGTCGCTCACGCGGACACCGCCGGGACGACCTGGACCCGGTACTGCCACGCGGCGAACCGCGATCGGAACGGCAGCTCGGCCGCGGTCTCGAACTCGGCGGCGGCCATCGCGCGTGAGACGCGGTCGAGTCGCTCGAGGAAGGTTGCCTCGGCCTCGTCGTCGAAGGGCTGTTGCGCCTTCTCGGTGTAGCCGGTCGCCGAGGTGGGCTTCGCGACGTAGACGAGCTTTGCGCCGCCGAGCACGCCGCCGTTCGGCACCTCGCCCGCGCGTGCGGCGAGCTGGTAGGCGGCGAGCTGAGGGTGCGCCGCCGTCTCGGCGGCGGTCGGCGGCCTCGACCCCGTCTTGAGGTCGACGATGACGGTCGTGCCGTCGGCCGACGCTTCGACCCGGTCGATCGTGCCGGTGAGCTTCGCCCGCCCGGCGACGAGCGTGAAGCGGCCTTCGGCGCCGAGCAGCACCTTGCCGTCGTCGGCGAACGCGGCGAGGTACGCCGCCGCACCCTCGGTCATGCGCCGCGCCCCTCGCCGTTCGCGTTCGGCGACCCAGCCGGCCTCGAACCGCAGTGTCGCGAGCCGCGCCTCGACGTCGGCCCAGAGCGTCTCGACGCTCGTGTCGCCGTCGGCGCGTTCGCCGGCCGCCTCGACCACGGCGTGCACGATCGTGCCGATCGACGCGGCGATGCCCGAGGGTGGCGAGGCGACGTGATCGACGAACCAGCCGAGCCCCGACTCTTCGGCGCGGTCGATCTGCGACGGTGAGACGTCGACGAGGGCCTCGGGGTCGCCGTCGAGGTCGACGAGCGGCGCGGTCGTCGACGGTTCGCGCAGCCCGTACCACTCGTCGGGGTGCGCACCCGGGATGCCCTCCTCGGCGAGCAGCGCGAGCGCGGCCGCGGCCTCGCCGGCCGGCGTCGTCGCAGACTCGCGCCGCAGCGCGCCGACCAGACCGCGGAGGTGCAGCGGTCGGCGTCGAGACGGCCGCACGCGCTCGGGCGCGTAGGCCATGAGCACGGACGGCTGCTCGTCGTCGTTCGCGGTGCACGAGAGCACGAGCTGCCGCTTCGCCCTCGAGATGGCGAGCGCGAACAGGCGCAGCTCGTCGCTGCGCACCGAGGCGCGGGCTTCGGCCACGCCCTCGGGCTGCGGCGCGGGCTCGCCCGCACGCACGGCGGCGACCGCGCGGGGCAGCAGCGCCGAATGCAGCAGCGTGCCGCGCGGGCGCAGGTTCGGCCAGACCCCCTCTTGCAGCCCGGCGACCACGACGAGGTCGAACTCGCGGCCGACGAGCGCGGCCGGCGTGCCGACGAACACCGACTCGGCGCTCCGCTGCGGCGCGAGCGAGTCTTCTGGCAGCTCGCTCGCGAGCACCTCTTCGACGAACCGGCCGGCCGGCGCACCGGGCTCGCGCTCGACGAACCGCTGCGCCGAGGCGAACAGCGCGACGGCGGCGTCGAGCGCGCGGTTCGCCTCGTCGGCGAGCACCCCGGTGCCCGCGGCCTGCGCGGCCCACTCGGTCGCGAGCCCGCTGCCCTCCCAGAGTGCCCAGAGCACCTCTTCGATCGTGCCGCCGCGGCCCGCGACGCCTCGCGCGCCGGCCAGCAGCTTGGCGAGCCGACCCGCACGACGGGCCGGCGCGGCATCGATGGTCTCGAACCCGCCGGGCGCGCCGAGCGCGTCGACGAGCAACTCGTCGGCGGTGCGGTCGCCCTCGGCCGCGAGCTCTTCATGCCGGAGGGAGAGCCGCAGGCGACGCAGACCGACGGCATCGAGCCGGCCGAGCGGGCCGGTGAGCAGCGCGACCGCGAGCTCGGCGCTGAGCGGCTCGCGGCCGAGCGCGAGCGAGGCCGCCGAGAGCAGTGCGGCCGCGGCCGGGGCATCCCGCAGCGGCATGCGTGCGACCGCACCCGCCGTCGGCACGTCGGCGAGCGCGAGCCCGCGCTCGAATGCAGGGACGTCGCCGCCCGAGCGAAGGACGACCGCCATGCCCGACCAGGGGATGCCGCCGAGCAGATGCCGCTCGCGCAGCAGCGCCGCGACCGACTGGCACTCGGCGGCGTGCGACGGCGCCTCGATGCCGAGCACCGGCGCCTGCGCCTGCGCCTGCGCCTGCGCCTGCGCCTGCGCCTGCGCGGAATCGTCGCTCCCAGCCCGGGTCACAGCCACGTCGGCCGCGCCTACGCCGGCCGCGCCCACGCCGGTCACAGTCACACCGGCGACCGCCACACCGGTCGCGCCCGCACCGGTCGCGGCCTCGCGGCTCGCACCCAGGTCCGTCGCGCCCAGATCGGCCACGCCCAGCTCGGCTGCGGCGACGTCGACCGCGACCTGCTCGACCGCGACCTGCGCCGCACGATGCGTTCCGCCGAGCGCGGTGCCGATGCGGGCCGTGACGTCGGCGACCACGCCACGCAGCTCTGGCCGCCCGCGCCACACCCGCTCGAGCTCGATGCGCTCGACGGCCTGGCCGGGCAGCAGCCGGCCGAGCGAGCCGAGCAGTTCGGGCCGGCCGCCGCGGAACCCGTTGCTCGCGACGTCGGGGTCGCCGAGCGCGATGACCGCGACGCCGCGCGCGGCGAAGGCGGAGAGCAGCGTGGCGGTGGCCTGGGTCGCCTCTTGCGCGTCGTCGACGACGATGAGGCGCAACCGGGCGAGGGTGCCGAGCACGGATGCCTCGGGGTCGGCCGCGCGTACGACGGCAGCGGCGTACGCGCCGAGCTCGGCCGAGTCGAACTGCGCGCCGCGCACGAGCTCTTTCACGTCGGCGTACTCGTTGAGGAACGCGCCCGCGGCGACCCACTCGGGCCGCCCGGCGGCCTCGCCGAGACGGCGGAGCGCCGGGCCGTCGACGCCGTGCTCGACCGCGCGCATGAGCAGCTCACGGAGTTCGGCACGGAACCCGCGCAGACGCCGCACCTCGTCGATGAACGGGTCGGGCCACACCGGCCCGCCGCCGTCGCTCACGCCACCCTCGAGCAGCTCGGCGATGAGCTGATCGTGCTCGGACCCGGTGAGCAGGGTGACTGGCGCGCCGGTCGCCGCGCGCACGAGCTGGAAGGCGATCGAGTTCGCGGTGCGCGCGAGCGGGCCGCGCGTGGTGAGGCCGAGTCGCACCGCGAGCCGGTCGCGCAGCGCCGTCGCCGTGGCCCGGCTCGCGGTGAGCACGAGCACCTCGTCAGGCTCGTACCCCCGTCGTTCGACTCGATCGGCGACGAGCTCGACCGCGAGCGTCGTCTTGCCCGACCCCGGTGCGCCGAACACCGCGGCCGACGTGTCGTCGGCGAGCGTGAGCGCCCGCCGCCAGGCGGCATCGTCGAGGATGTGCGCGCCGGTCGCAGCGGTCTCGAGGAGCGTGGTGCCGAGGTGCATGCCGTCACCATAAGGGGTTCTGCCGACAGTGAACGGTCGGACGCTCCATGCAGCGGTGTCATAGTCTTGGCAGCACCGACAGAAAGGCAGACAGTGGACGTTCGCATCGGCATCCAGAACTCCCCCCGTGAACTCGGTTTCGAGTCGTCCCAGACGGCCGCCGAGATCCAGCAAGCCGTCGAGACGGCGCTTTCGGGGCAGTCGGCGGTGCTGAACCTGACCGATTCCAAGGGCAACGTCTACGTCGTCCCGGCCGCCGCGCTCGCCTACATCGAGATCGGTTCGGAGGAATCGCGCCGCATCGGGTTCGTCGGCTGATGGAGCTCCTGTTCGTGACGCTCGGCGGCGCCATCCTCGGGGCCATCGCGCGGTACGCGCTCCCCCGCCGCCACTTCTACGGCACGGTGCTCGTGCCCGCCATCGGCGCCGGCGTGGCCGCGGTCGTCTGGGTCGCGCTGACCTGGCTCGGCTGGGCGTGGGACGGCGGATGGATCTGGGCCGTCTCACTCGTCGCAGCAGGCCTCGCCTCCGTGGCCACCCCGCTCGTCCTCGGCCCACGCCGCGAGCGCGCCGACGCCGCGCTCTTCACGCGCCTCGCGAACGCGCGCTGACGGGCATGCCCGCGGCGAGTACTCGACTTGCCTTGGGCTAGTACTTGAGCACATGCGTCCGCACCAGATCATGGAAGACGGTCACCGCCTCGGCGAATTCTTCCGCCTGCGGCGGCAGTTGGGCTGATCTCTGGAACACGTCGTCCGCATGCAGGCGGAGATAGTCGATCCAGTAATTCGCATACGCCATGTCCGCGGCGAGTCGTTCCGGCATCTCGAGCCCACCCGCCTCGATGGCGGCGAGGAGCGTGTTGTCGAGCTTGTTCAGAGGGCGAAAGTCGACGGCCTCGCCGACATGGTAGATCGCCCAAGATAGCTTCTCGTCGATCATGCCTCTCGGCAGATTGTCTCGACGGCGTCCCATTTCATCGAGTACGTCCTTGACGATTTCGCGTCGCAGCCTCATGTCCGTCGGCGACGCGTTGAGCAGTCTCGCCACGTCCTCACCGAGCGGCACCTCCGTCGTATAGAACACGGTGGTGTTCTTCGCGTCCCTGAACTTCTGAGCCGGCGTCCTCGGGTCGACCTTCGCAGTGCTCGGTTGACCAGAGACAACGGTCGGTTTCTGTACTTGCACCGGCACTACGACCACATTCTGGCCTTGGCCAACACCCGCTTGGTTCAGATCTGCGTCATTGAGCGGGGCCTGCTGGGCCTGCTTGATGTCGTCTGCGGGGGCATCGTCTGCCTTGAGCACGACCGGAGCGCTCGCGGCGCCCGCGGTTCGGCTGAGGTACTTGCCGATCCCGCCGAGTGCGAGCCCGCCGAGGGCGAGCCCGGCGCCGACGCCGAGCGCTTCGTCCTCCGACATGAACCTCGTGCCGGTGACGAGTGACGCGATCTCGACGCCGCTGAAGACCGCGTCGCCGGCTCCGAAGAGCGCGGATGCCACACCGAACACCATCAGCCCGAGTCCACCGCCGCTGAACGCACTGCCGAGCGCGAGCGCGGCACCGGCGAGCCCGCCGAGCATGCCGAGGCCGTTCATGAAGATCGCGAACCCGTCCTTGATCGCGTACCGGCCCGACGGGTCCACGAACATGATCGGGTTCGCGTTGGTGTACCCGTACAGATCATGCAACGACTCCACGTCCTTGCTCGTGAACCCCATGCGAGTCGGATCGTACGTGCGCTCCCGGAGGAACTGCGTGCCGTCGGCGTGGGTGTACTCCGACGCGTACTGGAACGGGTTGTACTCGAGCTGGCCGACGGCGCCGGTCTGCCCGGCCGCCGTCGCCGCGATCCCCTCGCTCGCGACCGCGACACCGTAGTCCGAGTACTCGTAGGTGCCCGTGATCGCGCCGGTGTCGCCTGTGAGCTCGGTGACATTGCCGTGCCGGTCGGTGCCGAAGTACTGCGTGCTCGAAGGCGCCGCGTCCGGGTGGGTGGTGCGCGCGTGGCGGGAGGCGCCGATCAGGTACGACGCGACGCCGCCGGCCAGCGCCTGGTCCGCGGTGACGTGCGTGTCGTTGATGAGCGCAGTACCGTCCCAGTAGTAGGTCGTGGACTCGGTCGACGTGGTTCGCGCCTTCCGGCTGCCGTCGGCCCAGTAGCTCGACTCGACGCGGGTGCCGTCGGACCTGACCTGGCCGGTCTGCCGGTTCGCGGCATCCCACTCGAACGCGGTCCCGTCGGCGGCGGTCGTCAGGTTGCCCGCCGCGTCATGAGCTTGGGTCGCGACCTGCGTGGTGCCGTCCGGGAGCGTGGTCGTGATCGCCTGGAGCTCGCCGACGGGCGAATACGTGAACTCCCGGGTCGTGACCGCTCCGGATGCCCCGTCTGTGGTGGTCTCGACCCCAACCTGTCCTGACACGGTGATGTCGTACCCCACCGTCTGCACGACGGGCGCGTCGGCGGCGTCGCCCTCGCGAATGGTCGACGAGGTGAGCCGGTTGAGATGGTCGTAGGCGTATTCGCGTCGCTCCACCTTCAGGTCACCGGATGCCTCGCCGGCGCTCCGATCGATACGCACCGTGAGGTTGCCCGTCGCGGGGTCGTACTCGTACTCCCGCTCCGCCTGCACCGACCCATCAGGCCCGGTCGTGATCTCGGACCTGATCTCGCCCGCACTGGTGAACGCGTACTCGGTGACCACGCCATTGCCGCGGGTGATCCGTGCAACCCGACCGTACTCGTCGGGCGTGTACCCGACCCGAGCGAACTCCTGCCCCGAGGCATCCGTCTGCACCACCCCGCTCAGGAACCCGTCCGCGGCATAGCCGTACTCGGACCGGTTGCCGGCGATGTCGGTCGTCGCGGTCTTCCTGCCGTGCCGGTCATACTCATGCTCGACCGTGGGACGATCCCCGCCGGCCTGCTCGGCCGGGTACTGCACCGTACGGACGTTGCCGAACCCGTCATGCGTGTACTCGATCTCGGTGCCGGCCCGGTCAGCCGGATCGAACACGCCGGTCACGCGGCCCGTGGTCTCGTCGGACGCGAATCCCGTCACGACCGACTGCTTCCCCGGCGCTTCGACGTGGACCTCGGTCACCGCCCTGGTCACGGCGTCGTAGGTGTACGCGGTCACCTGCCCGGCACTCGTGACGACTCGGGCGGGCAGCCCGTCGGCGGTGTACTCGTACCGGGTCGTGCCTCCGGCCTGATCGGTCTCGAGTACGGGCCGGCCCAGTAGATCGAGCTCGCGCGACCCACCCGAACGCGCCTCCCCGCCGACCGTCATGGTCTTCTCCAGGCTGGTGCCGAATGCGTCGAACCGTCGCTCCGCGATCAGAGGCTCCTCGGAAGCGGCGGGATCGGCGGGGCTCACGGTCGTGGTCGCCGGGTTCCCCTGGTTGTCGAACCCGACGTTCGTACGAATCGTGCCGTTGTCGGCCTCGATCTGACGGCCGAAGCCGTCGTAGACGGTCGACGTGACCGGCACCGGCACGCTGTCCGCGCGAACTCCGTCGGTGGCGATGACCCGGCCCGACGAGTCCAGGTGGGACGTCGAGATCTGCGCCGCGTCGGCGAGCCGACCGGTCGGGGTCGTCCCGGTCGTGACCGTGGCGGCGACATCGTCGTGATGGGTGACCTGCACCAGGCCGTTCGGCAGCGTCAGCTCGACGGGTCGACCGTGCACGTCCTGCTCGATCCGGGTGGTCGCACCCCAGGCATCGGTGGTCTCCTCGACCCCAGGCGCCGGGAACGCGTGCCGCTGGAACACCCGCACCTCACCGGCGACCGGGGCGCCGTCCGGGTTCAGGTTGTCGTGCCGCTGCACGACCCGTCCGAGCTCGTCGCGGACCTCGGTCACCGCGACCCCATCCGGACCCGTGACGGTGACCGCGTCGATGCCGTGCAGCTCGGGGGTCTGGTAGGTCGTGGTCGTGATCCGGTCCGCGGCATCCCGCGCCGAGACCATCCGGCCCAGCTCGTCGTACTCGTAGGTTTCGGTGCCGGCCCGCACCCCACCGGACACGTCCAGCGACCTGACCTCGGCCGCGACCGGCTTCCGGGCCAGATCGCCCACACCCACCGGGGCACCGTCGGGATAGGTCAGCTCCTGCTCCTGAACGGTCTGCTCACCCGCCGAAGACGACACCACGACCCGCTTACCCGCCAGCCGGCCCCACTCGTCGAACGAGGACACCACCCGCGTCTTCCCATCCGACACCTCGACCGAACGCGCACCACCCACCGCACCGGCCACCGCGCCGGGCACACTCGCCGCGTCCACGGCCGGCCACCCCGATGGCAGCACCCCGTCGAGCTGCCGCCACTCGCGGGCGCTCAACTCCGTGCCGGTGGCATCGGTGACCGCGACCCGGTCCACCCGGGACACCGCGTCCGTGTCCGACCGCCACGTCACCGTCGTCACCGCACCAGACCCGGACACCACCCGCTCCACCCGACCCGCCCGGTCGTAGCCGACCAGGCTGCGACCCCCGACCGGGTCGGCCACCTCGCTCACCCGGCTGTCGACCAGCTGCACCCGCCATTCCCCGGCGCCGCCGCCCTCGGCCGGCACATTCACCCCGGGTCGCACGAGGACCTCGCCGGGGTCGGACCAGTCCAGCTCGGTCACCACCCCATCCACACT
This sequence comes from Agromyces protaetiae, assembly GCF_030866785.1. Classification (NCBI taxonomy): domain Bacteria; kingdom Bacillati; phylum Actinomycetota; class Actinomycetes; order Micrococcales; family Microbacteriaceae; genus Agromyces; species Agromyces silvae. Next base: position 1,276,190 of record NZ_CP133018.1, on the reverse strand, counting down.
CACCACCGACCCCAACCGGTGCGGGTTGCCGGCCACCCACCCCCAGTCCGACCGGTCCCCACCAGCGGCCACCTTCGCCACCGGATCCCCCGCCGCATTGAAATACGTGATCACCCCACCCAACTCATGCAACTCGAACGCATACGACTGCTCACCCACCACCCCATCCGCACGCCCCGGCAACACCCCACCCGGAACCTGCCGGAACACCACATCCGAGCCGCTGTACCCGAGCAATCCGGACGGCACCGAGTCGGCGGCCTCGAACACCCCGCCCGACGCCGGAGACACCCGCACCCCACCCTCAACCTCCACCACCGCGAACCCGAGCCCCCACCCGACCCCGAACCCATACCGATCCACCCCAACCCGCGAATCCCACCCCAACGACACCCCCGCAACCGGCACCACCACCCCGAACGACCCATCGACCTCGTTCACCACCCCCTCGAGCCCGTCACCCACCCCGAACGACCCCAACTCCACCACCGGCGGCACCCCCGGCTCCCCGGCCTCACCCGCCCACACCGGCGACACCACCCCCACCACCAACACCCCACACACCACCGCACCCACCACACCCAGACCCACACGCCCGACCCGATCCACCCGACCCACACCACGAACCTGCACGACATCCCCAAACCAAAACTGAGAATACAAGAATATCACTATTGACGAATCAGCCATACTCCGTAACGCCCGACACGGCGGCGCGGGCGGCGCGGGCGGCGCGGGCGGCCCGCGGCGCTGAACCGACGCTCGGCGGCGCCATCCTCGGCGCCATCGCGCGGTACGCGCTCCCCCGCCGCCACTTCTCCGGCACCGTGCTCGTGCCCGCCGTCGGCGCGGGCGTCGCCGCGATCGTTTGGGTCGGCCTGACCTGGCTCGGCTGGGCGTGGGACGGCGGATGGATCTGGGCCGTCTCACTCGTCGCAGCAGGCCTCGCCTCCGTGGCCACCCCGCTCGTCATCGGCCCGCGCCGCGAGCGCGCCGGCGCCGCACGCTCCACCCAACTCGCGAACGTGCGCTGACGCCGAGAGCGGCTCGCTCAGCGACGAGGTCGTACTTAGTACTTTCGAAGCAGCTCATGCGACGCATCGCGTGCGGCGATGAGGAGCTCGTTGAGATCGATCACGCTCCGGTCGGCGCGGACCTGGAACCGGCCGAACGGCACCGTACCCCGCACCAGCTTGTCCAGGATCGTCTGCACCTGGCCGATCTCGGCATTCGCGAGATGCGCTTTTGCCAGCGCTCGACTCACTTGTTCCGGCGACAGGCTGTCGAGCCAGCCGACCTTGGCGAGTTCGGCAGGCAGCCCCGTGAGCTTCGGATCGGCCAAACGCTTCTTGACGGAGCCGAGGATGCTCGCGACGGCCTTGATCAACGGAAGGTATTCTCCTGCCGACGCGACCTCGTAGGCCGCGTCGACCGCTCGTTGAACGGCCTGCAACGGAGTCATCGTCTCGGCTTTCGCTCCGCCCACCACGTGCGGGATCACCTCCTGATGGTTCGCGCGTGCCGACGCCGTGATCTTTTCGACGAAGTCCACGTCGACGCCGTCGGGGAGGGCGTCCTCGGTACTCGTCACGAGGTCCGTCTCGTACCACCTCGCGGTGGCTTTCGCGTTCTTGAGGTCGATCCCGGGCTGGCGAGCGAACAGTTTCACGCCGACTCCGACGAGGGTGTCGTGGAGACCGATCAGCGCGCCGCCGACGCCCAGGAACAGGCCGGCACCGGCCAGGCCGGCGCCGACGGCGAGGGCGTCCTCCTCGGACATGAATCGGGTGCCTGTGGCCATGCTGTAGGCCTCCACCGCCGTGAACACGGCGTCCGAGACACCGAACACCGCAGTCGTCACGCCGAGCGCCGTGAGGCCGATTCCGGCACCCCCGGTGGCGATGATTGCCGCGGCCGCACCGGCCAGAGCCAACACGATGCCAAGGCTGTTCAGGCCCAGCGCGATCTGGTCGAAGAGCGACATCCGACCCGATGGATCGACGAACATGATCGGGTTGGCGTTGGCGTACCCGTACCGGTCGTGCAGCGACTCCCGGTCCTTGCTGGTGAACGAGAGCTGGCGCGGGTCGTAGGTCCGCTCCCGCAGGAACTGGGTGCCGTCGGGGTGCGTGTACTCCGAGGCGTACTGGTACGGGTTGTGACTCAGCTGACCTACCGCCCCGAGCAGGGCCGCATCCGGCGCGACGATTCCGGTGCCGGCGGTCGCGACCCCGTAGTCCGAGTAGCGGTAGCTGCCGACCCCGGCGCCGGCCTCGTCGGTGAGCCCCGTCACGTTCCCGTGCCGGTCGGTGCTGTAGTACCGCGTCTCCACCGCATCCGCCTCCGCCTGTGTCGTGCGGGCGTGGCGGGACGCACCGATCAGGTACGACGCGACCCCGCCGGCCAGCGCCTGGTCGGCGGTGACGTGCGTGTCGTTGACGAGAGTCGTGTCGTCCCAGTAGTACGTGGTCGACCCGGCCTCCGTCGCCCGCGACTTGCGCAGGCCGTCGGCCCAGTACCGCGTGTCGATGCGGGTGCCGTCGGCCAGGATCTGCGCGATCTGCCGGTTCGCCGCATCCCACTCGTACCGCGAGCCATCGGCGGCCAGGGTCTTGCGGCCGTGCCGGTCGTACTCGTGCGCGATCGCAGGTCGGGCCGCGCCGGCATGTTCGGCCGGGTACTGCACCGTGCGGATATTGCCGAACCCGTCATAGCTGTAGGTGATCTCCGTGCCGACCCGTTCAGCCGGATCGAACACCGCCGTCACCCGCCCGGTGACCTCGTCATAGGCGTACCCGGTCACCACCGCCTGCTGCCCCGGCGCCTCCACCCGGACCTCGATCACCGCACGGGAGGTGTCGTCGTACGCATACGTCGTCACCTGGCCGGCACTGGTAGTCACCCGTTCGGGCAACCCGTCGACCGTGTACTCATACCCGGTGATGGCACCGACCTGGTCGGTCTCGGTCACCGTCCGGCCTAGCACATCGAGCTCACGTGACCCGCCTGAACGTTCCTGCCCGCCCGCGGACATGGTCTTCTCCAGGCTGGTGCCGAACCCGTCGAAGCGTCGCTCCGCGACCAGCGCGTCAGCCGCAGCAGCAGGATCCTCCGGGCTGATGGTCGTGGTCGCCGGATTCCCGTGGGCGTCGAACTCGACACTCGTGCGGGTCGCACCGTTGCTCGTCTGAAGCTCGCGACCGAACCCGTCGTACACCGTCGAGGTCTCCGGCACCGGCACGCCGTCCGCCCTGGTCCCGTCCGTGCCGGTCTCCCGGCCTGACACGTCCATCCGCGACGTCCTCACTTGCGCCGCGTCCGCCAACCGGCCCGTCGGGGTCGTCCCGGTGGTGACGGTGCCGTGCACGTCGTCGTGCTCGGTGACCTGGACCAGCCCGTTCGCGAGCGTCGCCCGGGCCGCCCGGCCGTGCACATCCTGCTCGACCCGGGTCGTCGCACCCCACGCGTCAGTGATCTCCTCGACCCCGGGCGCCGGGAACCCGTGCCGTTCGAACACCCGCACCTCACCGGCCACCGGGTCGCCGTCGGGGTTCAGGTTGTCGTGCTTCTGCACCACCCGGCCCAGCACATCCCGCACCTCCGTCACCGCGACCCCGTCCGGGCCGGTGACCGTGACCTGATCCCCGCCGAACCCGCCGAACCCACCATCCGCCGGCGCATACGCGGTGGTCGTGACCCGATCCGCGGCATCACGGGTCAACACCGGACGGCCCAGCTCGTCGTACTGCGCCGACGACATGCGGCCGAGCACATCGGTCGACTCCAACGCGCCGCCGTGCAGCAGCGAGGTCGTCGACGACGTGGACGCCGCCAGCTCAGTGCCGGCCGCGACCGTCTCAACCACCTCACGCACCCCACGCTCCAGATTGATGGTCTCGTCCCACCGGGTCACCACCGGCGCCGCACCAGCAGCACCGCTCGGGAACTCGCGCTGCTCGATGACCGCACCGCCTTCAACGGTGTACTCAGTGCGACCGGTCACCGTCGCAGCACCACCGGGCGCATGCATGGTCTGCTCGACAAGCACCGGCACGGTCCGGGTGTCATCCAGCGTCGTCTCAGTCGAGGTCACCGACCCATCCGGAGCGGTCGACCGCTCCGATACCGGCGACCCGACCGGCAGTAGCCGGCCCGTTGGGACCTCGGGGTCATACGCGCGCTCGAGCACGGTGCCGTCCGCGCTCGTCCGGCGGACCATCCGGCCCAGATCGTCGTACTCGTACGCTTCGGTGCCGGCCCGCACCCCACCGGACACGTCCAGCGACCTGACCTCGGCCGCGACCGGCTTCCGGGCCAGATCACCCACACCCACCGGGTCCCCGTCGGGGTAAGTCAGCTCCTGCTCCTGAACGGTCTGCTCACCGGCGGCGGAGGTCACCACGACCTGCTTACCCGCCAGCCGGCCCCACTCGTCGAACGAGGACACCACCCGCGTCTTCCCATCCGACACCTCGACCGAACGCGCACCACCCACCGCACCGGCCACCGCACCGGGCACGCTCGCCGGATCCACCGCCGGCCAGCCCGATGGCAGCACCCCGCCCACCTGCCGCCACTCGCGGGCGCTCAACTCCGTGCCGGTGGCATCGGTGACCGCGACCCGGTCCACCCGCGATACCGCGTCCGTATCCGACCGCCACGACACCGTCGTCACCGCACCAGACCCGGACACCACCCGTTCCACCCGACCCGCCCGGTCATACCCGACCAGGCTGCGACCCCCGACCGGGTCGGCCACCTCACCCACCCGGCCATCGGCCAGCTGCACCCGCCACACCCCAGCACCACCACCCTCGGCCGGCACATTCACGCCGGGTCGCACCAGCACTTCGCCGGGGTCGGACCAGTCCAGCTCGGTCACCACCCCGTCCACACTCACCACCGACCCCAACCGGTGCGGGTTGCCGGCCACCCAGCCCCAGTCCGACCGGTCCCCACCCGCGGCCACCTTCGCCACCGGATCCCCGGCCGCGTTGAAGTACGTGATCACCCCACCCAACTCATGCAACTCGAACGCATACGACTGCTCACCCACCACCCCATCGGCCCGACCCGGCAGCACCCCACCCGGGACCTGCCGGAACACCACATCCGAGCCCGCATACCCCAGCAGCCCTGACGGCACCGAGCCTGCGGCCTCGAACACCCCACCCGACGCCGGAGACACCCGCACCCCACCCTCGACCTCCACCACCGCGAACCCGAGCCCCCACCCGACCCCGAACCCATACCGATCCACCCCAACCCGCGAATCCCACCCCAACGACACCCCCGCAACCGGCACCACCACCCCGAACGACCCATCAACCTCGTTCACCACACCCTCGAGCCCATCCCCCACCCCGAACGACCCCAACTCCACCACCGGCGGCGCGCCCGGCTCCCCGGCCTCACCCGCCCACACCGGCGACACCACCCCCACCACCAACACCCCACACACCGCAGCACCCACCACACCCAGACCGACACGACCCACCTGATCAACACCACAAACCCGCACGACACGCTCCAACTCGTCATTGAGCAAGGCTTCAGTATATCAATATCGCAGCAGGTTCGGGGAAATGGAAAACTCCCTACGGGAACTCCGGCCCCCAGCGGTTGTCGTCACGATCTGCGAGTGTGTTCGTGAACGCGCCCGCGAATCGTGACGGCTTGGGGGCGCTGCGATCGGGGCACGGAGCCCGGGCCACGGCGCGGCAATCGGCCGTGCGCCGCGACGTGACGCGTCTTACGCGGTCAGGCCGAGCGCGTCCATGCGGCGCGTGTGCTCGGCGATGAGCTCGGTGAACACCGGCTCGACGTCTTCGTCACCGCGCCCGGGCGGCTCGGCGGCGCGGAGCGCCGAACGCGCGACGAGCATGGTGTCGCCGACGAGACTCCGGCCCCAGAGCGCGAGACGGTCGGCGAGGCCGGGCTGCTCCGCGATGGCGCGTTCGAGTTCGCGGCGAAGCACATCGCCCGCGCCGCGCTCACCCGCCCCGCGCTCGCCCGCGCCGCTCCCGCGCTCGCCCGCGCCGCGGTCCTCAAGGATCACGCGAACCCGCCCGGCGAGCTCGTGCGGCAGCCCCGCGGCGAGCCGCGCGAAGAAGTCGTCGAGCATGCCCGTCGTGACGTAGATCGTCAGCAACAGCTCGTACCAGTCCGCGCGGGCGACGGCGCCGCGGAACCGGTCGGTGACGGGTGTGAACGGTGCCATGACCTCGACCGGTTCGGCCCCCGCGCGGCGCAGCTCGGCGATGAGCGCATGATGCTTGCGCAGCGCCACGCCCGCGGCCGCCGACAGCCCCTCTTTTGCTCCGAGCGTCGGCGCCGTGCCCACCGCTTTGGCGAGGCTCTCGAACGCCTCGAGCTCGATGTGCGCGGCCTGCCCGAGGAAGGCGACCGGCTCGGGAACGAGCTCGGTGAAGTCGACGCGCGTCAGCGCGGCCGGCGCGACTCGGGGGCGGACCCGCTCGACGTCGCGCGGACCCCGACGACCGGACCACAACACCACGCAGGACAGCATAACGAAGGCGGCATGGCAGTCTCGGTTAGGCTTGACGGGTATGCGCGGGCGATGGAACCGCGCGCCGTGCGCCTGAGGAAACAGCGCGCACTCATGCTTTGCGACACCGACAGGCGGAATCGTGACTTCGTTCACCGACCTCGGCATCGCGTCAGACATCGTCGACGCGCTTGCCGCGAAGGGCATCACCGAGCCCTTCCCCATTCAGGAACAGACCATCCCCCTCGCCCTCTCCGGGCAGGACATCATCGGCCAGGCCAAGACCGGCACGGGCAAGACCTTCGGCTTCGGTCTCCCGCTCATCCAGCGGCTGGGCGACGACCCCGAGCCCGGCGTGAAGGCCCTCATCGTGGTGCCGACGCGCGAGCTCGCCGTGCAGGTGAGCGAAGACCTCGAGCTCGCGACGTCGAACCGTCCGACGAAGGTCGTCTCGATCTACGGCGGCAAGGCCTACGAAGGCCAGATCGAGCAGATCAAGGCGGGCGCGCAGATCGTCGTCGGCACCCCGGGCCGTCTGCTCGACCTTGCGAGCCAGCGTCTGCTGAGCCTCAAGAACGTGCAGGAGATGGTGCTCGACGAGGCCGACAAGATGCTCGATCTCGGCTTCCTCGCCGACATCGAGAAGCTGTTCGCGCAGACCCCGGCCGTCCGCCACACCATGCTCTTCTCGGCGACCATGCCGGGTCCGATCGTCGCGCTCGCGCGCCGCTTCATGTCGAAGCCGATCCACATCCGCGCGACCGACCCCGACGAGGGCCTCACACAGGCGAACATCAAGCACCTCGTCTACCGGGCCCACTCGCTCGACAAGGACGAAGTGATCTCGCGCATCCTCCAGGCCGAGGGGCGCGGCAAGACGATCATCTTCACGCGGACCAAGCGCGCGGCCGCACGACTCGTCGAGGAGCTGAACGACCGGGGGTTCAACGCCGCCGCCGTGCACGGCGACCTGAACCAGGACCAGCGCGAGCGCGCCATGGCCGCGTTCAAGGCGGGCAAGAAGGACATCCTGATCGCGACCGACGTGGCAGCCCGCGGCATCGACGTCGACGACGTCACCCACGTGATCAACCACACCATCCCCGACGACGACAAGACCTATCTGCACCGGGCGGGCCGCACCGGGCGTGCCGGCAAGACCGGCATCGCGGTCACCTTCGTCGACTGGGACGACCTGCACAAGTGGGCGCTCATCAACCGCGCGCTCGAGTTCGGCCAGCCCGAGCCGACCGAGACGTACTCGTCCAGCCCGCACCTGTTCACCGACCTCGACATCCCCGAGGGCACCAAGGGCCGGCTCAAGCCCGCAGCGGCGAAGGCCGCGCCGCCCCGCGCGGCGACCGCCGGTCGCAGCGAAGGCGGTCGCAGCGAGGGCGGTCGGGGCGAGGGCGGCGGCCGGAGCCGCACGCGCCGCCGCACGCGCGGCGGGGCGGACGAGTCGGCGCGCTCCGACTCGTCGACGGATGCCTCGGCGCCGAAGGATCCCGGATCCGGCACCCATGACGGGCAGGGCCGAGAGCACCACGACGGCAACACCGCACCGCGCCGCCGCCGGCGACGTCGTTCGGGTGGGTCAGGCAACGGCCAGGCCGCACCCGCGCAGCAGGGCTGAGCCGCGCCGGTCGCGCCACTCCACCAGCGAGGCGGACCCTTCGTCGCCTGCTACTCGACCGACGGGCTCGGCAGCACGGGCGCCGAACCGGTGCCCTCGGCGACGATGCGGTCGACGACCTCGGCCGCGGTCTGCTGCTCGCCGAGCCGGTTGACCTTGCCGGTGCCGTGATAGTCGCTCGCGCCCGTGATCGCGAGGTCGAATCTGGCCGCGAGGTCGCGCAGGCGGCGTTTCGCATCCGGCCGGTTCTCGGGGTGCTCCACCTCGAGCCCGAACAGCCCCGCGTCGACGAGCTGGGCGAGCCGCGCATCCGAGATGACGCGTTCGGCACCTCGCGTGCCGGGATGTGCGAGCACGGGCACTCCACCCGCGGCGCGGATGAGTCGAACCCCCGTGAGCGGGTCGGGGGCGTAGTGCGGTTGCGCGTATCCCATGCGCGGGTGCAGGATGCCCGCGAACGCGGCCGACCGGTCAGCCACGTGGCCGCGCGCCACCAGCGCATCGGCGATATGCGGCCGCCCGATCGTCGCGCCCTCGGCGGTCTGCGCGAGCACGTCGTCCCAGTCGAGGTCGTAGTCGCGCGAGATCCGCCTGACGATGGTCTCGGCACGCGTCAGCCGCGACTCCCGGATCCGCGCCGTCTCCGCGAGCAGGTCCTCGTCGAGCGGGTCGAACAGGTACCCGAGCACGTGCACGCTGACATATCCCTCGCGCGTGGACAGCTCCATGCCGGGGATGAGCGCGACGCCCGTGCGGTCGACCGCACCGGCCGCTTCGGCCCAGCCGGTCGTCGCGTCGTGATCGGTGAGCGCGATCGCCGCGAGACCGACTTCGGCGGCCTCCGCCATGAGCGCCGCGGGGGTCTCGGTGCCGTCGGACACGACCGAATGGACGTGCAGATCGGCGGCACCGATGAACCGCGGGGCGTCGGGCATCTCTCCATGCTATCGACCGGGAGATCGACGCCGGCACGCCTGCCGGCCACCGCGAACCCGCACGCGGGAGACGTCCAGGCCGGATGGATAGGGTGACCGGGATGCTTGCCCGATTCCTCGCATGGGCCGCTGTGCTCGCGGCGTCCGTCATCGGCGTCGTCCTGCTCTGGCCGCAGGCGTTCGGCCTGCAGAACCAGTGGATCGCCACCCACGTCGTCGCGCTCCGCGGCACCGCCGCGGTCGGCGCCGTCGCCGTCGCCGTCGTCTTCGCGCTCATCGCGATCCCCCGCCGCACCCGGGTCTTCGGCATCGCCATGGCGCTGGTGCTCGCGCTGTTCGCGATCGGCAACGTCGCGATCCTGTCGGCTCGCGGGCTCGGTCAGCCGGCGGATGCCTCGCACGCCGCCGCCGATCCGGTGGACACCGTGACCGTGCTGGCATGGAACACGCTCGGTGAGGTGCCCGACGCGCAGACCATCGTCGATCTCGCGCTGACCGAGGGCGCAGACGTGATCTCGCTTCCCGAGACGACCGCGCCACTCGGCGAACAGGTCGCGATCGCGATGCGCGATGGCGGCCGCCCGATGTGGGTGCGCACGCTCGCCTACGACGAGATCGCGAAGGCGCGTTCCACCACCCTGCTCATCAGCCCCGACCTCGGCGACTACGAAGTGAGCTCCGCGGCCTGGCCCGGGCCGCCCGACAACACGAACACGCTGCCGAGCGTCGTCGCCGACCCGGTCGACGGTGCCGGCCCGCGCATCGTCGCCGTGCACGCGGTCGCGCCGATCCGGTGGGAGCTGCGGAACTGGCGGAGCGATCTCGACTGGATCGCCGAGCAGTGCGCGGGCGAGAACGTCATCCTCGCGGGCGACTTCAATGCCACCCTCGATCACTTCGCGGGTCGCGGTGTCGACGGCGGGGATCTCGGCCGCTGCCACGATGCGGCGCTGGCTGGCGGCGCCGCGGGGGTCGGCACGTGGCCGACCGACGTCCCCGAGTTCTTCGGCAGCCCGATCGACCACGTCCTCGCGACGCCGAACTGGGAGGTCGCGTCGTTCCGCGTCGTCGGCGAGCTGGACCAGGCCGGCAGTGACCACCGCCCGATCGTGACCACCCTCGTCCGCGTCGGCCCTTGACGCCGGTCGCGGGCCCCGCGGCGGGTGCGACAATGGACGACATGTCCGACACTCGTGAGGCGACCGAGGCCGCCGCTCCGTCCGAAGGTGCGACCGAGGCATCCGATCGCACCGCGAACCGATCGACGACGCCCGGTTCCGACCGGTTCAAGGACTATCTCTCGACCGGCTGGGCCGAACGCGACGAGACACTCCCGCCCGCCCGCCCGCAGGCGGCCTACGCCGCCGCCCGGCGCGCCGCGGTGTCCGCCGCGTTCCCCGGTGAGCGCCTGATCATCCCGGCCGGCGACATGAAGCAGCGCGCCAACGACACCGACTACCCGTTCCGGGCGCACTCGGCGTTCGCGCACCTCACCGGCTGGGGCTCCGACGCCGAGCCCGGAGCCGTGCTCGTGCTCGAGCCTCGGGGCGACGACGACGGCGGCACCAGCGACGACGGCGGCCACGTCGCGACCGTGTACTTCAGGGAGCGCGCCGGGCGCGACTCCGACGAGTTCTACGCGAACCCGGCGATCGGCGAGTTCTGGATCGGGCCGAGGCCCTCACTCGCGCATGTGGCGGCCGACCTCGCGGTCGCGACGCGTGACATCGCCGACTTCGGCGACGTGGTCGATCACCTCGACACGACCGCCCTCATCGTCCGCGAAGCCGACCCGGCGATCACCGACCGGGTCGACTACGCCCGGATCCGCTTCGCCACCGACCGGGCGCTCTCGACCAACGCCGCCGACGCGCCGTTCAGCCTCGAGTTCGGCGAGGACCACGAACCAGACGCCGCGTTCGCCCGGGTGCTCTCAGAACTGCGTCTCGTGAAAGACGACTTCGAGATCGCCGAGCTGCGTGCCGCGGTCGATGCGACCGCGCGCGGCTTCACCGAGGTGCTCGCCGAGCTGCCGCGCATCACCTCGGAGGTCCGGGGCGAGCGTGTCATCGAGGGCGTGTTCGCCACTCGCGCCCGACTCGACGGCAACGACGTCGGCTATGCGTCGATCGCCGCGGCCGGGCCGCACGCGACCATCCTGCACTGGACCAGGAACGACGGCGCAGTGGTTCCCGGCGACCTGGTGCTGCTCGACGCCGGCGTCGAGATGGACAGCTACTACACCGCCGACATCACGCGGACGTTCCCCGTGAACGGCACCTTCTCCGACGTGCAGCGGAAGATCTACGAGGCCGTGCTGGACGCCGCCGACGCGGCGTTCGCGATGGTGCGGCCCGGCGCGGTGTCCCGCGACATCCACGCGACGGCCATGCGCGTCATCGCGCAGCGGACCGCCGAGTGGGGCCTGCTGCCGGTCTCGGCCGATGAGAGCCTCGAGCCCGAGAACCAGTTCCACCGCCGGTACATGGTGCACGGCACCAGCCACCACCTCGGCCTCGACGTGCACGACTGTGCGCAGGCGCGCCGCGAGCTCTACCTCGACGGAGTGCTCCAGCCCGGCATGGTCTTCACGATCGAGCCCGGCCTGTACTTCCAGCCCGACGATCTCACCGTGCCCGAGGCGTTCCGCGGCATCGGTGTGCGCATCGAAGACGACGTCCTCGTCACCGAGGACGGCGCCGTCAACCTCTCGGCGGCCATCCCCCGCACCGCCGACGAGGTCGAGGCCTGGGTGCGCAGCGCGCAGCGCTGATCGTCGTCAGCGCTCGGAAGGTTCGTCGCCCGGGGCGGGCAGCCGCTCGCCGTAGCGCGGCGGCTCCGCCGAGGCATCCGTGCCGCGGCGCGCGGCATCCTGCGCCTCGCCATAGGTGCGCGGCTCGCCCTCGTGCGTCGGCGCCGCCGGGGCCGCTGCCACCGGGGCGCCCACGCCCAGCACCTCACGCGCCCGCGCGAGATGCTCGGGTTCGGCGATGATCGCGTACCGGGTCGCGAGCACCTGCATGACCGACGTGAAATCACGCCGGCGCCGGTTGAGCGAATACGAGACCAGCCCGAAGATCATGCCGAACCCCGCACCGATGAGCACCGCCGCGCCGAGGATGCCGAGCCCGGCGCCAGTCGGCGAGAAGATGAAGAACAGCAGCCCCAGGAAGGTGCCGAACCACGCGCCCGAGAGCGCGCCGGCTCCCGCACCGCGGCCCCACGTCAGCTTGCCCGTGATGCGCTCGACCGACGTCAGGTCGGTGCCCACGATCGAGAGCTCGCGCACCGGGAACTCCGCCTTGGCGAGCCGGTCGACCGCCGCCTGCGCTTCCTGATAGGTCTCGAAGCTCGCGACGGTCTCGCCCTTCGGCAGGGTCGGGAACGCCCGGGCTACACGCCCTCGGAACGGCGACTGGCTGGTCATCGGTTCATTCTTTCACGGCCGCCCGTCTCACGGCTGCTTTCAACCCGCTGGGGCTAAGTTGGTAGGTGTGAGCGCCACGAGAGTCTTCGTCGCCCGACTCGCCGGGAGCGCCGTCTTCGACCCCGCCGGGGATCGGGTCGGCCGAGTTCGTGATGTCCTCGTGGTGTATCGAAAGTCCGATCCGCCGCGCGTCGTGGGGCTGATCGTCGAGATCCCCGGCAAGCGGCGTGTGTTCCTCTCGATCGGCCGCGTCACGTCGATCAGCGGCGGTCAGGTCATAACCACCGGGCTGATCAACCTGCGCCGCTTCGAGCAGCGCGGCGGCGAGGTGCGGCTCATCGCCGAGATGCTGGGCCGCAAGGTCGTCTTCAACGACGGTTCGGGCGGCGCCACGATCGAGGACGTCGCGATCGAAGAGCGGGAGCCCGGTGAGTGGGAGGTCTCGCAGCTCTTCGTGCGCCGGCCCAAGGGCGCCTCGCCGTTCTCGAAGGGCCAGTCGGCCTACGTCACCTGGCGCGAGGTCCGTGAGGCGCAGCCGAAGGGCGGTGAGGCGCAGTCCGCCGAGCAGCTCATCGCGACCTACTCGGAGCTGAAGCCCGCCGACCTCGCGAACACCCTGCTCGATCTGCCGCCGCAGCGCCGGCAGGAGGTCGCCGAGGAGCTGCCCGACGACCGGCTCGCCGACGTGCTCGAGGAGATGCCGGAGGCCGACCAGGTCGTGATCCTGGCGGCGCTCGGCGACGACCGTGCGGCCGACGTGCTCGATCAGATGCAGCCCGACGACGCGGCCGACCTTATCGCGCAGCTCCCCGAGGAGCGCGGCGAGCACCTGCTCGAGCTCATGGAGCCCGAAGAGGCCGAAGACGTGCGGTTCCTGCTCGCCTACGGCCCCGACACCGCGGGTGGCCTGATGACGACCGAGCCGATCATCCTGTCGGCCGATGCGACCGTCGCCGAGGGCCTCGCGATGATCCGCCGGCATGACCTGCCGCCGGCACTCGGCGCCGCGGTCTGCGTGACGCTGCCGCCGTATGAGCCGCCGACCGGCCGGTTCCTCGGCATGGTGCACTTCCAGCGGATGCTTCGCTACCCGCCGCACGAGCGGCTCGGTTCGCTCACCGACCAGGGGCTCGAGCCCGTACGCGCCGACACGTCGGCCGCCGAGGTGAGCCGCATCCTCGCAAGCTACGACCTGGTCTCGGTGCCGGTCGTCGACGAGAAGCACCGACTCGTCGGGGTGGTGACGATCGACGACGTACTCGACTACCTCCTGCCAGATGACTGGCGAAGTCATCCCGACGAACACGAGGAGCTGACCAAGCGCGCGACCGCGCGCGCACAGCTCAGCACGGGGAGCATCCCCATTCCGCACGGAAGGAGGGCAGGAGATGGCACGCGCTGACGTCGACGACCGGCGATTCGAGACCCCGAAGGGACTTCGCCGATCCGCGCCCTTCCGCGGATCGGGCGACCGCGACCGGTTCGGTCGCTTCACGGAGTGGGTCGCGCGCGCCATGGGCACGCCGTGGTTCCTGCTCGGGCTCACGCTGTTCGTCATCTTCTGGATGGTGTGGAACACGTTCGCGCCCGAGGCGTGGCGTTTCGACTCGATCGAACTCGGGTTCATCGCGCTGACCCTGGTGCTCTCGCTGCAGGCGTCGTACGCCGCGCCGCTCATCCTGCTCGCGCAGAACCGGCAGGATGACCGCGACCGTGTGCAGATCGAGCAGGACCGGCAGCGCGCCGAACGCAACCTCGCGGACACCGAGTACCTCGCGCGCGAGGTCGTCGCGCTCCGGCTCGCGGTGAAGGACCTGGCGTCGAAGGAGTTCATCCGTGCCGAGCTGAAGGCGATCGTCGAGGAGCTCGACCGTCGCGACGAGGAAGAGGGCGCCGAGCGTGCCGCATCCGCCTCTGCCTCCTGACGAGCTCGAGCGCGCCGTGCACGCCGCGCTGACCGGGGTCATCGACCCCGAGATCCGCAAGCCGATCACCGAGCTCGACATGGTCGCGGGGGTCACGGCCGGCACCGACGGCCGCGTGCAGGTCGGTGTGCGGCTCACGATCGTCGGATGCCCCGCGAGCGACCGCATCGAACGCGACGTGATCGCGGCCGCGGAGTCGGTCGCGGGCGAGGGCAACGCGACCGTCGAGCTCACCGTCATGACGCCCGAGCAGCGCGCCGCGCTCACCGAACGCCTCCGCGGCGGCCGCGCGGCGCGCGGGAATCCGTTCGGACCGGGCACGCTGACGCGCGTGATCGCGATCACCAGCGGCAAGGGCGGCGTCGGGAAGTCGACGCTGACCGCGAACCTCGCGGTGGCGCTCGCCGCCCGAGGACTGTCCGTCGGCTTGGTCGACGCCGACGTGCACGGGTTCTCGATCCCGGGGCTGCTCGGCCTCATCGACGGACACGGCAACGCGGCGCGGCCGACCCGCGTCGACGAGATGATCCTGCCGCCGGTGGCGCACGGCGTGAAGGTCATCTCGATCGGCATGTTCGTCGAACCGTCCGAGCCCGGCGGGCGGTCCTCTTCGGTCGCGGTGGCGTGGCGCGGCCCCATGCTGCATCGCACACTCCAGCAGTTCCTCACCGACGTGTACTTCGGCGACCTCGACGTGCTGCTCGTGGACCTGCCGCCCGGCACCGGCGACGTCGCCATCTCGCTCGGCCAGCTGCTGCCGAACGCGGAGGTCGTCGTGGTCACCACGCCGCAACCCGCCGCGGCCGACGTCGCCGAGCGATCGGGCGTCGTCGCCCGTCAGACGGGGCAGCACGTGATCGGCGTCGTCGAGAACATGGCGGCGTTCACCGGCGCCGACGGCGCCCTCGTCGACCTGTTCGGCTCGGGCGGCGGCGAGGAGGTCGCGCGCCGGCTCTCCGAGGGGCAGGACGTGCCGGTGCCGCTGCTCGCGACGGTGCCGCTCAGCGTCGCGTTGCGCCGCGGCGGCGACGACGGCGACCCGGTCGTCGTGGCCGAGCCCGACGACCCCGCGGCTCGCGCCATCGAAGCGGTCGCTGCGCGGCTCGCGGTGCGGTCGCGCTCACTGCGCGGCCGGCCGCTGGACGTCTCGGTCAGGTGAACGGATGCCCCGGGGCGGCGTTCGCGCGGAACATCCGCCGCGCGGGCGCGGGGCGAAACGTGCCGACGCACGCCGCGTAATCGGTCTGAGCGGCGCGCTCGCGTCGACCGCTCTGGTGCTCGCCGGGTGCGGCGCCCCCGCGGAGGCGCCCGCCGCGCTGCCGGCGGAGGTGACCGCGAGTGTGCTGCAGAGCCGATCCGACGTGGTCGACGGTCGGCTGGTCGTGCAGGTCGACAACGGCACCGACGGTGACCTCACGATCGACCGGCTCGACGTCACCGCGCCCGGGCTCGAAGACGGCATGGTGCTCGACGGCCCGAAGGACCTCGCCGCTGGGAAGTCGATCCAGCTCCGGCTGGATCTCGGGCCGGTGCGCTGCGCGGGCGACGCCGGGCCCGCCACGATCGGTCTCGAACTGCAGACCGCGACCGGTCCGGCGACGGGCTCCCTCGAGGCCGACGATCCCTACGACACGCTGGCCCGGCTGCAGGAGACCGGATGTCTGGCGCATTCGGTCGAGCAGATCGCGACGTTCGCCCTGCCCGACCGGCTTCGCACCGAGGGCACGGGCGAGGCGCAGCGTGCGTGGATCGACATCGCCGTCGAGCCGACGGGCGAGGGTGACGGGTCACTGTCGATCGCCCAGGTGCTCGGCACGACGCTGCTCTCCGCCGAGGGCGGCCTGAACTGGGCGTACACCGCCGAGATCAGCGCCGATGACCCGCCCTCGACCATCGAGCTCCCCGTGCGCCCCGCGCGCTGCGACCAGCACGCGGGCGCCGAAGACAAGCGCGGCACGATCATCCCTCTCGAGATCACCACGAGCGACGGCTGGTCAGGTCTGTACGAGCTCCGCTCCGGCCAGTCCCTCAAGGACGACCTCTTCGCCTACTTCACCGAGCGCTGCCGCCTGGGCTGACAGGTGGCTCGCGTGCGTCGAGTGCCACACCCGGTCGAGCGGTCGCGGATGGCGGGTTCTGAACGATCGGACCCGCCATCCGCGACCGTTCGCGTCAGGGGGTGAGCTTCTGGGCGAGCATGACGATGATGCCGCTCGGGCCGCGGAGGTACGTGAGCCGATAGACGCCCTCGTAGTTCGCGACGCCGCGGAGCGGGTGGCAGCCGTGCTTCGCAGCGATCGCGAGCGCCTCGTCGAGATCGTCGACCGAGAACGCGACGCGGTGCATGCCGATCTCGTTCGGGAGCGTTGGCTCGGTCTCGATCGCGTCAGGGTGGAGGTACTCGAAGAGCTCGAGCTGGCCCTGGCCGTCGGGCGTCTCGAGCACCGCGATCCTGGCATGGTTGCCGTCGAGACCGACCGCCGTGTCGGCCCACTCGCCGCTGATCGTGTCGCGGCCGAGCACCGTGAGCCCGAGGTCGGTGAAGAAGGCGATCGTCGCGTCGAGGTCGCGCACGGCGATGCCGACGTTCTCCAGTCTGATGCCCATGACTGGATGCTACTCAGCCGGGTTCGACGACGCGTGCGAGCAGTTCGACGAGGAGCCGCTCGGCGATCTCGGGAGGCAGCGTCTCCATGAGCGCGAGCACGGGTGCGAGCCGCGCGGGCAGCGCTCCGCCCGCCGAACCCGCGTCACCGTCGAGAAGGCCGAACACGCGCAGCAGCCCGGCCGCGGTGTCGGCGCTCAGCTCGCCCACGTCACCCGACAGTGCGCCGCCGGCGGGCCCGCCGTCGCCGGTCGTGAGCGCGGCGAGGACCGCGGCGCCGTCGACCGGCGGGATGCCGCGCACCTCGTCGGCCGCGCGCACGAGCGCCGGCACGAGCTCGTCGAGCACAGCATCGGTCACCGGCGTCACGGTGAGGTGCGCCGTGCGCGGCAATGGGTCGCCATCGGCCTGGCGGAGGCCGGGCTGCAGTTGCAGCCGCCAGCCGGCTGCGGTTGCGGCATCCGCCCAATGGTGGGGGTCGACACGCCGGCCGGGAGGCATCCGTTCGTCGCTCGCGACCGCCAGCAGCGGACCGACCGGATCGCCCACCACCCGCAATCCTTCGATGCGGCCGACCGCCGCGACCAGCGCGCCGGTCGCGTGCGCAGCACGCGCGGTGAGACGGCGGAAGCCCTCGACGCCGAGCGCCTCGATGATCGCCCAGGCCGCGGCGAGCGGCCCGGCGGGCTTCGACCCCGTCATCGTGGGGTTCACGACCGGATACCCGGGCCAGCGCGTCGTCGCGAAGTACTGCCGGCGCTGCCGGTCGCGGCCGCGCATGAGCAGCACCGAGACGCCCTTCGGCGCGTAGCCGTACTTGTGCAGGTCCGCCGAGAGGCTCGTGACACCGGGCACGCGCAGGTCCCACGGCGGCAGCGGGTCCGGCCAGAATGCGAGCGCGAAGCCGCCGATGCACGCGTCGACGTGCACCGCGACGCCCGCGTCCGCGGCGAGCGCGGCGACCTCGGCGATCGGGTCGAGGGTCGCGAACGGGTACGACGGCGCGCTCACGACGACGAGCGGCACATCGGCGCCGAGCCGGCGCGCGAACTCGTCGACCCGCGGCCGGCCCGTCGCCTCGTCGACCGGCACGAGATCGAGCACGAGCCCGAGGTAGTGCGCGGCCTTGTGGAACGCCGCGTGCACGGTCACGGGCGCGACGAGCCTGGGTTGCCCGGCTCCGCCGGCCGCGACCCACGCGTCCCGCGCGGTCTTCACGGCGAGCAGACAGCTCTCGGTGCCACCGGACGTGACCGATCCGACCACGTCGCCGTTGCCGCCGAGCGCGTCGCGCGCGAAGCCGACGACGCGTGACTCGAGCGCCGCGACCGACGTGAACGTCGTCGGGTCCAGCCCGTTCACGGGCTGCACCAGCCGCGCGGCGTCGGCCGCGAGCTCGTCGAGCTCGGCGAGGCCCGGGTCGTACACATACGAGAGCACCCGGCCGCCGTGCGTGGGCGCGTCGCGCTCGCGCAGCGCGCGCAGCTCGGCGAGGATGTCGGACGGCTCACGGCGGAGGTCGTTCGTGTCGTCGCTCATCGCGTGGCCTCCGTCGTCGTGGGTTCGGCGAGCGCGTCGATGTCCGAGCGGCGCAGCCGGTAGCGGCGCAGCACCGCGAGGCTCGCCACCACGAGGAGGGCCGGCAGGAGGCTGAAGCTCAGCACGATGCCCACGATCGCCGCTGGCCCCTGCTCGACGACCGCCGACCCCGCCGATGACACGTACCCGGTCGCGGCGAGCACGACGGTCAGCAGCGTCGAGCCGAGCGCCATGCCCGCGGTCTCACCCGCGGTCCACACGCCGCTGAAGCTCCCCGCGCGATCGGCGCCGTGCCGGGCCGCGTCGAGCGAGATGACGTCGGGCAGCATCGCCATGGGCAGCGACTGCATGCCCGCGTACGCGGCGCCGGCCACGGCGACGGGCAGGTACACCCACGGGCCCGGCCACAGCAGGAGGAGCACCAGGCTGAACGCGGCGACCGCGAACACGCCGCTCGCGATGGCGAAGCCGCGCTCCTTGCCGAGGCGACGCGCGACCAGGGCCCACAGCGGCGCGCACGCGACCGCGGGCGCGATCAACGCCACGAAGAGCAGGGTCACCGCACCCTCCGAGCGCAGCACCCACGTGGCGACGTACTGCGCACCGGCGAGCATGCCGCCCGTCGCGAGCCCCTGCAGCACGAACGCGCCCAGCAAGGCCCGGAACGGCGCGCTCCGCGCGAGCGCGGCGAAGCCCTCTCGGTATCCGTCGCGGAGACGGCCTCCTGGCGCGGGTTCCGACGTGGCATCCGTGACCGTCGCATCCGCCACGGGGCGCGACCCGCTCGCCGAGCGCCGGCCCGCGGTGGTCGTCGCGACGAGCATGCCCACGCCGATCACGATGCCCGCGATGAGCGCCATCACGAGGTATCCGGCGTGTTCGTCGGCGAACGCGCCGCGGATCTCGGGCCCGCCCGCGCCGAACGCGAGGATCGCGAGCGTGAGCACGACGACCCGCCAGGTCAGCAGGCGCGTCCGCTCGTCATAGTCCGGCGTGAGCTCGGCCGGCAGCGCGAGATACGGCACCTGGAACATGCTGAACGCGGTCGCCGTCGCGAGGAACGCCACGAGGACCCAGACGGCGGATGCCTCGGGCGCGAGCCCTGCAGGCACCGCGAACGTGAGCACGAACCCCACGGGCAGCGCGATCGCGCCGACGACCATCCAGGTGCGACGCGTGCCCGTGCGGGCCAGGGCGCGATCGCTGCGCTGGCCGATGAACGGGTCGATCAGGACGTCCCACACCTTCGCCCCGGTCACGACGAGGCCGGCCACGATGGCGGCCACGCCGAGCGTGTCGGTGAGGTAGTACACGAGGACGAGGCCGGGCAGCGTCGCGAACCCGCCGGTGCCGATCGAGCCGATCGCGTACCTGGCGACGACGCCGCGCCGAAGAGCACGCTCCGTTGCGGTCATGGAGGCAGTGTAGTGGGGCCGACGGCCGAGTGGGTCAGGTGACCTAGACTGTGCGCATGCGAGCCCAGACGGCCTCACCCGACCTGTTCGCGAGCCTCATCGACGACGTCGTCGCGTCGGGCTCGGCGACCATCACCGTATCGTCGCCGCGCACGGGCGAGCCGCACCACGAACTGCCGCGCTCGAGCGCGGACGACGTGCGCGACGCGATCGCGCGGGGCCGGCTCATGCAGGTCGCCTGGGCGCGGGCCGGGTTCGCGCACCGGCGACGAGTGCTCCTCCGAGCGCATGATCTCCTGCTCGAGCGTGCCGACCAGCTGCTCGACCTGATCCAGATCGAGAGCGGCAAGACCCGCGGGCAGGCACTCGAAGAGGTCTACCAGGCCGCCTCCGTCACGCGCTACAACGCGCTCGAGGCACCCCGCGCGCTGCGCGGCCGGCGTGTGCGGGGCGGACTGCCACTGCTCGTCTCGACCCGGGTCAAGTACCGGCCGAAGGGCGTCGCCGGCGTCATCACGCCGTGGAACTATGCGCTGAGTCTCGCCGCGATGGACGTGGTGCCGGCGCTCGCCGCCGGGTGCGCCGTCGTGCAGAAGGCCGACGATCAGGGGGCGCTGTCGATCCTCGCGCTGCGCCGGGCGTTCATCGACGCGGGCGTCCCCGAGGCGCTGTGGGCGGTGGTGACCGGCGAGGCGTCCGAGGCCGGCGAGGCGCTCACCGACGACGTCGACTACGTCTGCTTCACCGGGTCGACCGCGACCGGGCGCCGGATCGCCGAGAAGGCCGGGCGCCGGCTCGTCGGGGCCTCGCTCGAGCTCGGTGGCAAGAACCCGATGCTCGTGCTCGACGATGTCGACCCCGCGCGGGCCGCGGCCGACGCCGCCTACGCGTGCTTCGCCGCCATGGGGCAGCTCTGCGTCTCGATCGAGCGCATCTATGTGCATCGCCGCGTCGCCGGGCCGTTCATCGCCGCCCTCGTCGCCCGCCTGTCATCGGCGCGCCTGGGGAACGCCCTCGACTACTCGAGCGACTACGGCTCGCTCGCGAGCGCCGCGCAGCTCGAGCGGGTGCGTGCACACCTCGACGACGCGATCGAGAAAGGCGCGACCGTGCTGGTCGGCGGCGAGCCGCGGCCCGAGGTCGGTCCGTGGGCCTTCGCCCCGACCCTGCTCACGGGTGTCACCCCCGAGATGCGGGTGTACGGCGAAGAGACCTTCGGTGCGATCGCCTCCGTCTACATCGTCGACAGCGACGAGGAGGCCGTGCTCGCCGCCAACGCGAGCGACTACGGGCTCAACGCCTCGGTGCTCACGAGATCGCCGGCTCGAGCCCGGCGCATCGCCGACGCGTTGGCGGCGGGCAGCGTCAACATCGGCGAGGGCTACCGCGGATCGTTCTCGTCGGTCGCCGCGCCGATGGGCGGCATCAAGGCCTCGGGCCTCGGGCGCCGCAACGGGCCAGAGGGCCTCCGCCGGTTCGTCGACCCCGTCACGGTGTCGCACGCGACCGGGCTGATGCAGCTCCCCCGGACGGGCGCGGAGTTCCGCAGCCTCGCCGGCCCGTTCCTGCTGCTCGCGCGCGTGCTCCGCGCGGTTCGCCGCGCCTGAGCTGGCGTGCATTCGAGCGACCCCGCCCGGCGGTGTCGCACGTCGGTCAGGTGGCTTCGGAGTCGAACGGAGCGGTCTCCCCGGCGCCGAGGGGCTCACGGGCCCGCTTGCGTTGCAGGTAGGCCGAGTCCTGATTCACCGAGCGTGCCACGACCGGGCGCTCGGGCTCGGCGAACGGGTCGGCGTCGGTCAGCGCCTCGCGGATGATCCGGCGGGGGTCGTACTGGCGCGGGTCGAGCTTCTTCCAGTCGACGTCGTCGAAGTCGGGGCCCATCTCCTCGCGCATTCGATCCTTCGCCCCGTTCGCGAGATCGCGCAGCGACCTGACGAGCTGGCCCAGCTTGCCCGCGTAGTACGGCAGGCGTTCGGGCCCGAGCAGGAAGACGGCGATCACCCCGATGATGAGGAGCTTCTCGAACGTCAGACCGAACACCTCTCAACCATAAACCGCAATGGCGCGGACGACGGCGGCGAGGCGCGCCTCGTCCTGGCCCGCACGCCCGTATTCTTGGGGCTTGAGCTGCAGGGGAGACGCCAGGTGTCCGAACACGACCTGAACTGGAAGTACGTCGACGAGTCCGTCGTCGAACACGACGTCGTCGTGCGCGCACGGCAGCAATCGCTCGAACTCGGGGTCGACCCGGTCTCGCCCGCCACCGCCGCGCAGCTCGCCGTCATCGCTGCCGCGACCCGCGCGGAATCGATCATCGAGGTCGGCACGGGCCTCGGAGTGTCGGGGCTCTCGCTCCTGCTCGCCGCGCGCGGCGCGATGCTCACCTCGATCGACACCGAGACCGAGTACCAGCAGCACGCCCGCCAGCACTTCGCCGACGCCGGCATCGCCCCGGCCCGGGTCCGGCTCATCGCCGGCCGCGCCGGCGAAGTCCTGCCGCGCATGAACGAGGCGTCCTACGACATCGTGTTCGTCGACGCCGATGCCGCGAACGTGATCGAGTACGTCGAGCACGGGCTGCGCCTCGCCAAGGCGAAGGGCAGCGTCATGGTCGCGCACGCGCTCTGGCGCGGACGTGTGGCCGACCCCGCCAGGCGCGACGAATCGGCGACCGCGTTCCGCACGCTGATCGCCGAGCTTCAGGCCTCCGCGGCCGTCGCCACGGCGATCTCGCCCGCGGGCGACGGACTCCTGCAGATCGTCAAGCTGGGGGCGTGACGGCGCCGGCACCCGGCCCCTGAGACGACAGACGCCTGGGCCGGCGCCGATGCGCAGGCCCAGGCGGTCGATCGGACGTCAGGCGGGGTTCACGACGCCGCCGAGCACGTCGTAGAGCTCCTTGGCCTCAGCGTCGTTCACCGAGACGACGAGTCGTCCCCCGCCCTCGAGCGGTACCCGCACGATGATGAGACGACCCTCCTTCACGGCCTCCATAGGCCCGTCTCCGGTGCGTGGCTTCATGGCCGCCATTGAGCTACCCCTTTCGTGGCTGAGCTTCCATTATCCCCCGCCGAAGCGGAGGCGGGGAAATCACGGGTGCAACATCGGGTGACGTATTGCGTGTCACGGCGGCGTCCAGTCGCGCCCGATGATGGCCCAGCACACCACGAGCCAGCCGAGCTGCAGCGCGAGCGACCCGATGACGAAGGTCCAGCGCAGCCATCGGGCGCGCGGCACCGCCAACGCACCGGCCAAGGGGAACAGGGGTGCGAGCAGCCGGAACGTGCTCGACTGCGGGAAGAACACGGCGAGCAGGTACAGCGCATAGCTCGCGAGCCAGAGCCGCAGATCGACGCCGAGCCGACGTACCCACGGCGCGAAGAGCGCGGCACCGAACGCAGCCACCAGCACCACGACCACGGCCCAGCTGCCCACCGTGCCCAGCGCATGCCCGAACCACCACTCGGCGCCCTGGAACCAGGCGGTGAACGGCACCAGGTCGCCGTAGCCGATGTACGCCGAACGCCAGGCGAGCTCGGTGTCGAAGTACGCCGCGAGATCCCCGGTCGCGATCCAGGCGATCGCGGGCCAGGCGAGTCCGACGACCCCGGTGAACACCGCGACGGATGCCACGACCATCCGCTCCCGCATCGGGAACGGGTCGTCGTGGCGTCGCACGAACCGCACGATCCAGTGCAATCCGAGCGTGAGTGCGAACGCGAGCGCGCCCGGCCGCGTGAACGCCCAGAGCGCGACGACGGGCACGAGCCACCCGTATCTCCGGTCGACGAGCAGCAGCAGCGCGATCGCCATCCAGAGGAACGCGAGCGACTCGGCGTAGCCGACCTGCATGATGGGCGCCACCGGCGCGACGCAGAACAGCACGACCGCGAACATCGCCTGGTCCGGCGCGAGGAAGCGTCGCATGAGCCGGTGGAACACGAGCGCCGCGCCGAGCCCGGCGGCGACGGAGACGAGCACCGACGCCACCTCCCAGCTCATCCCCGTGAGCGTGACCGCGCGCACCAGCCCCGGGTACACCGGCAGGAACGCCCACTGGTTCTCGGCGACGTGTCCGCCGTCGGTCAGCGGCAGGACGGCCGGGTAGCCGATCGCGGCGATCAGCTCGTACCAGCGGGCGTCCCAGATGTTCGCGTACTCGAAGTACCCCGGTCGCGCGTCGGTCCAGCCGTTCGGACCCTGCAGGTCGGCGAGGACCAGCAGGAAGACCGTGGTGATGGCACGCGCCCCCGCGTAGATGAGCGCGACGCGCGCCCACCACGGCAGCAGGCGCCATCGCACGCGCGGCGACCACCGGTGCGCGCGGAACGGATCCCGCTCACGCGGCGGAGCGTCGGCGGCGGACATCGGCGGTGCGGCGGCGGCTCAGGCCGTGCCCGTCGACGCCGTGCCAGTCGACGCCGTGCCCGCCAACCACGAGCGGAGCGCGCGTTCGCAGGAGAGGATCTGATCGGTCGCGACGCGCTCGTCGTCGGCGTGCGCCTTCAGCGGATCCCCCGGGCCGAAGTTCACGGCCGGGATGCCCATGGCGCTGAAGCGTGCGACATCCGTCCAGCCGTACTTCGGCCGGGCCTCGCCACCGACGGCGGCGACGAACGCCTGCGCGAAGTCGGCGTCGAGACCGGGGCGCGCGCCCTCGGCCTCGTCGACGACCGTCAGCTCGTACTCGGGGAAGAGGCCGCTCACGATGGCGATCGCGTCGGCGACCGTCCGGCTGGGCGCGAAGCGGTAGTTCACGTGCAGCATCGCCTCGTCGGGGATGACGTTGCCCGCGATCCCGCCCGTCACGCCGACGGCGTTCAGCCCCTCGCGATACACGAGCCCGTCGACCTCGACGTCCTCGGTCTCGTAGGCCGCGAGCCGCTCGAGTGCGGGCGCGAGCTTGTGGATCGCGTTCTCGCCGACCCAGCTGCGCGCCGAGTGCGCGCGCGTGCCATAGGCGCGCAGCTCGACCCGGAGATTGCCGTTGCACCCGCCCTCGACGCGCGAGTTCGACGGCTCGCCGAGGATCGCGAAGTCGCCCGCGAACAGGTCGGGGCGGTGCCGCGCGAGCCGGCCGAGGCCGTTCAGTTCGGCGGAGACCTCTTCGTGGTCGTACCACATCCACGTGATGTCGTAGACGGGCGCGACGAGCTCGAGCGCGAGCTTCAGCTGCACCGCGACCCCGGCCTTCATGTCGACCGTCCCGCGGCCCCACAGGTACCGCTCGCCGTCGATCGTCTCGTACCTGGTCGGCAGGTTCCGGTTGATCGGCACGGTGTCGAGGTGCCCCGCGATCACGACCCGCCGCTCGCGGCCGAGGTTCGTGCGGGCGACGACCGTGTCGCCGTCGCGCACGATCTCGAGGTGCGACGCCCCGGCGAGCGCCGCGACGATCGCGTCGGCGAGCGCGGTCTCGTCGCCCGAGACGCTCGGGATGTCACAGATCGCCTTCGTGATGGCGACCGCGTCCGCGGTCAGATCGAGCACGGGCACGGTCTCGGCGGGGACGGTCTCCTGCGGCATGCGCTCAGTCTACGGATGCCCCGTCACGCGACCTGTGGTCTCGATACGCTGGAGGCATGCCCTCGAACGACGCCGCCTCCTCCCCTGCCCGCCTCGCCTGGGGTCACGGCCTCGCCACCCGCGCGAGCGACGGGACCGTGCTCGACACCTGGTACCCGGCGCCCGCGCTCGGCGCACGGCCCGCCGACGCGGCGCCGCTCGACGACGACGTGCTCGCGCTCGCGGGCGCCGACGAGCGACGTGCGGTCACGGTGGAGCCGGTCACGGTCGAGATCGACCTCGATGCGCCGCCGGCCGGCACGTCGGATGCCTACCTGCGCCTGCACGTGCTCTCACATCTGCTCGCCGCGCCGAACACCGTCAACCTCGAGGGGGTCTTCGGGCATCTGCCGAACGTCGCGTGGACCAACGCCGGGCCTGTGCGCCCCGCCGACTTCGACCGGCTGCGCCCGGCGCTGCAGCGCGCGGGCATCCACGTGACCGGGCTCGACAAGTTCCCGCGCCTCCTCGACTACGTGACCCCCGAGCGGGTGCGGGTCGCGGATGCCTCGCGCGTCCGCCTCGGCGCGCACCTCGCGCCGGGCACCACGGTCATGCACGAGGGCTTCGTGAACTTCAACGCCGGCACGCTCGGCGCCTCCATGGTCGAAGGCCGCATCTCGCAGGGCGTGGTGGTCGGGGACGGCTCCGACATCGGCGGCGGCGCCTCGATCATGGGCACGCTGTCGGGCGGCGGCACCCAGCGCGTCTCCATCGGCGAGCGTGCGCTGCTCGGCGCGAACTCGGGAATCGGCATCTCGATCGGCGACGACACCATCGTCGAGGCCGGTCTGTACGTCACGGCGGGCACCAAGGTGGCGGTCGTCGGTGCCACGGGTGAGGCCCCGCGTACCGTCAAGGCCGCCGAGCTGTCCGGACAGCCGAACCTGCTCTTCCGCCGGAACTCGCTCACCGGCCAGGTCGAGGTGCTCGAACGCTCGGGCGCGGGCGTGACCTTGAACACCGCACTGCACGCCTAGGGCGTGTTGCTAAAGGCTGATCGGTGGCGTGCGGGTGAGGCTTGAGGTGTGTCGCGTACTGAGATCTCCGATGAGGCCTGGGCTGTGATCGGTCCGCTGTTCCCGATCCCAAAGGCGACCGGGCGTCCGCCGGTGGAACGGCGGGCGGTGGTCGAGGCGACCGCGTGGCGCTATCGGACGGGCGCGCCGTGGCGGGATGTCCCGGAGCGGTTCGGGAACTGGAACACGATCTACAAGAACTTCAACCGGTGGTCCGAGCAGGGCGTGTGGGCACGCGTGCTGGAGAAGGTGCAGTCGCTGTCGCACCAACGCGGCGAGCTGGACTGGGTGGCCTCGATCGACTCTACGGTCGTGCGTGTGCACCAGCACGGCGCAACTCTCACGCGGGACACAGGGGGCGCGGTCGAACTACAAGAAGTTCGGGGCGGAGCCACCTGATCACGCGATCGGCCGTTCCCGGGGCGGGCTGACGACCAAGAACCACCTGGCCTGCGATGGCAAGGGGCGGGCGCTGGCGTTCGTGCTCACGCCCGGACAGGCCGCGGATACGAGCATGCTCATCGACACGCTCGCCCAGATCCGCGTTCCGGGTCGCGCCGGCAGGCCGAGGTCACGACCGGACCGGGTGCTCGCGGACAAGGGCTACCTGTCGAAGGCAAACCGGGCCTGGCTGCGCGAGCGCGACATCGCCGCGACGATCCCCGAACGCGACGACCAGATCGCCCACCGACGCAAGAAACCCGGCCGGCCCATCGACTTCGGTCACGAACAACGGGAACGCTACAAGGGCCGGAACGTCGTCGAGCACTGCTTCAACAAACTCAAGCAGTGGCGCGGCATCGCGATGCGCTCAGACAAGACCGCCCGGAACTACCACGCCGCCCTCTGCCTCGCCGCGACGCTCCAATGGGTTTAGCAACACGCCCTAGGCGGAAGGTGGTGCGTAGTGCGACCTCGGCGGTCGTCGTGATCCTTGCCGGGCTGTCGTTGATCGTCGGCGGGATCGCATCCGGGTTGGAGTCGATGTCGCGCGCCTTCATCGCCGAGTACTTGGTGCTCCCTGAGACCAGTCCGGGTGGGTGCCGGATCGTCGTCGACGAACGGGCGGTCCTGAAGACCAGCGGCGGAGCCGTCGGCATCGTCCAGTCCGGGTCGATCATCGTCGATTGGAAGCGCAGCTACGCCGCGGACGAGATGCACCGGCCGTTCACGGGCCGCGGCTACACCCTCACGTGGAACGGCTCGGTGGCCGAGCTGAACATCCCGAACACGTATCGTTACACGAACGATCCGATCCGCTGCGACCTGTAGATCCTGGCGATATCAGGGGCCCGAAGAAGGATCCGCCGCAGATCGACATATCCGGTAGTGAACTTGCCATCAACCGATCGGTTGATTCACGAATCCGCCGCAGCCACTCAGCTGGAAGCCGCTCAGTTGATTCGGTGCGGCGGCCGTCGGCCGAGGCTCGAAGCATGGCAATCATCGAGGTGGACCGGCTGGTCAAACGCTACGGCGCGCACACGACCGTGAACGGAGTCAGCTTCTCCGTGAGAGAAGGAGAGATCTTCGGCATCCTGGGGCCGAACGGTGCAGGGAAGACGACCACGGTCGAATGCATCGAGGGGCTGCGCCCCCGGGACGGCGGGTCGATCCGTGTGTGCGGCATCGACCCGCAGGGCGACACCGGCGAACTCCGTCAACTGCTCGGCGCGCAACTCCAGGAGAGCGAACTGCCCGACAAGCTGAAGGTCGGAGAGGCGATGGAGCTGTACAGCTCGTTCTACCGCGATCCGGTCGACTGGCGGGAACTCATCGGCGCCCTGCACCTCACCGACAAGATCGGGTTCCAGTTCCGACGCCTGTCCGGCGGCCAGAAACAGCGACTGTCGGTCGCGCTCGCGATGATCGGGAATCCCAAGGTCGTCGTGCTCGACGAGCTCACGACCGGGCTCGACCCGCAGGCGCGTCGCGACGTCTGGGACCTCATCGAGACGATCCGCGACCGCGGCGTCACCATCCTGCTCGTCACCCACTTCATGGAGGAAGCCGAGCGGCTCTGCGACCGCATCGCGGTCATCGATGCCGGCAAGCTCGTGGCGCTGGACACCCCGGCCGGACTGATCGCGAAGGTCGAAGATCGGCAGCGCGTCAGATTCCGACCCACCCCGTCGTTCGACCACGGCCTGCTGACCGAGCTCCCCGAGGTCGACTCCGTCGAGCACGCCGGCGGTCAGCTCGTGGTCACCGGCACCGGCAACCTGCTGCTCGCGGTGACCACCACCCTCGCCCGCCACCAGATCGTGGCGGCCGACCTGCGGGTCGAGCAGGCCACGCTCGACGACGCTTTCGTCGCCCTCACCGGCCGACCGATCGAAGATTAGGAGACCGACGTGTCCGCGCTCTACCGACTCACCACCACCGAATCCAGGCTGTTCTTCCGCGAGCCGATCAGCGTTATCTTCGCGCTGCTCCTTCCACCGGTGCTCCTCGTCGTGCTCGGCCTGATTCCGTCATTCCGGGAACCGAACGAAGGCCTCGGCGGCCTGCGCCTCATCGACATCTACACCCCCATCGTCGTCGCGATCGCGATCACCACGCTGGCGATCACCGGACTGCCCCAGCAGTTCGCGACGTACCGTGAGAAGGGCGTGCTCCGCCGAATGCGGACAACCCCGGTCAGGCCCGTCGCCATGCTCGGCGCCCTGCTCATCATGTCGACGGTGATGTCCCTGTTCACGCTCGTGGCCGTGCTGGGCATCGCCCGGTTCGGTTTCGACGTGGAGCTGCCGCAGCTGCCGGCCGCATATCTGACCGCGTACTTGCTCACGGCGCTCGCGATGTTCGCTGTCGGGCTGCTCGTGGCTTCCCTGGCACCGAGCGGCGCGGCCGCGAGCGCGATCGGGCTCGTCCTGTTCTTCCCGATGCTGTTCTTCGCGGGGCTGTGGATCCCCCGCGACGCGATGAGCGATGTCCTGCGGACGATCAGCGATTTCACGCCGCTCGGCGCCGGAGTGCAGGCGCTGCAGGACGCCGCCGCCGGTGAGTGGCCGCAGCTGCTGCACGTGGCTGTCATGCTGGGGTGGACCATCGTCGCAGGCGCCCTGGCTGCGCGATACTTCCGCTGGGAGTAGACCATGAGCATCGAGGCCGAGCTGCGCGAGGAGTACGACCGCTGGGAACGCCGGGAGATCACCTACATCAAGGCGCTCCCATACGTGCTCCTCGCGATCAGCACCCTGATCACGCTCCTGCAGCCGCTCTGGGGCGGCCCGCAGGTGATCGCGGCCGCGCTCGGCCTCACGCTCGCTATGACCGTCTGGCTCGTCGGCCTCTACACGCTCAGCCCGAAGTGGCACCGGAACGCGCCACTCATGGGGCTCTACTACATCGGCCTCATGGTGCTCTCAGCCGCGCTCGTCGTCACCGCGCCTTGGTACGGCATCTTCGCGTTCGTCGGCTATCCGCACGCGTTCCTCTTCCTCCGGAGCGGATGGCGGTACGTCGGGGTCGCCGCCACCTCGGCGATCATGTCGATCTCCTATGTGGGCGGCATCGATCGGATCGACGATGACGGCTGGTGGCTGTGGGCGGCGATCAGCGTCGTGAGCACCGCGCTGGCCGCCGCGTTCTTCCGCTCGGCCACCGTCTCGGACCAGCACAGCGGCAAGCAGCGGGAGGCCTTGGCGGCGCTGCACCAGGCGAACGTGAAGCTCGAGGCGGCACTGGAGGAGAACGCGGGCCTGCACGCCCAACTGCTCGTCCAGGCGCGCGAGGCCGGGGTGCTCGATGAAAGGCAACGGATGGCTCGGGAGATCCATGACACACTCGCGCAGAGCCTCGCGGGCATCCTGACCCAGCTGCAAGCCGCCGAGCAGGTGCTCGACGACCCCTCCGCCGCCCGCCGCCATGTCACGACGGCGCTGGGACTGGCGCGAGAGAGCCTGATCGAGGCCCGCCGCACCGTCCACGCCGTCGAACCTCACGCGCTCGCTGAGGCGAAACTCCCCGACGCGATCGGCGAAGTCACCCGGCGATGGTCAGCGGCGCACGAGATCCCCGCGTCGTTGACGACGACCGGCGATCCGCGCCCGCTGCACGCCGAGGTCGAGGTGACCCTCTTCCGTGCGGCGCAGGAGGCGCTGAACAACGTCGCCAAACATGCCCACGCCGACCGCGTCGGCCTCACCCTGTCGTACATGGACGACCTGGTGACGCTGGACATCAGGGACGACGGCGTCGGCTTCGAGCCCGCTGCGGCTCGGCGCACCCCGGGCGGCGGGTTCGGTCTGGCGGGCATGCGGCAGCGCGTACAGCGACTCGCCGGTCGCCTCGACATCGAGTCGGAGCCGGGCGCCGGCACCGCGATCTCGGCCACCGTGCCGGCCATTCCCGCAGGAGGAGCGCAGTGATCTCACTACTCATCGTGGATGACCACCCGGTGGTCCGGGACGGCCTGCGCGGCATGTTCTCGGCAGACCCGCGATTCCGGGTCGTCGGCGAGGCCGGCGACGGTGCCGAGGCGGTCGCGCTCGGAGCGCGGCTCTCGCCCGACGTGATCCTCATGGATCTCCGCATGCCGGGCGGCGACGGGGTCACCGCGATCCGTGAGCTGGCCGAGCGTCGGGTGACGTCCCGCGTCCTCGTGCTCACGACGTTCGACACCGACAGCGATGTGCTGCCCGCCGTCGAGGCGGGAGCGACCGGCTACCTCCTCAAAGACGCGCCCCGCGAGGAGTTGTTCCGCGCCGTCGAGGCCGCAGCACGGGGCGAGACCAGCCTCGCTCCCGCAGTCGCCAACCGGCTTCTCGGGCAACTCCGCCAGCCCGCATCGACGACCCCGTCCAAACGCGAGCTTGAGGTCCTGGAGCTGATCGCGCGCGGCATGTCGAACCGTGAGGCCGCACGCCAGCTCTTCGTGAGCGAGGCGACGATCAAGACGCACCTGCTGCACATCTACGCGAAGTTCGACGTCAAGGACCGCGCGGCGGCCGTCGCCGTCGGATTCTCGCGCGGATATCTGTCGAGCACCTCTTAGGCCGCGCTTACGAAGTCGAATGAGAATCGCCGCATGAAGGTGCTCATCGTCGACGACGAGCCTGCGCTGCGAGAGTCCCTCGCCCGCTCACTCCGATTCGAAGGCTACGACGTGTCGACGGCAGTCGACGGTGCCGAAGCGCTTCAAGCCGTCCCAGAAGTACGGCCCCACCTGCTGCTCGTCGACGTCATGATGCCACGCATGGACGGAGTACAACTCTGTCGAGCGCTGCGGGCCGGAGGCGACCGCACCCCGATCCTCATGGTGACGGCACGTGACGCGGTGCGAGATCGCGTTCGCGGGCTCGACGCGGGCGCCGACGACTACATCGTAAAACCCTTCGCGTATGAGGAACTGCTCGCCCGGGTGCGCGCGCTCGTTCGACGTACCCGCACCGAGGGATCAGACGGTGACCGCCTCGTGGTCGGCGACCTCTCACTGGATGCAGCGACCTGGTGGGCTTCACGGCGTAGTACGGTAGATCTCCCGTACCCGACGGCGGGTGCGACGTTGCGATCACGAAGGAGTGGTTGTGGGCACGGATGCGCCGAGAACGGGCGGTCAACGATGGCTGCGGTTCCTGATCTGGCTGCTGATCGCCGTGCTCGTCCTCGTCGCCGTCGCGGCCGGCTTGGGCTGGTGGACCGTGCAGCGCTCCTTCCCCACCACCTCGGGTGAACTCGAGGTCAGCGGCCTGCGCGAGCCCGTCACGGTCATGCGCGACGCCTCCGGCATTCCCAGCATCGTCGCCGAGAACGACCACGATCTGTTCTTCGCGCAGGGCTTCGTGCACGCGCAGGACCGGTTCTGGGAGATGGACTTTCGTCGGCACGTCACCGCCGGGCGACTCGCCGAGCTGTTCGGCGAGTCGCAGGTGCCGACCGATGCGTTCATCCGCACGCTGAACTGGCGCGGCATCGCCGAGGTCGAGTACACCATGCTCGACGAGACCAGCCGCGCGTTCTACGACGCCTACGCCGAGGGCGTGAACGCCTACCTCGACCAGCGCAGCGGGGCCGACCTGTCGCTCGAGTACGCGGTGCTCGCGCTGCAGAACCCGGGCTACTCCCCCGAGCCCTGGAGCGGCGTCGACTCGATCGCCTGGCTGAAGGCCATGGCGTGGGACCTGCGCTCCAACCTCGAGGACGAGGTCGACCGTGCGCTGCTCGCGACGGCGCTGCCGCCCGAGGAGGTCGCCCGGCTCCATCCGGGATTCGCGTGGGGCGAGATGCCGACCATCCTCGGCTCCCCCGCCGGCGCGGCACCGGCATCGCACGGAGCGCCGGTCCCGATCGAGGCATCCGCCCAGCCCGAGGCATCCGCCCAGCCCGAGGCATCCGCCCTCGCCGAGGCATCCGTCCTCGCCGCGCTCCGCGCGAACCTCGACGCCGTGCCCGAGCTGCTCGGTCCCGCCGGCAACGAGATCGGATCCAACTCGTGGGTCGTCGCCGGCTCGCTGACCGAGACCGGCCTGCCCCTGCTCGCGAACGACCCGCACCTCGGCGCCTCCATGCCCTCGGTGTGGGCGCAGATGGGCCTCGCCTGCGCGACCATCGACGACGACTGCACGTTCGACGTCTCGGGCTACACGTTCGCCGGGCTGCCCGGCGTCATCATCGGTCACAATGCGCGCATCGCATGGGGCTTCACCAACCTCGGTCCCGACGTGGCGGACCTCTACCTCGAACGCGCCGGCGCCGAGACATACGAGCTCGACGGTGCGCAGGTCCCACTCGCGATCCGTGAGGAGACGATCGAGGTCGCCGGCGGCGACCCTCGAACGATCACCGTGCGCTCGACCGCACGCGGGCCGATCGTGACCGACCTCGGCGGCGCCTACGCCACCGTGGCGGGCGACTACCCCGCCGCGGCCGGCATCGACACCGGCGGCGGCGAGATCGCCCTGTCCCTGCAGTGGACGGCGCTCACCCCGGGCACCACGCCGCAGGCCGTCTTCGCGATGAACCGGGCGCAGGACTGGGCCCAGTTCCGCGCCGCCGCCGCCCTCTTCGACGTCCCGGCGCAGAACCTCGTGTACGCGGACGTCGACGGCAACATCGGTTACCAGGCCCCCGGCGACATCCCGGTGCGCCTCGCGGGCGACGGCACCGTGCCGCTGCCCGGGTGGACAAGCGCGAACGGATGGGCGGGATCGATCCCGTTCGACCAGCTGCCGCACGAGCTCAACCCGGCCCGCGGATACATCGTGACGGCGAACAACGCCGTCGCGGCCGACGCACCCCTGCTCACGATGGACTGGGACCTCGGCTATCGCGCCCGCTCGATCGAACAGCGCATCGACGCACTCGTCGCGAGCGGCGCACCGATCACCTCCGACGACCTCGCCGACATCCAGCTCGACACGGCCGACGCGAACGCCGAGACGCTCGTTCCCCTGATCCAGTCGCTCCAGCTCGACGGCGACGCCGCCCGTGGGCAGCAGCTGCTCGCCGGATGGGACGCGCGCGCCGACGCCGACAGCGCCGAGGCGGCGTACTTCGCAGTCTTCTGGCGCAACCTGCTCGACTGCATGTTCGCCGAGCTGCCCGATGGCACGAAACCGTCGGGCGGCGACCGATGGATCTCGGTCGTCGACCGGCTCATCGACGAACCCGAGTCGGCGTGGTGGACGGACGCGGAGTCCGGCAGCTCGGGTCGTGACGCGGTGATCGCCCACGCGCTCGCGAGCGCATGGGCCGAAGCGAGCGACCGCCTGGGCGACGACCCCGAGCGGTGGCGCTGGGGCCGGCTGCACACGCTCACGCTCACGAATCAGAGCTTCGGCGAGTCGGGCATCGCACCGATCGAGTGGCTGTTCAACCGCGGACCGTACGAGGTCGGCGGCGGCTCGGCGATCCCGAACGCCATGAGCTGGGATGCGCAGGAGGGGTACGAGGTGCGCTGGGTGCCGTCCATGCGCATGGTCATCGACCTCGCCGACGTCGATCGGTCGCGCTGGATCAACCTCACAGGCGCGTCAGGACACGCGTTCCACCCGCACTACGCCGATCAGACGCCGAAGTGGCAGCACGGCGAACTCATCGACTGGCCGCACACGCGCGAAGCCGTCGAGGCCGCCGCGCGCGACACGCTGAAGCTCACCCCTTCGCCGGTCGAGTAGCGCTCAGCGCCGCGGCAGGTGCCGCTCGGGCTCGCCCGTGTAGAGCTGCTGCGGGCGCCCGATCTTCGTGTGCGGGTCGAGGTTCATCTCGCGCCAGTGCGCGATCCAGCCCGGCAGCCGGCCGATCGCGAACAGCACCGTGAACATGCGTGTCGGGAAGCCCATGGCCTTGTAGATGACGCCCGTGTAGAAGTCCACGTTCGGGTAGAGCTTGCGCTCTTTGAAGTAGTCGTCTTCGAGCGCGAACTGCTCGAGCTCCTTCGCGATGTCGAGCAGCGGGTCGCTCACGCCGAGGCCCTCGAGCACCGAGTCGGCCGACTGCTTGACGATCTTCGCGCGCGGGTCGTAGTTCTTGTACACCCGGTGGCCGAAGCCCATGAGCTTCACGCCGTCTTCCTTGCGCTTGACGCGCTCGACGAACTTCGCGACGCCCTCGCCCGACTCCTGGATGCGGCCGAGCATCTGCAGCACGGCCTCGTTGGCGCCGCCGTGCAGCGGCCCTGAGAGGGCCTGGATGCCGGCGGAGATGGACGAGTACAGGTTCGCCCCCGTCGACCCGACGAGGCGGACCGTCGACGTCGACGCGTTCTGCTCGTGGTCCTCATGCAGGATGAGCAGCCGGTCGAGCGCCTTCGCCAGGGTCGGGTCGATCGTGTACGGCTCGGCCATGTTGCCGAAGTTCAGGCGCAGGAAGTTCTCGACGAAGTCGAGCGAGTTGTCGGGGTACAGGAACGCCTGCCCGATGCTCTTCTTGTGCGCGTACGCGGCGATCACGGGCAGCTTCGCCAGCAGGCGGATGCTCGTGAGCTCGACGTGAGCGGGGTCGTGCGGGTCGGAGGAGTCCTCGTAGTACGTCGAGAGGGCGGCGACCGCGCTCGAGAGCACGGCCATCGGGTGCGCCGTGTGCGGCAGCGCCGAGAAGAACCGCTTCAGGTCTTCGTGCAGCAGGGTGTGCCGGCGGATCTTCTCGTCGAACTCGGCCAGCTCGTCGGCCGTGGGGAGCTCGCCGTACATGAGCAGCCAGGCGACCTCGAGATAGGTGGAGTGCTCGGCGAGCTCCTCGATGGGATACCCGCGGTAGCGCAGGATGCCCTGGTTGCCGTCGATGTAGGTGATCGCCGACTCCGTCGAGGCGGTATTGACGAAGCCGTAGTCGAGGCCCGTGAAGCCGGTCTGCCGGGTGAGCGTCGACAGGTCGATGCTCGAGGCCCCGTCGACCGCCGGGCGGATCGGGAACTCGGCGGAGCCGCCGGGGAAGTTCAGTTTCGCGGACGCGGGCGCCTGCCCGGTCGCGGGGTTCTGGACGTCGCTCACGGCGCCTCCTGTGATCGTCACTTGCGCGGTCACCCTCTTCTGCCGGGCGCCGGACGGCGCCATCGGCCCACTACAGCCTAGACGCGCCCACGGCACACTGTGGCATCCGCCAAGTCATGCGCCCGGACGTTGCACGGCATCCACAACGCTGGTCAGCCGCGTGCGGCCCGCAGACGATCGGCGGCGGATGCCACGCGATCATCGGTCGCCGTCAGCGAGAGCCGCACGTGCTCGGGGAAATGCACGCCGTAGAAGTGACCGGGACCGGCCACGATGCCGAGGTCGGCGAGCCGGCCGATCGACTCCCACGCGTCGCGGCCCTCGGTCGCCCAGAGATAGAGCCCGGCCTCGCTGTGGTCGATGCGGAACCCGGCGGCCTCGAGCGCGGGCTTCAGCACCTCGCGGCGAGCTCGGTAGCGGGCCTTCTGGGCTCGTACGTGCGCATCGTCGCCGAGCGCGACGGTCATCGCCGCCTGCAGTGGCGCGGGCAGCATCAGACCGGCGTGCTTGCGGGCCGTCGTCAGCCGTGCGATCGAATCGGAGCAGCCGGCGACGAACGCGGCGCGGTACCCGGCCAGGTTCGACTGCTTCGAGAGCGAGTAGATCGCGAGCGTGCGGTCGAGGTCGCCGTCGGTGACCCGCGGATCGAGCAGGCTCGGCACCGGGGCATCCGCCCAGCCGCCCTCCCAGCCGAGCTCTGCGTAGCACTCGTCGGCGACGATCCAGGCGCCGAGCTCGCGTGCCCGAGCGCGCGCGGCACGCAACTCGGCGACGCCGAGCACCCGGCCGTCGGGGTTCCCAGGGCTGTTGAGCCAGACCAGCCGCGTGGCTTCGGGCCACTCGGCCGGATGGTCGGACGCGAACGACGTCGCACCCGCGAACACCGCACCTATCTCGTAGGTCGGGTACGCGGCGCGAGGATGCACGACGACATCGCCCTCACCGAGGCCGAGCAGGAACGGCAGCAGCGCCACGAGCTCTTTCGAGCCGATCGTGGGCAGCACCTGCGCGACCGTGAGCCCGGGCACGCCGCGGCGGCGCGCGTACCAATCCACGATCGCCTGACGGAGCGCCGGCGTGCCGACCGTCGTCGGATAGGCATGCGCGTCGGTCGCCGCAGCGAGCGCGTCGCGGATGAGCTCGGGGGTCGGATCGACCGGTGAACCGATCGACAGGTCCACGACGCCGCCGGGATGCGCGTCAGCGCGTTCCCGGTACGGGGTCATCAGGTCCCACGGGTAGTCGGGGAGGGCGCCGAGCCCCACGTCAGTGATCCTGCGGCGGCAGGGCCATGACCACGGCGTGGTCCTTCGGGATGACGCCGATCTTCGCCGCGCCGCCCGGGGAGCCGACGTCGTCGAAGAACTCGACGTTGGCCTTGTAGTAGTCGGCCCACTGCTCGGGCAGGTCGTCTTCGTAGTAGATCGCCTCGACCGGGCACACCGGCTCGCACGCACCGCAGTCGACGCACTCGTCGGGGTGGATGTACAGCATGCGGTCGCCCTCGTAGATGCAGTCGACGGGACACTCGTCGATGCAGGCGCGGTCTTTGAGGTCGACACACGGAAGAGCGATGACATAGGTCACGGTGGGCGCGATTCCCTTCGAGGAGCTGCGGGTGCAATTCAGTCTATGCCGCGGACGCCGGGGGTGCGGCTGCCCCCGCGCCCGCGGCCGGACCGCTGCGGCGGAACGCGCTCGACGAGGGCCAGGCGACGACGAACACCGCGATGAGCGCGGGGCCGACGGCCCAGACGGTGCCGACCATCGTCCCGGGAACGAGGATCGAGCCGCCGAGGCCCGGCAGCGAGAAGAGGGCCACGATCGCGATCACGCCCAGCGCGGCCGCTCCCGCCGCGAGCCGGCCGGCGAGCAGCCGCAGGCCGATGAGGAGCGCCGCGACGCCCGCGAGCGCGGCCACGAGGCCCCAGGGGATCGTGACCTCGCCCAGGCGGATCGCATGCCGGTGACCGATCGTGCCGACCGCACCGAACAGCACGCCGACGAGGAACCCGGCGATGCCGAGCATGATCGGATTGCGCGGAGCCGCGGTCGAGGGTGTCGTGCTCGCGGCGGTCATCGCGTTCACTGCGCCACTGGCGTGACGGTGTACATGACGCCCTGATCGTCGCCGGAGAGCAGCACGAGATAGGTGCCGTTCGAGAAGATCTTCGCACCGAGGTCGACCCCCTCGAAGGCGGCCTCTGGCAGGAACCCGCCGGCCTCGAGGGCCGCGGTCGCCGCGGCGACCGCGTCGGCGGCCTGCGGATCGATCGTGACGATCCAGCCCTCGGCGCCGCCGCTGCCGGCCGAGAACGAGATCTCGCCGTCGACGAGCGGCACCTCGCCGGGGAAACCGGTCGGCAGTTCGCCGCCGCCGAGGTTGACGTCGTTCCCGGTCGCGCCCTCGATGGCCTCCTCGGCCTGCTGGCCGACGATGTCCTGCAGCGGCCCCGCCGTGCACCCGGTGAGTGCCGCTGCGGCGATTCCGGCGGCGAAGAGCGCCGCGATGACTCGGGAGTGGCGGGGGGTGCGCATGCGTCGAAGTGTACCGCCGGCAGCTGAACCCGCCCTGGCCCTGGGGTCCGCCGGTCGAGTCGCGACCGCCGCAGGAGCAGGCGTCCCGAGATCCGGTCGCACGTGACTCGACGGGGTGCATCGGCGCGTCGCGCGGTAGCGTGAGCCGGAGACGACCGGGCGATCGGAGGGACTCACGACCATGGTGAACGAGCAGGCGGAACCCGTACGCATCGAGCGCGACGGTGCGGTGGCGATCGTGACGGTCGACCGGCCGAAGGCGCTCAACGCACTCTCGGCCGAGGTGCTCCGGGCGCTCATCGCGGCGTTCGCCGAGCTCACGGACGACGGGGCCGCCGTGCGAGGCGTCATCCTCACGGGCGAGGGCGGGCGCGCGTTCATCGCGGGCGCCGACATCCGGGCCATGTCGGAGCTGTCGGCGGATGACGCGACCGAGCTCGCTCGACTCGGCCACGAGGCCGCGGCCGCGATCGAAGCGTTCCCCGCGCCCGTCATCGCCGCGGTCGACGGGTTCGCGCTGGGTGGCGGGCTCGAGATCGCGCTCGCGTGCGACCTGATCTACGCGACGGATTCCTCGGCCTTCGGCCAGCCCGAGGTGCACCTCGGACTCATCCCCGGTTTCGGCGGCACGGTGCGGCTCCCCCGGCTCGTCGGCCCGGCACGGGCCCGGGAGCTCATCTACACCGGGCGGCGCATCGACGTCGACGAGGCCGTCGCGGCCGGGCTCGTTGCCAAGCGCTTCCCCGACCGGGCGTCGCTGCTCGCCGGCGCGCGCGAGACGATCGACGCCGTCGCTGCGAACTCCTGGTCGGCCGTCGCCCTGGCGAAGCGCGTGCTGACCGACGCCGCGGGCACGCCGACCGAGCGCGCGAGCGCGCTCGAGATCGAGGGCTTCGGCGACGCGTTCCGCACGGAGGACATGCGCGAGGGCGTCGCCGCGTTCCTCGAGAAGCGCGAGCCGCGCTTCGGGGCCTGACCGCGGCGCCCCAGCCCGCCCGAGCCCGTCCGGCCCCGAGCCACACCACGCCCCGGTGTCGCGCAAATCGCCCCATCCCTGCCGGGCTACGGGCGATTCGCGCGACAACACGACCGGGTGTCGCGCGAGCGGACGGTGCGCGGTCAGCCGAGGCGGGCGTGAAGCCAGGCGAAGCCGTCGAACCGCACGCCGTCGGCCCCGAACATCTCGAGGTGCAGGTGCGGTCCGGTCGACTGACCGGTGGACCCGACGAGGCCGAGCTGCTGGCCTGCGGTGACCTGCTGGCCGACCGACACGGCGAGCGAGCCGTACTGCATGTGGGCGTACGAGCTCGTGATGAGCTCGCCGTCGATGTTGTGCTGCACCTCGACGTTGACGCCGAGGCCGCCGCCGGCCTCGGTCGCGAGCACGACCACGCCGTCGGCGATCGACATCACGGGCGTGCCCGCGCCCGGGTTGAAGTCGACGCCGTCGTGGTTCGTCGAGCAACCGGAACAGGGCGCGGAGCGCGGGCCGAACCCGTCGCTCGTGCGCGACGGGTCGAGCACCGGCCACACGACCAGGTCGGTGTTGAGGATCGGCACGGCACCGAGGCTCGCGACTTCGGAGATGATCGGCGGCGGTGCGGCCTCGACCGAGTATGCCTCGGCGGGCACCGCTCTGGGGGTCGCGTCGCTGTCGACGGTGATCTGCTGTGGAGCGGCGAGGATCTCGTCGTGCACGACAGGCTCGTAGACGCTGTCCACCGGACCCTCCGCCGTCGCCGAGACGGCGATGGCGGGCACGCTCGTGGCGAGCAGCAGGCCGCCGGCGAAGGTCATCGCCAGCGCGGGCAGGGCGGCACGCGCGGTGCGGCGGCGGGAGGGGCGGGCAGGGGTGGTGATGGGGGCCGCACGGCGGCCACGCAGGCTGGAGCTCATATATGCAGGGAGTTCAGGGGGTTCGGGCTCCGCACCGGCCTGTAGGGAACGCGGGAAAGGCACGCGCAGGTCACGATGCGATAACGGACGCACGCCACGGTACGTGGCTCCCCTGGCAAGAACCTCCTCGGTTCTTGAGGATTTCATCAATGCGAATGAATGGATGCCTCGCGCCGCCACCCGTATTCATGGCATCCGTGGCGCGAGGCATCCGCTCGCTCAGCCGGCAGCCCCGCCGGTCGGCGCTCAGCCCTGCTTCTTGAGCCGCGACACGGCGCGGGCCCGCGCCGTCGCATCGAGCTCGACCTTGCGGATACGCACCTTCTCAGGCGTGACCTCGACGCACTCGTCTTCGCGTGCGAACTCGAGGCACTCCTCGAGCGTGAGCTGACGCGACGGCGTCATCGACTCGAAGGTGTCAGCGGTCGACGAACGCATGTTCGTGAGCTTCTTCTCCTTCGTGATGTTCACGTCCATGTCGTCGTTGCGCGAGTTCTCGCCGATGACCATGCCCTCGTAGACCTCTTCCGTGGGGTTCACGAAGAAGGTCATGCGCTCCTGCAGCGCGATGATCGCGAACGGCGTCACGACGCCCGCGCGGTCGGCCACGATCGAGCCGTTGTTGCGCGTGGTGATCGTGCCCGCCCACACGTCGTAGCCGTGCGAGATCGCGTTCGCGATGCCCGTGCCGCGCGTGATGGTGAGGAACTCGGTGCGGAAGCCGATGAGCCCGCGGCTCGGCACGATGAACTCCATGCGCACCCAGCCCGTGCCGTGGTTCGCCATGTTGTCCATGCGGCCCTTGCGGGCGGCCAGCAACTGCGTGATGGCGCCGAGATACTCCTCCGGCGCGTCGATCGTCAGGTGCTCGTACGGCTCGTGGACCTTGCCGTCGATGGTCTTCGTGACCACCTGCGGCTTGCCGACCGTCAGCTCGAAGCCCTCACGACGCATCTGTTCGACGAGGATCGCGAGCGCGAGCTCGCCACGACCCTGCACCTCCCACGCGTCGGGCCGGCCGATGTCGACCACCTTGAGCGACACGTTGCCGATGAGCTCGCGGTCGAGCCGGTCCTTCACCATGCGTGCGGTGAGCTTGTGGCCTTTGACCTTGCCGACGATGGGCGACGTGTTCGTGCCGATCGTCATCGAGATCGCGGGGTCGTCGACGTGGATCGCGGGCAGCGGGCGCACATCCTCGGGGTCGGCGAGCGTCTCACCGATCGTGATGTTCTCGAAGCCCGCGACCGCGATGATGTCGCCGGGACCGGCGTCGTCGGCCGGGAACCGCTCGAGCGCCTTCGTCTTCAGCAGCTCGGTGACCCGCACGTTCGAGTGCGAGCCGTCGTGACGCACCCACGCCACGGTCTGCCCCTTCTTGATGGTGCCGTTGAACACCCGCAGCAGCGCGAGGCGGCCGAGGAACGGTGAGGCGTCGAGGTTCGTGACCCACGCCTGGAGCGGCGCCTCGTCGTCGTACGTCGGCGCCGGGACGTGCTCGAGGATCGCCGCGAAGAGCGGCTCGAGGTCCTCGCTGTCGGGCAGCTGGCCGTTCTCGGGCTTGTTCGCCGACGCGCGGCCGGCCTTCCCGGAGGCGTACACGACGGGGACGTCGAGGATCGCGTCGAGGTCGAGGTCGGGCACGTCGTCGGCCATGTCGGACGCGAGGCCGAGCAGCAGGTCTTGACTCTCGGCGACGACCTCGTCGATGCGCGCGTCGGGGCGGTCGGTCTTGTTGACCAGCAGGATGACGGGCAGCCGTGCCTCGAGGGCCTTGCGCAGCACGAAGCGGGTCTGCGGCAGCGGACCCTCCGACGCGTCGACGAGCAGCACCACGCCGTCGACCATCGACAGACCGCGTTCGACCTCGCCGCCGAAGTCGGCGTGGCCCGGGGTGTCGATCACGTTGATCGTGACCGAGCCGCCGTTCGCGTGCGCACCGCGGTACTCGACCGCGGTGTTCTTCGCGAGGATCGTGATGCCCTTCTCGCGCTCGAGCTCGTTCGAGTCCATGGCACGCTCGTCGACGTGCGCGTGCTCGGCGAACGAGTGGGTCTGCTTGAGCATGGCGTCGACGAGCGTGGTCTTGCCGTGGTCGACGTGGGCGACGATCGCGACGTTGCGCAGGTCGTTGCGAGTGGCCTTGGCCATGAAAGAAGTCCTTGCGTGAGATGGACGCTGCGGCAGCACGGACGCCAGCCTGCGGCGAGAGATCTGGGAAGCGAGCGCACCAGAACCGGGCGCACGCCGCACCCAGTGTACCGGCACGCGCCGGGTACCCGGCTCAGGAGCAGCTCGGCCCGGAGGGCCCGGTGTCCTTGCTCAGGAAGATCCGCAGGACACGCCGCAGCTGCGGCGCACAGCGCCGGCGTGTCCACGCAGCGTTCCTGAGCAAGGGAGGGATCGACAGATATGGCTGGCCCGCGCGGCGCTGCGCCGCATGCGCAGCTCGCTTCAGCTCGCCCCGGAGACGACGGATGCCTCGGCCGCAGTTCTGCGGCCGAGGCATCCGTTCGTGCGGGGCGCTACGCGCCCAGCTTGAGGTTCGCTCCAGGGATCGCCGCGAGCAGGTCCTTCGTGTACTGCTCCTTCGGGGTCTCGAACACCTCGTCGGTGGTCGCGGCCTCGACGATCTTGCCCTTCCGCATCACACACACGTGGTCCGCGATGACTCGGACGACCGCGAGGTCGTGCGTGATGAACAGGTAGGTCAGGTCGAGCTCGCCCTGCAGGTCCGCGAGCAGCCGGAGGATCTGCGCCTGCACGAGCACGTCGAGCGCCGAGACGGCCTCGTCGAGGACGAGGATCTCGGGCTTCAACGCAAGCGCCCGCGCGATCGCGATGCGCTGACGCTGACCGCCGGACAGCTCATTGGGGTACCGCCCCGCGAGCGTCCGCGGCAGCGAGACCTGGTCGAGGAGCTCGAATACCCGCTCGCGCCGCGTCGCACGCGTGCCCACATTGTGGGTGTTCAGCGGCTCGCCGATGGTATTGCCGATGTTGCGGAGCGGATTCAGCGAGCCGTACGGGTCCTGGAAGACCGGCTGCATGCGGCTGCGCAGGTCGAACAGCTCTTTGCCGGTGACGCTCGCGAGGTCCTTGCCGCCGACGACGATCTTGCCGGAGGTGCTGCTCTCGAGCTTCAACAGCATCTTCGCGACGGTCGACTTCCCGGAACCCGACTCGCCGACGAGCGCGGTCGTCGATCCCTTCGGGATCTGGAACGACACCTGGTCGACCGCGGTGAAGTCGCCCGATCCGCGGATCTTGAAGACCTTCGTGAGGTTCTCGACGATGATCGCGGGCGGTTGCGACGCTGCGGACTCGAGCGCCTCGGCGCGGGCCTCGGCCGTGGCGATCAGGTCGATCGCCTCACCCGCGGCGGACTCCGCGTCGGCGCTCATCGACTCCTCGGCGGCGTGAATGCTGCCGGTCGCCTGGATGCGGCGCGACGCGAGGCTCGGGGCCGCGGCCACGAGTCGCTGCGTGTACGGGTGCTGCGGGTTCTCGAGGATCTCGCGCGACGGCCCCGACTCGACGACGCGGCCCTTGTACATGACCACGAGCTGCTCGGCACGCTCGGCCGCGAGGCCGAGGTCGTGCGTGATGAACAACAGGGTCGTGCCGAGCTCACGGGTCAGCGACTCGAGGTGGTCGAGGATGACGCGCTGCACCGTGACGTCGAGCGCGGACGTCGGCTCGTCGGCGATCAGGAGTTGCGGGTCGGCCGCGAGTCCCATGCCGATC
Organism: Agromyces protaetiae; assembly: GCF_030866785.1. Lineage (NCBI taxonomy): Bacteria > Bacillati > Actinomycetota > Actinomycetes > Micrococcales > Microbacteriaceae > Agromyces > Agromyces silvae. The sequence goes on along the minus strand of NZ_CP133018.1, from coordinate 1,232,004 downwards.
AGCACACGCTGCCGCATGCCGCCGGAGAACTGGTGCGGGAACTGCTTCAGCCGCCGGTCGGCGTCGTGCAGGCCGGCCTGCTTGAGCACCTCGATCGCGCGCTTCTTGACCTCCTTGCGCCCGGTCGCGATGCCGTTCGCGCGGATGCCCTCTTCGACCTGGAAGCCGATGGACCACACCGGGTTGAGGTTCGACATCGGGTCCTGGGGCACGAAGCCGATCTTGCGGCCGCGGACCGACTCCATCTCTTTCTTGGACGCCTTGGTCAGGTCCTGCCCGTCGAGCAGGATCTCCCCGCCTGTGACGCGACCGCTGCCCGGGAGCAGGTTGATGATCGCGTGCGCGGTCGTCGACTTGCCGGAGCCCGACTCACCGACGATCGCGAGGCTCTGACCGCGGTAGAGCGTGATGTTCACGCCGTCGACGGCCTTGACCATGCCCGTCTGGGTCTTGAACCCGACCTCGAGGTCCTTGATCTCGAGGAGCGGGCGCTCGGCGTTCGCTGCGTCGTGCTGCATGTTCGATCCGATCGTGGTCTCACTCATCGCCGGGCCCTCGCCTTCGGGTCGAGCGCGTCGCGGATGACCTCGCCGAGCATGATGAACGCGAGAACGGTCACCGACAGCGCGATCGACGGGAGGATGAGGGTCTGCGGCGCCGTACGCAGGTCGACCTGCGCCTGGGCGATGTCATTGCCCCACGACATCGTGGACGAGGGCAGGCCGACGCCGAGGAAGGACAGCGTCGCCTCCGCGACGATCGCCGAGGCCAGCGAGATCGTCGTGATGACGATGACCGGGGCGATCGAGTTCGGCAGCACGTGCCGAAGCAGGATGCGGAAGCGCGAGACACCGAGGGCCGTCGCCGCCATGACGAAGTCCGAGTTCCTCACCCTGAGGATCTCGGCTCTCAGCACACGTGCCGTGGCCGGCCAGGCGAACAGACCGATCGCCAGGGAGATCACCCACACGTTCCGGTACGCCGAGAGAACCGACATGACGACGACCGCGGCGAGGATGTAGGGGATCGAGAAGAAGATGTCGCCGACGCGGGAGAGCACCGAGTCGACCCAGCCGCCGTAGAAGCCGGCCAGGGCGCCGAACAGGATGCCCAGGAAGGCGACGAGGAAGGTCACGATGAGGCCGACCGAGAGCGAGGTCGACGTGCCGTGGATGATCCGCGAGTAGATGTCGCAGCCCTGCTTGGTGAACCCGAGCGGGTGACCGGGGGCCGGGCCGCCGTTGCTGTTCGCGAGGAGGCAGTCGTTGTTCGGCGGGGTCTGGGTGAACCAGCCCGGGAACAGGGCGACGACCACGACGATGAGGATCAGGGCCGACGAGATCCAGAACATCGGGCGCTTGCGCACGTCGTTCCAGGCGTCGCGCCAGAGGTTGGACGGCTTCCCCTCGGCTTTGACCGCGTCGATCGCGACGAGCGGCGTCTCTTCGACCGGGGCGACGAAATGCGCCTGGGTCGATCGGGTCTTACTTGACATAGCGGATCCTCGGGTCGAGAACGGCGTAGAACAGATCCACCAGCAGGTTCACCACGAGGTAGATCAGGACCATGACGGTCACGAAGGAGACCACGGTCGGCCCTTCGCCTCGAATGATCGCCTGGTAGAGCGTGCGGCCGACGCCCGGCACGTTGAAGATGCCCTCGGTCACGGTCGCACCGACCATGAGCACGCCGAAGTCGACGGCAAGGTAGGTCACGACCGGGATCAGCGAGTTGCGCAGGATGTGCACCGGGATGATGCGGCCGCGCGAGAGGCCCTTGCTCGCGGCCGTGCGCACGAAGTCCTGCCCGTCGGTGTCGATGACGGACGCCCGTGTCAGTCGGACGATCTGCGCGAAGCTGATCGTCGCAAGCACCAGGGCGGGCAGGATCAAGTCTTGGATCGGGGCTCCGGCGCCGACGGTCGTTCTGAACCAGCCGAGCTGGATGCCGAAGAGCCATTGCGCGGTGAACGCGATCACGAAGATGGGCAGCGAGATCAGGATGAGGCTGACCACGAGGGCGCTCGCATCGAAGATGCCGCCCTTGCGCAGACCCGAGATGAGCCCGATCGTGACGCCGGCGACCATCTCGAAGAAGACGGCCAGGATGGCGAGCTGCAGGGTCACCGGGAACGTGCGGGCCAGGATGTCGGTGACCGGCTCGCCCGAGAACGACACCCCGAAGTCACCACGGAAGATGCCGCCGAGGAACAGCAGGTACTGGACGATGAACGGCTGATCGAGGTTGTACCGCTCGCGCAGCTGCTCGATCACCTGGGGTGGCGGCTGCTTGTCGCCGAACAGGGCGGCGATCGGGTCGCCGGGCATGGCGAACACCATGAAATAGATCAGGAACGTGGTGCCGAGCAGCACAGGGATCGCCTGCAGCAGTCGGCGCAGAATATATCCGGCCATGGATCAGGCCCGGCTTTCCGAAATGGATGGCATGAAAAACCTCACGGTTGGAGAAGCCCTCCAGAAAATGCTACGCGAGCATGCACGGTGGATGGGCACGTGGGTGTGGGGCGGCAGTCCGATCGGACTGCCGCCCCACGGGCGCCTCAGAGTGTACCCCCGAGGTAGCCGAGAACGAGAATTACTCGCTCTTGGTGATCTCGTGGAACAGCGGGACCGAGTTCCATCCGAACTCGACGTTGCTGAGGTTCGAGTTCCACGCGCCGAGCGCCGAGGTGTTCCACAGCGGGATGACGGGGAGGTCCTCGAAGAGGATCGCCTCGGCCTCCTGGAACTTCTCGATGCCCGCCTCGGGCGACGAGGCGCCGAGGCCCTCCGAGAGGAGTGCGTCGAACTCGGGGTTCGAGTAGTCACCGTCGTTGGACGCCGCACCCGTGCCGAACAGCGGGCCGAGCCAGTTGTACAGGGCGGGGTAGTCGGCCTGCCAGCCGGCACGCGTCGCAATGGTGTTCTGGTTGGTCGTGATCAGGTCACGGAACTCGGCGAAGGTCGGGTAGGGCGTGCCCACCGCGTCGATGCCGAGGTTGTTCTTCAGCTGGTTGGCGACCGCGTCGACCCAGCCCTGGTTCGGGCCGTCGGCGTTGTAGCCGATCTCGAGCGTGCCCGACCAGGGCGAGATCGCGTCGGCCTCGGCCCACTTCGCAGCAGCCTCTTCGGGGTTGAACTCGAGCACCTCGGAGCCGGGGATGTCCTCGGAGAAGCCGTCGATGACCGGCGACGAGAAGTCCTTGGCCGGGATGCGGCTGCCGGAGAAGATCACGTCGGTGACCTCTTCGCGGTCGATCGCCATCGAGACGGCGGCGCGACGGAGCTTGCCCTCGTCACCCGAGAAGTGCGGCATCCGGTCCTGCGGGAAGGTGAGCGTCGCGTTGAGCGCCGCGGCCTGGTTGACCGAGCCCTCGAACTCGTCCTGGAACGAGGTGAGCGCCGAGTCGGGGATCTCGTCGACCATGTCGAGGTTGCCGCCCTGGAGGTCGGCGTACGACGCGTCGGCGGACGCGTAGAACCGCATGTCGATGCCGCCGTTCTGCGGCACGCGCGGACCGTCGTAATCGGGGTTCACGACGAGCTTGATGCCCTCGTTGTGCTTCCATGCGCCCTCGCCGTCGAGCATGTACGGCCCGTTGCCGATCGGGTTCTCACCGAAGGCTTCCATGTCCTCGAACGCCGCGGCCGGCATCGGCATGTACGCCGAGTAGCCGAGTCGCAGCGGGAAGTCGGACTCGGGCTGCGAGAGCTTGACCGTGAAGGTCAGGTCGTCGACGACCGTGAGGCCCGACATCTCGGGGACGTTCTCGTCGGCGCTGTAGCCCTCGATCGACTTCATGAAGTAGCTGCCGAACTGGGCGTTGTCGAGCGCCGCGGCGTAGTTCCACGAGTCGACGAACGACTGCGCGTTGACCGGCTCGCCGTTGGTGAAGGTCAGGCCGTCACGAACGGTGATCGTGTAGGTCTGCGAGTCTTCGGTCTCGATGGACTCGGCGACGTCGTTGACCGCTGTGCCGTCGGCCTCATAGGTGATCAGGCCCGCGAAGATCGAGTCGACGATCTTGCCGCCGCCGACCTCGTTGGTGTTCGTCGGGACCAGCGGGTTCTGCGGCTCGGTGTTGTTCACCGAGATGATGGCCGAGTCGCTGGCAGCACCGCTCGACTCAGGCTCGCCGCTCGCGCAGCCGGTCAGCACGAGCGCGCCGGCCGCTGCAAGAGCAATGGCGGCGACGCCGATTCTCTTGGTCTTCAATTGTTCCTCCTGTGGATTCGCGCAGGCAGGACGGCTTCTGGCCGAGCCTGCGCATAGTGCTAGCAGCCTAAGAATCGGGTCCAGGCGAAGCAAACCGGAATGGAAACTGTTATCGACGCGAAATCTAGACCCCGTTGTGGGACTTGATTTTTGCGCAGATGCGCAGGAATATTGCGTCTCTTGCGCAGATGTGGCGGTTCGGGTGCATGCGAAGATCGGTGCATGCATCCCGCGCTCGATCATGGCGATCGCGATCAGCCGCAGCGCGAGCCTTCGGCGTCGCGAGTGCGGCTCGAGATCGCCATCGTGCTCGCCCTCTCGCTCGGGGCATCCGCGGTCTACTCCATCGTGTCGATCGTCGCGCGCCTGACCGACGAACGGCCATTGTCGCAGCAGTCCGCCGCCATCAACCAGTCGCGGTCGAGCCGGGAATGGCTGGACTTCACCTACCAATTCCTCGACGTGGTGTTCGGGCTGGCCGTGGTCGCCCTCGTGCTCTACCTCCTGTGGCGGCCCGGGCAGAGCCCCTTCCGCCGCATCGGCTTCGACCTCACCCGACCGGCTCGCGATCTCGCGTCCGGTCTCGGCCTCGTCCTCGTGATCGGGGTGCCCGGTCTCGCGCTGTACGCCGCCGGTCGCGCGCTCGGCATCACCGTCGCGGTCGTGCCGTCACCGCTCGACACGCACTGGTGGACGATCCCGATCCTCGTGCTCGCAGCCCTCAAGGCCGCCCTCACCGAGGAGCTCATCGTCGTCGGCTACCTCTTCACCCGGTTGCGCGAGCTCGGGGTCGGCCCGTGGGCCACGATCCTCTCGAGCGCACTCCTCCGCGGCACGTACCACCTCTATCAGGGCATCGGGCCCTTCGCCGGCAACGTCGCGATGGGCATCGTCTTCGGCTGGTGCTATCAGCGATGGGGCCGCACGATGCCGCTCGTCATCGCGCACTGGATCCTCGACATGGTCTCCTTCATCGGATACCCGCTCGCCGCCGGATGGTGGCCCGAGCTCTTCGCGCCGCCCGCCGGCTGAGCGCGACGTGCGACCCGCGGGCGAGCGCGGTCACCGTCGCGGGCATCGGGGGCAGCGCCTCCTCGGGCGGCTCCACCCGTAGGTCGGCGTCCGACGCGCGGATCATGGCCATGTCGAGCGAGGAACGGCGACTCGGCATGCAGACCGCCCCGAACGCCTCGTCACCGAACATGCCGATGTAGGACAGGTCGTGGAGGGTCTGCGCCCGCCGCAGCGCGGCGGCGCCGGCGGGGTCCCGCCGCTCCATCAGCTCGGCACGACGCTCGAGCGAGAGCCCGCCAGAGGCGAGCACCGAGCACCCGATGAAGACACCGGCGAACGCCAGCGTCGCAAGGCCGGCCAGCAGGTCGATCGTGGACATTCGAGGCCCCCAATCCGAGAGACCCTCAGTGTACGCCCGGAGTGGCTCTGCGGGCCCGCTCGGTTCCGGCCGATTCCGTCCGCGAGCACCGTGGAGCACATCGGCCTTCCCCGGCCGCCATGACTGAAGGACTCCCCCATGTTTCTCGCACACGTCGCCGCCGCGCAGCATCTCGCCGCGCGCGACACCGATCGCCTGTTCGCCACCGCTTCGCCCGACGAGATCGCCGACGCCGAGCGCCGGGCGATCCGCCGCCTCGAACGGGTCGCCCCGGCCGCAGCGCCCGCCCCGAGGCATCCGCTCACCGAACGCGGCCGCCATGCCGCCCCGCCGCGCCCGGCCCGCGCCTGACCGCGGACCCGCTGCCGAGCTCGCCGTCGACCCGTCGCGATCCGCGGTTCGTGAGCACGCCCGCGGATCGCGACGCGAGTGCGGATGGGTTACGCGAACGCCTCGATCGGCGGGCACGCGCAGACCAGGTTGCGGTCGCCGTAGGCCTGGTCGATCCGGCGCACCGGCGGCCAGTACTTGCCGCGCACGAGCGAGCGCACCGGGTACACCGCCTGCTCGCGCGTGTACGGATGCGTCCACTCGCCCGCGATGACCGACTCGGCCGTGTGCGGGGCGTTCCGCAGCGGGTTGTCCTCGGCCGGCCACTTTCCCGCCGCCACGGCGTCGGCCTCCTCCTTGATCCGGATCATGGCCTCGATGAACCGCTCGAGCTCCGCGAGGTCTTCCGACTCGGTCGGCTCGACCATGAGCGTGCCGGCGACCGGGAACGACATCGTCGGCGCGTGGAAGCCGTAGTCGACGAGCCGCTTGGCCACATCGTCGACGGTCACGCCGGTCGCGGCGGTGAGCGGCCGCAGATCGAGGATGCACTCGTGCGCGACGAGTCCGTGGTCGCCCGTGTACAGCACCGGGTAGTGCTCGCGCAGGCGTGCGGCCACGTAGTTCGCCGCGAGCACCGCAGCGGCCGTCGCCTGTTTGAGGCCCTCGGCGCCCATCATGCGCACGTAGGCCCACGAGATGGGCAGGATCGAAGGGCTCCCGTAGGGCGCTGCCGAGACCGGCCCGCCCTCGTGCACGAAGCCTCCGGCGTGGTCGGCGCGCTGCGCCATCGGGTGGCCGGGCAGGTACGGCGCGAGGTGCGCCTTCGCCGCGACCGGCCCGACGCCGGGTCCGCCGCCGCCGTGCGGGATGCAGAACGTCTTGTGCAGGTTGAGGTGCGAGACGTCGCCGCCGAAGTCGCCGAAACGGGCGTAGCCGAGGAGCGCGTTGAGGTTCGCGCCGTCGACGTACACCTGGCCGCCGGCGTCGTGCACGGCCTGCGTGACCTGCGTGACGTCGTGCTCGTAGACGCCGTGCGTCGACGGGTAGGTGATCATGAGCGCCGCGAGCCGGTCGGCGTGCTCGGCGATCTTGGTCCTGAGGTCGTCGAGGTCGACGTTGCCGAGCTCGTCGGTGGCGACGACCACGACGCGTAGCCCTGCGAGCACGGCCGACGCCGCGTTCGTGCCGTGCGCGCTCGACGGGATCAGGCACACGTCGCGCTCGGTGTCGCCGTTGGCGCGGTGGTAGCCGCGAATGGCGAGCAGGCCCGCGAGCTCACCCTGGCTGCCCGCGTTGGGCTGCAGCGAGACGGTGTCGTACCCGGTCACCTCCGCGAGCCACGACTCGAGCTGTTCGATGAGTCCGAGCGAGCCGACGACGTCGGCCTCGGGGGCGAACGGGTGCAGCTCGGCGAACTCCGGCCAGGTGACGGCCTGCATCTCGGTCGCGGCGTTGAGCTTCATGGTGCACGACCCGAGCGGGATCATGCCCCGGTCGAGCGCGTAGTCGCGGTCGGCGAGGGTCTTCAGGTACCGCATCATCTGGGTCTCGGACTGGTGCGTGTTGAACACCGGATGCTCGAGGTATCCCGAGGTGCGGTGCAGCGCTTCGGGGATGGCGTTGGCGAAGGTGCCGCCGACGAATCCGACGTCGCGCGACTCGGGCCCGCCGAAGGCGCGCACGACCGTATGCAGGTCGTGCCAGGTCGTGGTCTCGTCGACGGACACCTGCACGGTGGCCTCGTCGGCCTGCCAGAGGTGCACGCCGAGCTCGCGAGCCCGGGCGACGACGTTCGCGGCCAGGCCGGGTACGTGCACGCTGAGGGTGTCGAAGTACGCCTCGTGCGCGGGGCGCTGGCCGATCTCCTCGAGCCAGGTCGCGAGCAGGCGCGCCTTCGCTGCGGTCTCGGTCGCGATGTGCCGGATGCCTCGGGGCCCGTGATAGACCGCGTACATCGAGGCCATGACGGCGAGCAGCACCTGGGCGGTACAGATGTTCGACGTCGCCTTCTCACGCCGGATGTGCTGCTCACGCGCCTGCAGGCTCAGCCGGTAGGCCGGCTGCCCGGATGCATCGACGGACACGCCGACGAGCCGGCCCGGCAGCTGCCGTTCGAGGCCCTTGCGGACCGCCATGTACCCGGCGTGCGGACCGCCGAAGCCCATGGGCACACCGAACCGCTGCGAGGTGCCGACGGCGACGTCGGCGCCCAGCTCACCGGGGCTCGTGATCAGCGCGAGGGCGAGCAGGTCGGCCGCGACGACCGCGAGACCGCCCTGCGCCTTCGACGCCGCGATGACGTCGGCGGGGTTCCAGACCCGGCCGGATGCCCCGGGGTACTGCACGAACACCCCGAAGTGCTCACCGTGGTCGGCCTTGCCTCCGGCGAGATCGGCGACGACGAGCTCGATGCCGACGGCTTCGGCCCGCGCGGCCAGCAGCGCCTGCGTCTGCGGCAGCGCGTCGGCGTCGACCACGAACCGGTTCGACGCGGACTTCGAGGCGCGGCGCGCGAGCAGCATGCCCTCGACGACCGCGGTGCTCTCGTCGAGCATCGACGCGTTGGCGATGTCCAGCCCGGTGAGATCCTCGACCATGGTCTGGAAGTTGATCAGCGCTTCGAGCCTGCCCTGCGAGATCTCGGGCTGGTACGGCGTGTAGGCCGTGTACCAGCTCGGGTTCTCGAGCACGTTCCGCTGGATGACCGCGGGTGTGATCGTGCCGAAGTAGCCGAGGCCGATCATCGAGGTGCGGGGCGCGTTCTGCTCGGCGAGCGCGCGGAGCTCGGCGATCGCCTCGCGCTCGGTGGCCGCGGCGGGGATCACGGAGGTCAGCTGCTCGCCGATGCGGATGGAGGCCGGGACGGCGGCGTGCATGAGCTCGTCGAGCGATCCGTAGCCGAGCTCGTCGAGCATGCGCTGCTGGTCGGCCGGGGCGGTGCCGATGTGGCGCCGGGCGAAGGCGTCGGGGCCGAAGGCGGAAGAGGCGCGGTTCATCGTCGTGCTGCGGCCTTACTCGCCGACCAGAGCGCGGTACTCGGCGTGGCTGAGCATGGCGGGCAGCTCGGCCGCCTTGACCTTGATCAGCCAGCCCTCGCCGAACGGGTCGCTGTTCACCAGCTCGGGCGTGTCGATCACGGCCTGGTTCGCCTCGACGACCTCGCCGTCGACGGGTGCGAACAGCTCGCCCACGGACTTCGTCGACTCGATCTCGCCGATGACCGTGCCGGCACTGACGGCGGTGCCGGCCGCGGGCAGGTCGACGTAGACGACGTCGCCGAGCTTCTCGGCCGCGTAGTCGGTGATGCCGATCACGGCGGTGTCGCCGTCGACCAGCACCCACTCGTGCTCTTCGGTGTACTGCAGGGTGGTCACATCGGTCATGGTGGTGCTCCTCGGTAGGTCAGGGATTCGGATCGGCCGCGGGCGTGCGCCGTCGGCCAGGGTCGATGGATCAGCCAAGCGATGGGATCAATCAGGGCGGCGGTAGAAGGGCAGATCGACGACGGTGGCCGGCACGCGCGTGCCACGCACGTCGACGAAGAGCCGGGAGCCGGCCACGGCCAGCTCCGGCGCGACGTACGCCATGGCGACGGGGTGTCCGAGCGACGGCGAGAGCGCCCCCGACGTGACGGCGCCGACGCGCGTGGCATCCGCCCCTTCGCCGTCGTAGACCTCGTAGCCGGAGCGCGGGGCGCGACGCCCCTCCGCGGTCAGGCCGACGAGGACCGGCGCCTCGGCGCCCGGCCCGCGCTCGACCGCCGCGCGGCCGACGAAGTCGCCGTCCTTCGACAGCGCGACGACGCGGCCGAGCCCGGCCTGGACGGGGAGGGTGTCGGTCGTGAGCTCCTGACCGTAGAGCGGCATGCCCGCCTCGAGCCGGAGCGTGTCGCGACTCGCGAGCCCGCACGGGACGACGCGGGAGCCGCCGGTCTCGCGCAGCGCCTGCCAGAGGCCCGGGGCGCGATCGGGCGCCAGGTACAGCTCGAAGCCGTCCTCGCCCGTGTAGCCGGTCCGGGCGACGAGCAGCGGCTGGTCCTCGTAGGTCGCGGCGAAGGCCCGGTAGTACTTGAGGTCGGCGATGCGCGCGTCGAAGTCCTCGTCGTCGTTGCCGGGGCCCTCGACGCCGAAGCCCGGCGTCTCCTGGAGCACCTCGAGGGCGTCCGGGCCCTGCAGCGCGATGAGCGCGACGTCGTCGCTCTCGTCGAATACCTCGACGTCGAAGGACGCGGCGCGCTCGCGGAGCGCGGCGGCGACCACCTCGCGGTTGGACGCGTTCGCGACGACCATGAACCGGTCAGGACCCGTGCGATAGACGACGAGGTCGTCGACGATGCCGCCGTCGGCGTTCAGCAGCAGCGAGTACTTCGCCTGCCCCTCGGCGATCGCGGACAGCTTGCCAGCGAGCGCGGCGTCGAGCGCGGCACCCGCCTCGGGACCGAACACCACGATCTCGCCCATGTGCGAGAGGTCGAACAGCCCGGCCCGCTCGCGCACCGCATGATGCTCGGCGAGGTCCGACGAGTATCGGACGGGCATCTGCCAGCCGGCGAAGTCGGTGAAGGAGGCGCCGGAGGCGCGGTGCACCTCGTCGAGCGGGCTGAGCCGTGCGGTGGTTGGGCCGGATGCAGTCACGAGTTCTCCTGAGTCGTGTGAGACGAACGGCTGACGCCGTGTGAGAACTCCCCCTCTGTCATGGGCCTGAGAGCTTCGCGCCTGAGCGCTTTCACCGTGGGCGGGACGAGGCGAAGTGCTCGATCCACTTTTCAGAGCGGCCTCGTCATCGCGGTAGCTGTGACCTGAGAGATTGGCGGGGAGGCTTGCTCCTTCGGTGCCGGCGTGCCCTGGTCTCCAGGGCGTCCGGCTCTCCCGCGATGCGTCGATGGCCCGATGTGCGATTGTGCTGCCGATCCTAGCCGACCACCCGCGTCGCGCGCCTCCCTCGCGGGCGCCACATGCGTACAGCCGGGCGATTTCACTTCGCGTCAGATTGACTGTAAGCTGAGTCCAGCGAGTTCGTGTCACGATGACTTGAACTCAGACCGAACCTCCGGTGAAGGGCGCAGAACGATGGCTGCAGGAGTCCCCCGCGACGCGGGCGCCGCCGCGCGCCTGGCGGTCTCCACGGTGATCTTCGCGCTGAGCCCCGACGACGAGCGATCGCGGCCGAACCTCCGGCTGCCGCTCGTGCGCCGGCTCCGCGAGCCCGACCTCGACCGGTGGGCACTGCCAGGCGGCTGGCTCCCCCACGACGAGGGACTCGACCAGGCCGCCGGCCGCACCCTGCGCGAGACCACGGGGCTGACGCCGAAGTACCTCGAGCAGCTCTACACGTTCGGCGCCGTCGACCGCTCCCCCGGCGAGCGCGTGGTCTCGGTCGTGTACTGGGCGCTCGTGCAGTCCGCCGACGTGGAGCGTGCCGTCGCCGACGAGAACGTGCACTGGTTCGATGAAGACGAGCTGCCCGAGCTCGCCTTCGACCACCGGCAGATCATCGACTACGCACTGTGGCGGCTCCGCACGAAGCTCGAGTACTCCCGGATCGCGCACGCGCTCCTCGGCGAGACGTTCACGATCGCCGAGCTGCGCGCCGTCCACGAGGTCGTGCTCAGGAAACGCCTCGACCCCGCGAACTTCCGGCGCACCGTCGAGGCATCCGGCACGCTCGTCGACACCGGCGAGCGCCGCGCCGGCACGCGGCATCGCCCGCCCGCGCTGTACCGGTTCGCTCCCGAACCCCAGATGACCGCCGTGCTCCCGACGAGAGGACCCGCATCATGACCATCGCGCCGCCCCCGGCCAGGGACCCGAGGCTCGTCGCCTCCGTCGACCGGACCATCCGCCTCATCTCGACCGGGGCGTCGAAGGGCGACACGTGCGCGCCCGAGCTCGCCGACGGCCCCTGGGAGTTCGACAGCGGGCCGTCCGGCTACGGGCCCGGCGCGTCCCAGGGCGATGTCATCCCGACCGGCGCACCACGTCAGGGCGCACTGCCCGAGGAGTACCGGCGGGCCGGCAACGACGAGCTGCACGCCCGCATCCGCGCCGCCAAGGCCACGCTCGGCGACCGGGCCGTCGTGCTCGGGCACTTCTACCAGCGCGACGAGGTCGTCCAGCACGCCGACTTCGTCGGCGACTCGTTCCAGCTCGCGAACGCCGCGCTCACCCGGCCCGACGCCGAGGCCATCGTGTTCTGCGGCGTGCACTTCATGGCCGAGACCGCCGACCTGCTCTCGCGCCCCGAGCAGGCCGTGATCCTGCCGAACCTCGCCGCCGGCTGCTCGATGGCCGACATGGCCGACGAGTCGAGCGTCGAGGAATGCTGGGAGCAGCTCACCGAGGTCTACGGCGACCTCGACACCCCCGGCGCCGACGGCCGGCTGCCGATCATCCCGGTCACCTACATGAACTCGTCGGCGGCATTGAAGGGCTTCGTCGGCCGCCACGGCGGCATCGTCTGCACATCGTCCAACGCCCGCACCGTGCTCGAGTGGGCGTTCGAACGCGGCGAGCGGGTGCTGTTCTTCCCCGACCAGCACCTCGGCCGGAACACCGCCAAGGCCATGGGCGTGCCGCTCGAGCAGATGCCGATGTGGAACCCCCGGCGACCGCTCGGCGGCAACACCACCGAGGCGCTGGCCGACGCCCGGGTCGTCCTCTGGCACGGGTTCTGCTCGGTGCACCGCCGCTTCACGGTCGACCAGATCGCGCAAGCGCGCGCCGAGCACCCGGGCGTGCGCGTGATCGTGCACCCCGAGTGCCCGGCTCCGGTCGTCGATGCGGCGGATGCCTCGGGGTCGACCGATTTCATCGTGAAGGCGATCGCCGCGGCCCCGCCTGGCACGACGTTCGCGATCGGCACCGAGATCAATCTCGTGCAGCGGCTCGCGGCGGAGCATCCCGAACACACGATCTTCTGCCTCGACCCGGTGGTCTGCCCGTGCTCGACGATGTACCGCATCCACCCCGGCTACCTCGCCTGGGTGCTCGAGGAGCTCGTCGCCGGGCGCACCGTCAATCGCATCACCGTGCCCGCAGACGTCGCCGACCCGGCCCGGCTCGCACTCGAGCGCATGCTGGCGGCGAAGCCGCCGGTCGTGAACACCGCGGCGGCGAAGCCGCCAGTCGTGAACACCGCGGCCGCCGAGCCTCCGGCAGCCGTTCCGGGAGCCTGAGATGTCCCGGGTGCTGGTGATCGGCGGCGGCATCGCCGGGCTGTGGACGGCGGTGAAGGCGGCCGACGCCGGGCACGAGGTCGAGGTCGTCACCAAGACCGCGCTCGGCGAGGGCAGCACCCGCCACGCGCAAGGTGGCATCGCCGCGGCACTCTTCCCCGACGACTCGGCCGACCGGCACGCCGCGGACACACTCGAGGCGGGCGCCGGCCTCGCCGATCCCGAAGCCGTGCGGGTGCTGTGCGCCGAGGGGCCGGCCCGCGTGCGGGACCTCATTCGATTCGGCGTCGCGTTCGACGGCGGTGAGTCCGGGCTCGCGCGCGGCCTCGAGGCAGCGCATTCCCGAGCGCGCATCCTGCATGCGGGCGGCGATGCCACGGGTGCCGCGATCGAGCACGCACTCGTGGCGACCGTGCGGCGCCGCGCCGTGCGCATCACGGAAGACGCCATGCTCGTCGACCTCATCGTCGAGCGCGACGACGCCGACGAGCCGGCCCACGACATCGACCCCGAAGGTCGGCAGGAGCACGGAGTTTCGGGGGTCCGGGTGGTCGGGGCCATCGTGCTCGAGGCGTCAGGCGAGCGGGTGGAGCGGCGCGCGGACACGGTCGTGCTCGCGACCGGCGGCAGCGGATGCCTCTACCGGCATACGACGAACCCGGCCGTGGCGACGGGCGACGGCGTCGCGGCTGCGTGGCGCGCGGGAGCGGTCGTCGCCGATCTCGAGTTCACGCAGTTCCATCCCACGGCGCTCGCGGCGCCGGGCACGCCGCTCATCTCCGAGGCCGTGCGCGGCGAAGGGGCCGTCCTGCGCGATGCGCGCGGCGAGCGATTCATGCTCGAGATCGATCCGCGCGGCGATCTCGCACCCCGCGACGTGGTGGCGCGTGCCGTCTGGCGGCGCATGCGCGAGCAGGGCGGCGCGCCCGTGCTCTTGGACGCCACCGCGCTGGATGCCACGCCCCCGGATGCCACGGCCTTGGACGCCACGGCCTTGGACGCCACCGCGCGGGACGCGCGCGGCTCGGGCACGGGGCGACTCGCGCGGCGATTCCCGGGCATCGACCGGGTGCTGCGCGACGCGGGGTTCGACTGGTCGCGTGAGCCCGTGCCCGTCACCCCCGCGGCGCACTACGCCATGGGCGGCATAGCGACCGACCTCGACGCGCGCACGAGCCTTCCCGGCCTGCTGGCCGTCGGCGAGTGCGCGCGCACGGGCGTGCACGGCGCGAACCGGCTCGCGTCGAACTCGTTGCTCGAGGCTGCGGTGTTCGCCGATCGGGCGGCGCGTTCGCTCGACGGCGCTCGGTCGGCGTCGCGAGTCGTCGGGACGACGCCCCGCCACGCCGCGCCCGGAACCCCGTCGCCCGGCGTGTCGTTCGATAGTGCCGACGACTCGCGACCCGACGGACTCCCGCCGTTCAGCCGCGCCGCGCTGCAGGAGCTTATGTGGAGCCGGGTCGGCGTCGAGCGCGACGAGACCGGACTGGCCGAGGCATCCGCGCTGCTCGACGCCTGGCACGCGGCCGAGCCGGTCGACCGCGCGAGCGCGGAAGACCGCAACCTGCTCGACCTCGCACGCCTCACGGTCGCGGCCGCGCGCGCCCGGCGCGTGAGCGTCGGCGCGCACTCTCGCGCGGACGCCCCGCACGCGGTCGAATCGCCCACGTCGAACGTGAACCCCGAACTGGAGGCCGCCTGATGACCGACCGCCGCGAGATCGACCGGATCGTCGGAGCCGCGCTCGACGAGGACGCGCCGTGGGGCGACCTCACGGGCGAGACCCTCATTCCGGCCGAGGCGACCGCCACCGCCGACCTGGTCGCACGGGAACCCGGCGTGCTCTCGGGCGTGGACGTGTTCGCCGCCGCGTTCCGGCTCGTGGACGACCGCATCGAGGTGCGACCGGCCGCCGCCGACGGCGATCGGTTCGAGGCGGGCGCGGCGCTCGCGCGCGTGGCGGGTCCGGCGCGAGGCATCCTGCGCGCCGAGCGCGTCGCGCTGAACCTCGTACAGCGTATGTCGGGCATCGCGACGCTGACCGCACGATACGTCGCCGCGGTCGACGGCACGAGGGCGCGGGTCGTGGACACCCGAAAGACCACGCCGGGCCTGCGCAGCCTCGAGCGCCAGGCGGTGCGCGACGGAGGCGGCCGCAATCACCGCCGATCGCTGTCGGATGCGGTCATGGCGAAGGACAACCACCTCGCCGTGCTGACCGCCGGCGGCACCGACCTGGCCACCGCGCTCCGCGACGCCCGCGACCGGTTGCCGCACACCGTGCACCTCGAGGTCGAGGTCGACCGGCTCGATCAGCTCGACGCGGTGCTCGCCGGCGGTGCCGACACGATCATGCTCGACAACTTCACGCTCGATGAACTCCGCGACGGCGTCGCCCGCATCGGCGGCCGTGCCGTCGTCGAGGCATCGGGAGGAGTCTCCCTCGAGACGGTGGCCGCGATCGCAGCGACCGGCGTCGACGTGATCTCGGTCGGCGCGCTCACCCACTCGGTGCGCTCGCTCGATCTCGGGCTCGACGTCGTGATCGAGGGCGGGGGCGCGGGCGGAGGCACACCGTGATCTTCCTCGATCACGCCGCGACCTCGCCCGTGCGCCGCGAGGCGCTCGAGGCGATGTGGCCCTACCTCACCGGCGCGTTCGGCAACCCGTCGAGCCGGCACCGGCTGGGCGACGAGGCCGCCCGCGCCCTGGCCTGGGCCCGGGAGACCGTCGCGACGGTGACCGGGGCGAGACCCGGGGACGTCGTGTTCACCAGCGGCGGCACCGAGGCCGACAACCTCGCAATCAAGGGCATCGCGCTCGCGACGCCTCGCGGCCGGCACATCGTGATCTCGCCCGTGGAGCACGAGGCGGTGCTCGAGACGGCGTCGTACCTCGAGCGGCTGCACGGGTTCGAGATCTCGTTCGCGGCGGTGGGCGACACCGGGCTCGTGACAGCCGACGAGCTGGCCCGGGTGCTGCGGGACGACACGACACTGGTGTCGGTGCAGCTCGCGAACAACGAGGTCGGCACGGTGCAGCCGATCGCCGAGCTCGCGGAGCTCGCGCACGAGGTCGGCGCACGCATGCACACCGATGCCGTGCAGGCCGCAGGCTGGCTGCCGCTCGGGCTCGACGAGCTCGGCGTCGACGCGCTCTCGCTCGCCGGCCACAAGGTCGGGGCACCGAAGGGCACCGGGGCGCTCGTCGCGCGCGGTCGCGTGCCGCTCGAGCCGGTGCTGCACGGCGGCGGGCAGGAGCGCGGGCGGCGCTCGGGCACCGAGAACGTCGCGGGTGCCGTCGCGTTCGCGACGGCACTGCAACTCGCCGAGGCCGAACGAGCCGAGGCGTCGGAGCGGGTCGGCGCGCTCGGGCGTGAGCTCGTGGCCCACGTGCTCCGCGAGGTGCCGGGCGCCCGGCTCACCGGCGATCCGCAGTCTCGTCTGCCCGGGACCGCGTCGTTCGTCTTCCCCGGGGCGGCCGGTGAGCCGGTGCTGCTCGAGCTCGAACGTGACGGCGTGCTGAGCTCGAGCGGATCCGCGTGCGCGGTGGGACGTGACGAGCCGTCGCACGTGCTCACCGCGATGGGTGTGCCGGCCGACCTCGCGCAGACCGCCGTGCGGTTCACGCTAGGCCGTGAGACGACCGACGACGAGATCCGCATGGCCGCGGACGCAGTGGTCCGGGCCGTGTCGGCCGTCCGCGGTATCGTGGCGGTATGACCGACCAGACGCCGAACCACACGTCCGACGCCGACGACGCGGCCGCCGAGCGCCGCGAGGAAGACGAGCTCGCCCCTGAGGAAGAGCTGCTGAAGGGCTGGCTTCCCGAGGCGACGCCGACCGACGGTCCGGCCCCCGCACCGTAAACCGCTCCGCGTTCGATCACGACGTCACGAAACATACGTTCCTATCGATCGCCGGATTCGGGAATAGCCCGTCGTCCCGACGAGGTTTGAACCACATGCCGTGACTTCCCGGCGCCCTCGCGCCGCCATCGATAGGACCCCCGTGACCGAACGCGCCGTTTCCGATCTCGACGCGCCGGGCGGCGCTGAGCCGCTCGAAGCGTCTCCGACGCGCAGCGAGGCCGCTGGGCGCGACGACTCGACGACGCGCCCCAACACCCGCGTCATCTGGCTGCTGCTCGCCTCGACCTTCGTGGTCTTCCTGAACGAGACCATCATGGGCGTCGCCGTGCCCCACCTGGTCGACGACCTCGGCATCACGGTCACGGCCGCGCAGTGGCTCACCACGGCGTTCCTGCTCACGATGGCGGTCGTGATCCCGATCACGGGGTTCCTGCTGCAACGGTTCCCGACCAGGCCGATCTTCATCACCGCGATGACCCTGTTCTCGGCGGGAACCCTGCTGGCGGCGCTGGCGCCGGGGTTCGAAGTGCTGCTCGCCGCACGCGTCGTGCAGGCCAGTGGCACGGCGATCATGATGCCGCTGCTCATGACGACGCTGATGACCGTCGTGCCCGCGGCAGAGCGCGGGCGCTTCATGGGCCGGGTGTCGATCGTCATGTCGGTGGCCCCCGCCATCGGCCCCACGATCTCGGGCCTCATCCTGAGTCTCGCCTCGTGGCGGTTCATGTTCTGGCTCGTGCTGCCGATCGCCGTCACGATGCTCATCATCGGCATCCGCAAGGTCGAGACCGTGAACGAGCCGCGGCGCCTGCCGATCGACCTGTTCTCCGTCGTGCTCTCGGCGTTCGGCTTCGGCGGGCTCGTGTACGGGCTCAGCCAGCTCGGCGGCGAAGGCGGCGGACACGGGTCCGCGGCGGCCGACGCCGCGGCCACGCCGACGGCCGTCATCTGGATCGCGTTCGGGGTCGGCGTCGCCGGTATCGCCGCGTTCATCTGGCGGCAGATCGCACTGCAGCGCCACGACCGTGCCCTGCTCGATCTGCGGACGTTCCGGTCGCGCAACTTCAGCATCTCCGTCGCGCTCATGATCGTGCTCATGGCGTCGCTGTTCGGCACCATCATCGTGCTGCCGTACTACCTCCAGCGCGTGCTGCTGCTCGACCCGCTGGAGACCGGGCTGCTGCTGCTCCCGGGTGGGCTGCTCATGGGGCTGCTCGGTCCCGTCGTCGGCCGGCTGTACGACCGGTTCGGACCGACTCCGCTGCTCGTGCCCGCGAGCATCGTGCTGAGCGGCGCCCTGTGGTCGTTCACGATGCTGGGCGAGACGACGCCGGTGTGGCTCGTGCTGCTGATGCATCTCGCGATGTCGGCGGCGCTCGCATTCATGTTCACGCCGCTGTTCACGTCGGCCCTCGGGTCGGTGCAGCCGCGCTTCTACTCGCACGGCTCGGCGATCATCGGCACCGTGCAGCAGGTCGCCGGCGCGACCGGCACCGCCCTGTTCATCGCGGTCATGGCCGGCAGCCAGACCGCGGCCGCCGCGGCCGGAGCGGCTGAGATCGCCGCGCAGGCGCAGGGCATCCGCGCGGCGTTCCTCGTCGGCGCGATCGTCTCGCTCGGCGCGATCGTCGGCGCGCTCTTCATCCGGAGGCCGGCCGACCTGCCCGAGGGTGCGCCCACCCCACACTGAGCCGCTGATCGGGGCACTCGCGCCACGCCGCGGCCCCGTGTCGCACAGACGGTCGCCACCGCGCGGCCGCTCGCGCCATTCGTGTCACACCGCGGGCCCGTGTCGCGTTGGGGCGCGCACCCTCGCGGGCAAAGAAGTGGCGGGCGGTGCCCCCAGCACCGCCCGCCCGAGCCGGCCCCTCTCCGGCTTGTCGTTCCTCGGCGACGTCCCGCACCCCCGTACCGTCAGTGGCCGATTCACGATTGGAATTCCCGTTCCGACAGTCACGGTAGCGGCTCGACTGCGCCGAAAGTTAGGGCTTGACGAGCAGCGTTCCACCGAGGTAGCGAGGCCGTACGACGACCTGGAGTGAGGTGACCGATAGTGCCGATCGAACGCTTCGCCGACCGGCGCGATGCGGGTCGGCGGCTGGGGCTCGAGCTCCGCTCGCGCCTGCTCGACCGCCCGATCGTGCTCGGGCTTCCCCGCGGTGGCGTCCCGGTCGCCGACGAGGTCGCGCGTGCCCTCGACGCACCGCTCGACGTGCTCGTCGTCCGCAAGATCGGGGTGCCCTGGCAGCGCGAGGTGGCGATGGGCGCGGTCGGCGAGCGCGGAGCCGTCGTCTGGAACGACGACGTCCGCAGCCGAACGCGGATCGACGAGCGCGAGGCCCGCGCGCTCGAGCGCCGCGAGCGCGCGGAGGTCGAGGCCCGGGTCGCCCGGTTCCGTGGCGGAGCTGCGCCCATCGACCTCGCGGGTCGCACGGCCGTCGTGGTCGACGACGGCGTGGCGACCGGCGCCACGGCACGCGTGGCCTGCGCGATGGCCCGCGAGCTCGGTGCAGTCCGGGTGGTCCTCGCAACGCCCGTCGCCGCGCCCGACGTGATCGCCTCCTTCCACGAGGCCGATGAGGTCGTCGCGCTCCGGGCGCCGCGAAGCTTCATGGCGGTCGGGATGCACTACGTCGACTTCGCGCAGACCACGGACGACGAGGTGATGGCCATCCTGCGCGCAGCCAGGTCCGGCGACGAGTGATGCGCGTCAGCGCGGGCATCAGGCCGGCGCCACCCCGATCACGACCGTCGCGCCGAGCTCGTCGTCGGAGACGATGCGCGTGCTGAGGCCGATCGCGCGCACGAGCTGCTCGGTGCACTCGGCCTGGGCCGTGCTCGACTCGATGAGCAGGTGACCACCGGGGGCGAGCCAGTCCCGCGCCGCGCCGGCTACGCGCCGGTGGAGCTCGAGCCCGTCGGCGCCGCCGTCGAGGGCATGCCGGGGCTCGTACTCCCGCGCTTCGCGCGGCATCCCCCCGATCTCGGCGCTGGGCACGTAGGGCGCGTTGACCGCGAGCACGTCGACCCTGCCTTCGAGGGCACGTGGGAGCGCGTCGTACAGGTCGCCCACGTAGGCCTCGCCGTCGTACGCGGCGAGATTCTGCGCGGCGAGCTCGACCGCCGCGGGGTCCAGATCCGCCGCCACGAGCCGATGCGGTGCTCCCGTGGCCCCGATGACGGCGGCGATCGCGCCGACACCGCAGCAGAGGTCCACGACGACCGGTGCCGACTTCGACGAGGCGAGCCGACCCGCTTCCATCGCGAGCACCGAGGTGCGCTGCCGGGGGACGAACACGCCGGGCCCCACCCGGAGCCGAAGACCCGCGAAGTCGACCCAGCCGAGCAACGGCTCGAGGGGTTCGCCGGCCGCACGCCGTTCGACGAGGTCGACCAGCGTCTGCGCGTCATCAGCGGCCTCGTCGAGCAACCGGGCTTCCTCGTCGGCGAAGACGCACCCCGAGGCGCGGAGTCGTGCTGCGATCTCCGGTCGCTCCAGGCGCCTCGTCGGGTGCACCTCGTCATGCTACTGCGGTGTGTTCCAGGGGTCGCCTCCTGCGACCCGATCCTCCGGGCTGCTCCGGGGGTCGCATCCTGCGACCTGCGATGTGCAACCTTGCGCTCTGCGCCATGCACCTGCGCCCTGGGCCCTACGCCCTGTGCCATGCACCTGCGTCCTGCGCCCTGTGACCTGTGACCTGCGCGACGTGTGACCTGCGCCATGCACCTGCGACCTGCGCCCTGCTCATGCGGATAGCTCCTCCATCCTCCGCCTCCGCCTGCACCTGCCCCTGCACCTGCGACCACCTGACGCATCGGCCTCGGCCGCGAGCACGAATCGGCACCGATCCGCAAGCCGTTGCCCGAGGCATCCGAATCGCGGTCCACTGGAGTCACCCGAATTTCGAGGAGGCGGATCATCGTGGATACCGGCACACTCATCTGGATCATCGTCGCGGTCGTCGTCGTCATCGCCGTCGTGATCATCGTGGCGATGATGTCGCGGAAGGCACGCGAGACGCGGGCCAATCAGCAGCGGAGCAAAGCGCAGGAGATCCGGGCGGAGGCGCAGCGCACGCAAGACCGCGCGGAAGCCGAGAGCGTCGCCGCCGCCCAGGCCTCGGCCGACGCCGCGAAGGCCGACGCGGACGCGCGAGCGGCCAAGCTCGAAGCGGATCGGCTGGCGCGCGAGAGCGAGGCCAAGCAGTCGCAGGCGGCCGGGCTGCAGCAGGAGACGCAGGACCGGCTGCGCCGGGCCGACGAGGTCGATCCTGACGTCACGGACGACGCGCGGGCGGCCGACACCCGGCGGGACGTCGACGACCGCAGCGGATCCGACGTCCGCCGCGATGTCGACGAGCACCGGGGACCCAACGACGCGAACGGCTCGCGCGGCCGTCACGCGTGACGTGTGCGCCCGGCGTGCTGGCGCCGGTCACGGCACCGGCCCGGACTCAGCCCGCTGGCCGCGCACTCACTTGACCAGTCGCGACCGCAGCCGGTCGGCGAGCGGCTTACCGCCCGTCTGGCAGGTCGGGCAGTACTGGAACGTCGAGTCGGCGAAGATCACCTGCCTGACGGTGTCGCCGCACACGGGGCAGGTCTCGCCGGTGCGGCCGTGCACGTGCATGCCGCGACGCTTGGCGTCTTTGAGGTCGGCGGGCGGCTTGCCGGATGCCACGGCGACCGCCTCGGCGAGGGTGTCACGCATCGCGGCGTAGAGCGTCTCGACCTGCTCGGGGGTGAGGTTCGCGGCGAGTGCGTACGGGGACATGCGCGCGGCGTGCAGGATCTCATCCGAGTACGCGTTGCCGATGCCCGCGAAGATCGATTGATCGCGGAGCACCCCCTTGATCTGCGTGCGGCGCCCCCGGAGTTCGCCCGCGAAGTCGTCGAGGGTGAAGCCGGGCGCGGTGGGGTCGGGCCCCAGCCTCGCGATGCCCGGAACCTGCGCGACGTCGCGTACCACGTAGACGGCGAGGGACTTCTTGGTGCCGGCCTCGGTGAGGTCGAAGCCGGCGCCGTCGTCGAGCCGGAGCCGCATCGCGAGCGGCGATTTGCCCGGCTTGACCGGCGTCGTCGGCAGCTCGTCGTACCAGCGCAACCAGCCGGCCCTGGCGAGGTGGAAGACGAGGTGCACGCCCCCGGCGTCGAGGTCGACGAACTTGCCATGACGCTCGGCCGTCTCTACCGTCGCGCCTTCGAGGGCGGACAGCGGCGGATCGAACGTCTTCAGCGCGGAGATGGACGCCAGCCGAACCGATGCGATGGCATGACCGACGACCCGTTCACGCAGGAACCGCGTGAGCGCCTCGACCTCGGGAAGCTCCGGCATGCACCTATCTTGCACCCGGCCACCGACATCGCGCCTCGGCGGTACGCCCGCCCGATCCGGCCGCTCCCGCTCAGAACCCGATGCCGCGCGCCGCCATGAACGGCAGGGGGTCGACCTGCGTGCCGTTGACGTACACCTCGAAGTGCAGATGGCACCCGGTCGCCGCGCCGGTCGCGCCCGAGAGGCCGATCACCTGCCCGGCTCGCACGTAATCTCCGACGTTCACGAGGATGCCGCCGTTCTGCAGGTGCGCGTAGCCCGTGTCGACGCCGCCGGCGTGCGAGACCCGGATGAAGTTGCCGAACGTGCCGACCGGGGCGGCGGTGATCACACCACCACTGGACGCGGCCCGGATGGGCCGGCCGCAGCCCGTGCCGAGATCGAGTCCGCGATGGAACGACGAGGTGCAGCCGCCGGGCGTGCAGATGGGCGTTCGCGGTCCGAACACGTCGGTGATCCGGCCGTCCGCGGGCTTGGACCAGTAGATGCAGAGACTGCCGTTGGCGGCGTCGTGCCCGACCGAGGGCGTGCTGCCGAGGACGACGCGCGCGTCGGCGGCGAGCGACAGCAGCGAGTTCGAGACGGGCTCGGGCATGCACTCCTGCCGGACCAGGTACAGCGGCGCTCCGAGGCGCCCGGCGAGCGCCGCGCCCGCGAGCGCATCGGCGAATCCGACGCCCGTCGCGATGAACACCTGCTCGATGCTCGAGCGCCCGCCGTAGACGGCGTCGTTGAGCGCGACCGCGGTCTCGAAGCGGTCGACGCCGGCGTCACGGTGCACCCTGAAGCCCGACGCCGCGAGCTGCTGCTCGATCCCGGCGCTCACGGAGGGGGTGCTGCCGGCGATCCGCACGGTCTTGACGCCGAGTGAGTGCAGTCCGGCGAGGGTCTCGGCACGCACCGACGCCGCGTTCCCGTCGACGAGGTACACGGGTGCGCGCTGGGCGCCCGCCACGGCTGAGGCCGCGAGCGCGTCGGGGAAGCCCCAGCCGGTGGCGATGTACGCCAGGTCGGCGGTCTGGAACGCGTCGGCGTTCAGCAGCTCGGCGGTCTCGAACCGGTTCGCACCGCCGAGGCGGATGGTCGGCGCGATCTCCGAGAGGGCGGTGAACACGGCGGGGCCGACACTCGCCTCGTCGCCGGCGAGGATGATCTCGGTGGGCTTCAACCGCACGAGCTCGGCGCGGACCAGCTCGGGCAACGCCGTGGGCCCCGTGAGCAGGAGCGGCCCGCCGATGCTGGCCGCCGCCGCCGCTGCGGAGAGCGCATCCGGGAAGTTCGCGCCGGTCGCGACGTAGGCGACCGGGACGCTCGCGCCGAACCGCTTCGAGATCTCCACCGAGGTGGCGTACCGGTCGGCGCCCGCGAGCCGGTGCGCGCCGCCCGGGAACGGGGTCACCACGGTCTGCGCCTGCAGCTCGACCTGGGGCCCGGCCTGGGTCTGCGCCCGCGGCTGGACCGCATCGGGCCCGGCAGGCGGCCTGGTGGCTTCGACCGGTTCGGTCGGTTCGACGGGCGCGGATGACTCGTCAGGAGCGGATGTCTCGACCGGCGCGGATGACTCGCCAGGAGCGGATGACTCGCCAGGAGCGGGCGACTCGGTCGGTGCCGGCGAGGGTGACGCCGGAGCATCCGTGGCTTCGCCGCCGCCCAGCGCGGCGCGAGCCGCGCGTTCGGGTCCCGCCTCTGCGACGGCCGCGTGCGCGGCGGGTCCCCCGGCGAGCACGATCGCGAGCGCGACCACTCCAGCGATCAGCGGTGTCCCCCGACGCATCCCGTCCCCCATCCAGCGCGAGAACGGCCGACCGGCCGCGCCCTCGACGCGGGCACTCGCACCTCGAAGTGTAGGGCCGTCTCCGTGCCGGGTGCGAGTCGCGGCGGGTCATCCCGGCCAGGCGCCGTTCCGCGGCCGCCTCCGGTGGACCAGGCGACCGCCGGCCGCGACGCTCGTCGGGACGCTTCCTCGGCCGCGTCGCGGCCGAGCAGGCCGGGGATACGAGCGGTGTGTCCGGCGCTCGTCCTGTCCGGAGCATCCGTCGCGTCGTGATCACGCCCCGTGCGCTCGTGCGATCCATTCGGAGGTCGACGGGACGGGCTGGGCGTTCGCGAGGTGCGACGGCATCCGGCTCCGCGGTCGACGTCGTTCTCTCGCGAGCGGTCGAAGCGCACCTTCGAAGTAGGTGATCAGCGCGAATGCGCGGGCTTTGTCGGCCCAGAGGCTGCTGTGCAGCGGAAGATCCGCAGTGGGCGAGAAGTAGCTCCCCGCCAGGGCCCACAACGCCGGCAGCTCGTCGTCGGCGAGCGCTTCTGCACGGCCCACCAGGGCGTCCTCGCCGTACGTCCACAGGTCGGCAGCGCCCTGGGCGGCCGAGAACACGATCCTGAACCTCGACGACATGACGCCCTCCCTCGCTCACCGCTCGTCGCAACGGTAACCGACCAGAACCGCTCGCACGTTCGCGGGCGGGCCGTCGGCGTGCGTCGATTCACGTCGTACATCCGACCGGTGACCCGCACGGGTCATCCGCCCCATGGATTCACCAGCTCGATCCCCGTGCCGTCGAAGTCCTGGCTCACGTAGCCTGAAGACCGGCCGCAATGCGCGCGAACCGACGAAAGGCGCCCCGTGAACATCACCCTGCTTCGACGTTTCGTCGCGGTCGCCGAGGAATTGCACTTCCCGCGGGCGGCAGAGGCCCTCGGCATCCCGCTCGCCTCCCTCTACTCGTCGATCGAGAAACTCGAGACCGAGATCGGGCAACCGCTCGTCACGCGGCACGGCGAAACCCGGCTGACCAAGGTCGGAACACTCTTCCTCGAGGAGGCCAGGCGGGAGATCGCCGCGGCGCCCCCTCCCGCCGAGAAACCCGCCGCGAAGGCCGGCGGCAAGGCGAAGGCCTCGAAGGGCAAGGGCCGCGCCCCGATCGTGAAAGGCCAGCCGAAGCCGTACAAGAAGCGTCAGGGGCGCTGACGCGGACACGAGCGGTAGCGCGCCTGCAGCACCACGAGGTGGGCGTCGTTCACCACATAGACCAGACGGTTCGCCTCATCGATGCGCCGGGACCAGGCCTCAGCGGGCGCATGCCGCAGCGGTTCCGGCTTCCCGACGCCTTCGAACGGGTCGTCGCGGAGGACGAGGACGAGATCACACGTTGAAGCGGAACTCCACGACGTTACGTTGTGAACGGGCATCACAAACTCACCCGACGTCAGTTCTCGCGCTGAGCCAACGTCCACGATCCGCGGATTATGCAGTCGTGAATCATGATCATGGATTCGATGTTCGCTAATGCCTTCGCCGATGGCCTGCTCAATGCGACGCACCTTCTCAGTCAAGGCCCGACGCGCGAGTGGAATCTGCGAATCACCACTGTTCGATTCGCGTTCCGCCAGGTCATCGATCGCGTCGTCAACAGCTTCGAAGTTGCCAAACCTCTGCGCGAGCACCAGCCCAATCTCGCATATGCCCGGTCAGATCCGGTCCCGCGCACGGTCAGACGCCCCCGCGCTACGATCCGACTGTGCGCAATCAGATGGACTCCCTCGGCCGGGACAACGAGCCACGGGGCCACACCGATCTCGTCGGTAGTCGGACGAGCATCCGTCCGAGCTCGCTCCCGGACTGACCGGGACCTTTCGCCGTGCCTCCGATTCGACACAACACAACCGGCGCCGAGACCGATACCTCGCCGACGTCGTTCCCGCCGAAGCGAACGAAGATCGCACGAGTCCTCCTCGTGGTCGGGCGCACATTCCTCGCGATGTTCCTCCTCGTCACCGCGGTGTGCTGGTTCACGAACGATGTCTGGACTGGATCCCCTCAGGTGGCAGGCCTGCCATCACACTGGATCGTCAACGTGACCATCGTGTTCCTCGTTGCCCTTGGAGTCGCCTGGCCATTCCTCCTCTTGCCGGTGAGCTCGCTGGCACTGGTGGATTCGGACGGGCGCATGCTCGCGGGCAAAACCGCTCTCGGCCGACGTCGCGTTGAGATCGCATCCATTCGGGCGGTTCGAGTCACCCTGCCGGGGCGCGGGTACTCGACGTTCGTGCTCGCGCTTCGCGACCGACGATTCCGCGTCCTCCTCGTTCTGGGCACGGGGAGGTGGCACGAGCGACCGTTCGAGCAGGTCGCGGGCCAGATCATCGAAGATCGGGGCGGTTCCTACTCCGCGGTAGGACGATACCTGGCGGGCGTCGTCCTGGTGCTGGTCTCGAGCGGGATCGGACTTCTGTGGATCGGTGCCCTGGGAGCCGCGCTCGGCCTCTGGCATACCTGAACGATCACGCCACCCGCTGGACTTCGCGCTCGCCCGCTCCCGACTCACACGTTGAAGCGGAACTCCACCACGTCGCCGTCCTGCATGACGTAGTCCTTGCCCTCCATGCGGGCTTTGCCCTTGGCGCGCGCTTCGGCCACGGATCCCGTCGCCACGAGGTCCTCGAACGAGATGACCTCGGCCTTGATGAACCCGCGCTCGAAGTCGGTGTGGATCACGCCGGCCGCCTGGGGCGCCTTGGCGCCCTTCGGGATGGTCCAGGCGCGCGACTCCTTCGGGCCCGCGGTGAGGTAGGTCTGCAGGCCGAGGGTGTCGAAGCCGACGCGCGCGAGCTGGTCGAGACCCGACTCCTCCTGGCCGGTCGACGCCAGCAGCTCGGCCGCGTCGGCGGCGTCGAGGTCGATGAGCTCCGACTCGATCTTCGCGTCGAGGAACACGGCCTCGGCAGGGGCGACGAGCGCGGCGAGCTCCGCCTTGCGGGAGGCATCCGTCAGCACCGCCTCATCGACGTTGAAGACGTAGATGAAGGGCTTCGCGGTGAGCAGACCGAGCTCCTTGATCGGCTCGAGGTCGACGGATGCCGCGGACAACGGTGTGCCGGCCTGCAACGCCTCGAGCGCCTCCTTGGCGGCCGCGAGCACCGACGGGTCGAGCTTCCGGCCCTTGACCTCCTTCTCGTACCGCGCGATGGCGCGCTCGAGCGTCTCGAGGTCGGCGAGGATGAGCTCGGTGTTGATGGTCTCCATGTCGGACTTCGGGTCGACCGCGCCGTCGACGTGCACGACGTCGGAGTCCTCGAACCCTCGCACGACCTGCGCGATCGCGTCGGCCTCGCGGATGTTCGCGAGGAACTTGTTGCCGAGGCCCTCGCCTTCGGACGCCCCGCGCACGATGCCCGCGATGTCGACGAACGACACCGCCGCCGGCAGGATGCGCTCGGACCCGAAGATGCCGGCGAGCGTCTCGAGCCGCGGGTCGGGCAGGTTCACCACGCCGATGTTCGGCTCGATCGTCGCGAACGGGTAGTTGGCCGCGAGCACCTGGTTCTTGGTGAGCGCGTTGAACAGGGTCGACTTGCCGACGTTCGGGAGACCGACGATTCCGATGGTGAGTGCCACGGGCGTCCATCGTACCGGGGTGCACCTGGCAGTCCGCGCCCGATCGGGCGAATCAGCCCTCGAGCCGGCTGCGGAAGCAGTGCGTCACATACGGGACGGCGAGCTCGGCGGCGCCCGCGAGGTCGGGGTGCGTGAGCAGCAGCGTCTCGACGGCGGCGATGGTCTCACGCTGGTCGTCCGGCGATGCCGTCAGATAGTGCGAGCGCGACCGCACGAGATCGAGGAAGGTCGCGCGCGTCATCCGCTGCACCCACTCGACCCGATGCTCCTCGACGCGACCGAACGGCGGCCCGACGCGCACCGTCGACGCATAGGTGGTGCTCGCGTCGTAGCGCTCGTGCATCAGTTCGCCCGCTTCGCGCACCCATCCTTCACGGCTGTCGCGGCTGTTCCAGACGAGGCCGAGGGTGCCGCCCGGGCGGAGCACTCGGGCGATCTCGGGGAGCGCACGCTCGGATTGGAACCAGTGCCACGCCTGGCCGGCCACCACGGCGTCGACCGAGTCGTCATCGAGCGGGATCTCCTCGGCGACGCCCAGGATGCGCGGCACTCCCGGCACGCGGACCTCGAGCTCCTCGAGCATCTCCTCGACCGGGTCGACCGCGATGACGTCGCGGTCGAGCGCGACCAGCGCCTCGGTGAGCTTTCCGGTGCCGGCGCCGAGGTCGAGCACCGTCACGGCATCGCCGACGAGCCAGGCGACGGCCTCGACCGGGTAGCCCGGCCGCGAGGCCTGATAGACGGATGCCGCGCCGCCGAACGAGCGCGCCGTCTGCTGGGTCCGCGGGTCGGACGGGTCGGGCACGACGGGCGCGTCGGGTGCGTCGGTCACGGATCGCCTGCCTTTCGAACGGATGCCTCGCACAGGAGGCACACGCCTCGCGATGCAGACGGATGCTTCGCGTCGAGGATGATTCGCTGACGCCATTCCACGCCCGCGGCGAGGCATCCGTCAACCGTCGGCGGCACGTGCGACGATGCTCGGCGTGCCAGTGGACTTCACCGCGATCGATTTCGAGACCGCCAATTCGTCGGGCGCCTCCGCGTGCTCGGTCGGACTCGTGAAGGTGCGCGACGGTCGCGTGGTCGACCGGGCCTACTGGCTGCTGCAGCCGCCGTTCCCGCACGATGAGTTCAACGAGTGGAATGTACGCATCCACGGCATCACCCGCAGCATGATCCTCGACGCGCCGACCTGGGCCGAGCAATTGCCCGCGTTCCGTGAGTTCGCGGAGGAGGACTGGCTGGTCGCACACAACGCCGGGTTCGACATGGGCGTCATCGCGAAGACGACCGAGGTGTTCGCGCTCGAGGTGCCGAACCACTCGTACGTGTGCAGCCTGCAGGTCGCGCGGAAGACGTATCACCTCGAGTCGTACCGGTTGCCGGTCGCGGCCATGGCCGCGGGCTTCGAGGACTTCGCGCACCACAACGCGCTCGACGACGCGCTGGCGTGCGCGGCGATCGTCAGCCACGCTGCGAAGCGACACGGGGCCGTGGACCTCGCCGGGCTCGCGAAGGTCACAGCCGTGCGGGTCGGTGCACTGGGGCCGGTCGCCCGTCGCGAGCAGGCCGCGGCCCACGGGCCGATGGCGCTGCAGTAAGGCGGAGACGACGCGACCCACGGGCCGGGAATCCCGCTCGCCGAGCGACCTCGCCGCCGATGTCGGCGGGGCCTGCGACACTTTCGGGCATGGAGATCCTGCTGCTGGTCATCGGCGTCGTGCTCGGGCTCGCGATCGGCGCGCTCGGCACCTGGTTCGTGCTGTCGCGTCGCGCCACCGAGGCGACCGCGCCCGCCGAGCCCGCGGAAGACCCCGCGCTCGTCGAAGCACGGCACCTGGCCGAGATCGCCGCCCTGCAGGCCGCCGCCGCCGCCGAGCAGGCCGACCTGCGCGCGAGCCATGCCGCCGAGCAGGCGCGACTGCAGGCCGATGAGCGGCGCGTGCAGGCCGAGCTCAGGGCCGAGCTCGCATCGATCGAGGCGACGGCCGGCGGTCTGCGTGAGCAGATCGAGACCGCCCGGGCCCAGTACCGCGAGATCGTCGAGCGTCAACGCGACGAGATTCGGGAGCGCGAGCAGCGAGAGGCCGCCGAGAGCAAAGTGCTGCAGGCGCTCGCGCCGGTCAAGCAGACCCTCACCGACATGCAGTCGAAGGTCTCCGCGCTCGAGACGCAGCGCCACCAGCAGCACGGTGAGCTGAGCCAGCAGCTCAAGATCGCGGCCGAGAACGAGGAGCGTCTTCGCTCCACCGCCGAGTCGCTCGCCTCTGCGCTGCGTTCGAACAGCACGCGCGGCGTGTGGGGCGAGACCCAGCTCCGGAGCGTCGTCGAGGCAGCCGGTCTGCTCGAACGCGTCGATTTCGACACCCAGCACTCGATCACGACCGACGCTGGCGCCGGCCGCCCCGACATGGTCATCCACCTGCCGGGCGGCAAGCACATCGCGGTCGACGCCAAGGTACCGTTCAACGCGTACCTCGAGGCCAGCCAGATCCCCGTGATGGCGACGGGCGCCGAGGGTGCGGAGCGCGAACGGCTCATGAAGAGCCACGTGAAGGCGGTCCGCGACCACATCACGGCACTCGGCGGCAAGACCTACTGGGCAGGGCTCGGCGCCTCCCCCGAGATGGTCATCGCGTTCATCCCGAGCGAGTCGCTGATCTCCAGCGCGCTCGAGGCCGACCCCTCGCTGCTCGAGTACGCCTTCGCCAAGCGCGTCGCCCTCGCCTCGCCCGTCACGCTCTGGTCGGTGCTCAAGACCGTCGCGTTCAGCTGGCAGCAGGATGTGCTCACGAAAGAGGCGAAGACGCTCTTCGACCTCAGCCGCGAGCTCTACTCTCGTCTGTCCACGACCGCAGGCCAGATCGAGAAGCTCGGTCGCACGATCGAACGCAGCGTGAAGGACTACAACGCGTTCGTGGGCTCGCTCGAGACCCGCGTCCTGCCGACCGCACGCAAGCTCAAGGCGCTCGACGAGACGAAGGTGCTCGCGACCCTCGAGGGCATCGAAGAGAGCCCCCGCGAGCTCGCCGCATATGAGTTCACGGCCGCCGCGGCGGTCGAGCCCGCTGCCGCGGGGCCCGACGCCGCGGCGGAGGTCGAGGCGGAGGTCGACGTCGAAATCGAGGCGGAGGTCGAGGCTGAGGCGGAGGTCGACGGGTTCCTCCTCGCCGACATCGACCCCGAGATCCGCTCGATCTAGGCCGCCCGGCCTCGCGCGAGCCGATCTCGCTCGAGCCGATCTCGCTCGAGCGTCTCGCGCGACTCAGGCGCGGGTGAGCCGCGGCTCGGTCATGAAGCCGATCGAGACGACGAGCAGCCAGAGGATGCCGGGGCCGGCGGCCATGTACTGCAACGGCGACAGGGCGATCAGCACGGTGAGCGCGCCGAGCACGAGACTCGTGACTCCCAGCCACGCGGGCACCGCGCCTTCGCGGCGTGCGACGGCGATCGCGAGCGCAGCGAGCCCGGCGCCCGCCCACAGCCACGGAATAGTGGCGATCCAGTGCGAGTAGAAGCCGATGTCGCTCGGCAGGTTGATCGCGGTGTCGCCGATGCCGAACAGGAACTCGGTGTCGAGCCCTGAGCCGAGGAGCTGCGACACGGCCACGAGCAGGAGCCCCGCGAACGCGATCAAGGGAACCGTCGACCGATCCGGCAGGGGCGTCGCGAGCCGTCGATGCAGGCCGGCAGCGAACACGACCACCAGGAGTGCCGAGGCGGCCGTGACGATGTGGAACGCGATCAACACCGGCAGCTTCGCTTGCAACCCCGCATCGATGTCCGCCGCCGTGATGACCGATCCGGGAATGTACTCGGGCGAGAGCATCATCGACAGGAAGACACTCGCGAATGACAGGACGGCGGCGGCGATGCCCGCTGCGGCCCACGTGCGGGTCGGGCGACGGCGCCCGGCGACAACCGTCGTCGCCTGCTCGCCTGCCGTGGACCTCTGAGCTTCGGTGGACATGATGCCCTCTCGTCGGGTGAATGGTGATCGCCGCCGATGCGCCGGCGTCGCCAGCCTCTCGGTTGCGACGTCCTGCGCGTCAGGGGCGAATGTCCTCATTCGCGCGACGCCGTTCGCACCCTCGACGACAACGCGACGGTCTGCGATGCTGGCGTCCAGCAGCGGCGGCGGCGGCTGGCGCCGCGACTCGCGTTGGAAGTCCGGAAGTGGGTTGGCGGCGTGCAGAGAAGCCTGTCAACCCAGTTTTCGACTTCGCACGCGGTTGGTTGGAGAGGGGTGGATCAGATGGTGACGATGAGGGATGCGTTCCAGGGATTCAGCGTCGACGACGTGGAGGCGGCACGACGGTTCTACGGCGAGGCGATCGGGCTCGACGTCGCCGACGAGATGGGCGGGCTGCGGCTCACGCTGCCATCCGGCCAGCACGTGTTCGTCTACCCGAAGGACGAGCACACGCCGGCCTCGTTCACGATCCTGAACTTCGTCGTCGACGACCTCGACGCGGCCGTCGACGAGCTCAATGCTGCGGGCGTGATCACCAAGATCTACGAGTCGCCGAACGACTACGGCACCGACGAGCGCGGCATCATGCATGGGGAGGCGGCCGGCATGGGCCCCGACATCGCCTGGTTCCGCGACCCGGCCGGCAACGTCCTCAGCGTCATCAAGGCCTGAACCGTCTCGCGCCGCAGCCCCAGGCCGCGCGCGTTGGAGGTCGGATTTCGTGTCGGAGGTCGAACGTTCTCGACCTCCGACACGAAATCCGACCTCCAACGCGATCCCCCGCTGATCGCATGCTCATATTCACCTGCTTAGGCAGCGATTGGAAATTGCACAGTGCGTGATGGTGGCCCACTTCATGGGGATGATCGGTTCCGACGGTGACGGCGAACCGGCGGGAAGCGGGTCGAGGATGCCGGGTCATCTCGTGAACGCACCCGGCGCCACATAGGTGCCGAGAAGATCAGCTCTGTTCCTTCGCAGCAGAACTACGGCCTCGCGGCCTAGTCACCGGCTCCGGTAGGAACCGTCAGTCCGGAGACGCTCTCGATCCGGTTCTGGCGTCAGTGAGAGAGCTTGCTTCGATGCGGTGTCTCAGCGCATCAGAAGGACGAATGCTGAGACTGGGTTCGTTGGAGATTGCTGCCGGTGGCGCGCTCCAGGACCGAGCAACTCACGCACACCGGCTGCACCCGGAGAAGACGCCGACTCACGGCAGCGGACGGGGGTTCGATTCCCCCCCATCTCCACTCGGCCGCCATCACGCGCTGCGCACTCCACGTGTGCCGCCCGGCCCGGAATCCGTGTCGGGCGGCGCACGGTTCCGCAGCAGATGCGGTGGGCGCTGATCGTCGCGCGCGTGGCCCGGCCACGCTCAGCGGGATGGAGCCGCGATCGCGCCCCGCGGGACGGAGTGCGATCGCGCCCGGGCAGGTCAGCGATCTTCGACGGGCGGGTGCGGCTCGTCGGCGGGCGCCTGGAATCCGGCCGCGGCCTCGGCGCCCGTGACGATCGTCGGGTCGGGCGGCGCGCTGTCGAGCGGGTGCGCGAGCTCGTCGGCGCCGAGCTTGGCCACAGCCAGCGTCACGATCGCGAGTACGGGCGGCACGAGTCCGGCGATGAGGAACGCCGGCGCGAGCCCGATCGCCTCACCGACCGGGCCCGCCACCGCCATCGAGATCGGCATCAGGGCAAGCGAGACGAAGAAGTCGAGGCTCGACACGCGCCCGAGCATCGACGGCGGCACTCGCCGCTGCAGCAGTGTGCCCCACACGACCTGGGCGCCGTCGAACAGCACCCCGACGATGAACAGCGCGATCACCATGACCCACAGCCACGAAGTGAACCCGATGATCGCGAGCGGCACGCAGCCCACGCCCCACGCGAGGATCATGAGCGTCAGATAGCGGCGCGGCAGCGGCCGGGAGGCGACCGCGAGCGAGCCGACCGCTCCCCCGAGGCCGAAGGCGGCCAACGCCAACGCGAACGCGCCCGCCCCACCCCCGGTCTGATCTTTCACCGCGAACGGCAGCAGCACCTCGATCGGCCCCATGATGAGGAACACCAGGACGATCGAGAACACCAGCGTGGCGAACAGCCAGCGTGTCTTGAGCAGATAGGAGAACCCGTCGCGGAGATCGATGAACGCCTGGCGCACCGGGTGCGTGTCGAGCCCTTCGAGGTCGCGGCGCACGGCGGTCGTGCGCATGAGCGCGAGCACGACGACGGCGACGCCCTGTAGCACGGCCACCACGGCGAAGGCGAGCCACGGCGCCTGGATCGCGATGAGCGCGCTCGCGACGGCCGGCCCCGCGGCCTGCATGACCGCGGGCCGGAGCACCCCTTCGACGCCGTTCGCCGCAAGCAGCTGCTCGGCAGGCAGGATGGCGGGCAGCCAGGCCGAGTACGCCGGGTAGAAGAACCCGTCAGCCAGCCCGAACACGAACGAGAGGGCGGCGATGTGCCAGACCTCGATGACTCCCGTGCCCGCGAGCACGGCCGCCACCGCGAACGCGATGCCGCGCACGATCTCGACCACGATCAGGATGCGTCGCTGCGGGACTCGGTCGGCAACGACGCCGCCGATGAGCACCGCGAGCACGAGCCCGAGGCTCGAACCGACCGCGACGAACGACAGGTCGATCGGCGACCCACCGAGCTCGACGACCTGCCACACGGCCGCGACGAGCCAGGCTCCGGCGGACAGCAGCGACGCCGCGAGCGCGCCCACGAGCAGCCGGTACTGCCCGGAGGCGAACGGTTTCAGCGCACGGGGCAGCCGGTCTGCGTCGATCACCGAACCATTCTCGCGGAGACCCCTGACATCCACTCATTTCTGCACACCGGCCTCTGCACACCGGCCTCTGCACACCGGCTTCCTGCACACCGGCTTCCTGCACACCGACATGCGGCTCGTCGCCGCCGGCGCACAACTACGTTGGCCGGCCGGCCGGTCGGGCCGCATCGCCGCGAGCATCCCTGCTCAGGAACAGGCAGCCGACACGCCGCCCCGGGGAGCCTCCGGCCCGGCGAGTCGCCGCATTCTTCCTGAGCAGGGATCAGATCGAAGCGCGCACGAGCCCACACGCAGCGCACGAGCGCGCCGCAGCGCGCGAGCGCGCCGCAGCTCAGCGGTCGGCTTCGTCGAGCCACTTCTCCGCGAGGTGATCGGCGATCACACGGCGGATCGTCCCGGAACGACCGCGCAGCACGATGCTCTCGGTGCGGATGATCGGGCCCTTCTTGCGCACCCCGTCGACGAGCTCACCGTCGGTCACGCCGGTGGCGACGAAGAAGGTGTTGTCGCTGCGCACGAGGTCGTCGAGCTCGTACACCCGGTCGCAGTCGAGCCCCGCAGCCTCGCCGCGAGCGCGCTCCGCGTCGTCCTTCGGCGCCAGCCGGCCCTGCATGAAGCCGCCGAGCGCCTTGATGGCGCACGCCGTGGTGATGCCCTCGGGGCTGCCGCCGATGCCCACGCACATGTCGATACGGGACTCGTAGCGGGCGGCATTGATGCCACCGGCGACGTCGCCGTCGCTGATGAGCCGGGTTCCGGCACCCGCCTCGCGGATGTCGGCGATCAGCTGCTCGTGGCGGGGCCGGTTCAGCACCGCGACCCGGAGCTCGCCGACGTCCTTGCCCTTCGCCGCCGCCAGCGCGCGCAGGTTCTCACCGATCGGCTTCCTGATGTCGACGACGCCTCGGCCCGAGGCATCCGTCACGATCTTGTCCATGTAGAAGACGCTCGACGCATCGAGCATGGTGCCCCGATCGGCGACCGCGATGACCGACAGCGCGTTCTGCCGGCCGGCGGCCGTCAGCGACGTGCCGTCGATCGGGTCGACGGCGATGTCGCAGCTCGGTCCCTTGCCGTTGCCGACGCGCTCGCCGTTGAACAGCATGGGCGCCTCGTCCTTCTCCCCCTCGCCGATCACGACCACGCCGTCGAAGTTCACGGTGCCGAGGAACGCGCGCATCGCGTCGACCGCGGCGCCGTCGGCGCCGAGCTTGTCGCCCTTGCCGATCAGTGGATACGAGCGGATCGCGGCCGCTTCGGTCGCGCGCACGAGCTCGAGCGCGATGTTGCGGTCGGGGTGGAGGTACAGGCTTTCGTCGGTGCTCAACATCGATCCTTCCGGGGCGTCCTGGTTCGAGCGTATCGATCGCGGCGCGTGGAACGGCCACGATCGGGGACGGTCGGGCGTGAAAGTTCGGTGGTTCTTAACGTGGAGCCGGGCGACGGATGCCTCGCTCCGTCGCCCGACCGCATCGACAGGTCAGGCCGTGGCCGTCGCGTCCGCCACGGGCGCACCGAGCTGGAGTGCGTCGAGCACGTCGACCAGGGTCTCGGGACCGCCCACGTTGCCGGGCACGACAACGTAGAGCAGCACCCGCCCGTCGCGCGCCTCGAGCTCCCAGACCGAGACGCCGGGCAGCACCTGACCGAGCACGACGGCCGATCGAGCTCCGATGCCGGTGCTCGCGACCTCGGCCGAGGTGATGCCGCCCTTCGAGACGACGACCTCGACCGACGGCAGCACCGCCCGCACGACGTCGGTGAGCGCGGTCATGACGCGCTCACCGTGGTTCAGCGTGTCGTGCTCGGCGAGCCGGATCCGTTCCGACGTGACGACCGCGAGGCCGTCGCGCTGCACCCGTTCGATCGCGCGCGTCGCGGCGTCGGACCCGGCGGCGCTCGGGTCGTCGAGCGCGGCGGCCGTGTCGATCACGACCGGCGCACCCCACCGGTCGGTGACGCCCTCGAGCTGGCGGGTAGCGCCTTCGGTGTGCGAACCGCACACGAGCAGGGTCGGCCTGGCGCGGTCGACGAGCGGCCGCTGGAGCACTCCGTCGCTCTCCACACCCGCGAGCATGGCGGCGAGCGGGGATGCCGAACGGACGACGATCGATGCACCGGCCGCGCGGGCACGCCGCACGGCTTCGGCGATCTGCCGGATGTCATCGTTCGTGACCGCGTCGGGCACCACCACCGAACCGGCCGGCGCGTCGAGCAGCACCGCTTCGAGCTCGTCGACGCCCTGGACGGCGTCGAGCGACACCGGCACCCCGGTCCGGCCCGACTTTCGGGTCACATAGTCGGCGAGCACGGACGTATCGAACGGGAAGACGGGGTCGGCCGCGTACTCGCTCTGGTCGGCGCGGACGTCGACGCCGTCGATGCGCACGTAGTGCACGCCGTCGCGGGTCGTCCGGCCGCCGTCGGGAAAGGCGGGGACGAACAGCATGACCGCGTCGCCATCGAGGAACACCTCGGTCTCGGCGAACACGTGGCCGCGCAGGGTCGAGTCGCCGCGGAGGACGAACTGCACGGGCTCACCGAGGCGCTCGGCCGCGGCCAGGGCGTCGGCGCGGACGCGGCTCACGAGGTCGACCGCAGCCGCCTCGTCGATCGCGCGGCTGTTGGTCTGCACGTAGACGCTGTCGACCGCGCGGAGCGCGCGCTCGAGGAGGCCGGCATCACTCTCGAGGAGCACGCGGACGCCGGTCGCGGACTGGGTGCCGGTGGGGTCATCGTCGAGGACGACGGTCTTCATGGGGTCCTCCTGAGGCGCAGTGCGCGGGTCGGGAACGGGTGCGGTCGTGAGCGCGATGAAGCGGATGCCGCGGGGCGGCTGCCGGCACACGGCAGGCAGCCGCCCCGCGCCACGTCAGGCGTCCTGCTTGGCGATCACGGCGTCGACCGCGGCCTTCTCCTTCTTGCCCCAGGTCTCACGCGTGACGAGGGTTCCGACGAGGCCGAGCACACCGCAGGCGAGGTAGACCCACGCGACGCCGCCCCAGCCGAGCGGGATCGCCACGGCGGTCGCGATCATCGGGATGAAGCCCGAGATGGCGGCCGAGAACTGGTAGCCGATGGACGCGCCCGAGGAGCGCGTGTTGGTGTTGAAGAGCTCCGAGAACCAGGCGCCCTGGGTGCCGGCCAGCATGTCGTGGATGATCGACATCGCGATGATGTAGACGAACACGATCAGGTATGGCAGGCCGGTGTTGACGAGCAGGAACATCGGGAACGCGAACGCGATCAGCAGGATCGTGCCCATGAAGTACACCGGCCTACGGCCGACGCGGTCGGAGAGCGCGCCGAACAGGATCGTGGTGAACAGACCGAGCGCGGCCGCGATGATGAGGCCCGAGAGCGCGGTCGCCCGATCGGTGATCGGCTCGTCGCCGGTCGTGAGGTACGAGAGCATGTACGTGACGATGACGTAGAACCCGCCCGACTCGGCGAGACGCAGCGCGATGACGCGGAGGATGGTGCGCCAGTCGTTCTTGAAGACCTCCTTGACGGGGTTCTTCACGACGAGGCCGGCGGTCTTCGTGTCTTCGAACTCGGGGCTCTCGGAGACCTTCGATCGGATGATCAGGCCAGCGATGATGAGCACGGCCGAGAAGAGGAACGGCAGACGCCAGGCGAGCTCGTTGTCGAACGTCGTCGACCAGAGGAACACGAGGTTCGCGAGCAGCAGGCCGAGCGGCACGCCCGCCTGCGGGATCGCGGTGTACTTGCCGCGCTTCTTCCATGGCGCGTGCTCGAAGGTCATCAGGATCGCGCCGCCCCACTCGGCACCGAACGCGATGCCCTGGATGATGCGGATGAGCGTGAGCAGGATCGGGGCGAGGATGCCGACCTGCGCGTAGGTCGGCAGCACGCCGATCAGCACGGTCGAGATGCCCATGAGCAGCAGCGCGCCGACGAGCACGGGCTTGCGGCCGATCTTGTCGCCGAGGTAACCGCCGATGACGCCGCCGAGCGGGCGCATGGCGAAGCCGATGCCGAAGGTTCCGAAGCCGAGCAGCAGGCCGACGACGGGGTCCTCCGAGTGGAAGAACACCTCGTTGAAGTAGAGCGCGGCGGCGGTGCCGTAGGCGAGGAAGTCGTAGTTCTCGATCGTCGTGCCGACGGCACTTCCGATCGCGGTCTTGAGCTTGTCCGGCGAACCGTCTTTGGCGCGTGCGCTCGGGCTCGGGGTGGTGGTCATGGTCGTCATGATCGGTTCATATCTCCCTTGATGTGAAGGCCGTGGCGGCCTCGGCTCGCGGGAGGTATACGGCCCGAGTCAGCTCGGGATCGTGCTCCCCCCGCGGGGGCTGATTTTGTAGAAGTCGGCGATGTGGTGCCGTACCAGTTCTGAGGCTCTGCGCCCGTCGCGTTCGACGATCGCCTCGAGGATCTCGCGGTGTTCGGCCCGGACGAT
Source organism: Agromyces protaetiae (assembly GCF_030866785.1). Classification (NCBI taxonomy): domain Bacteria; kingdom Bacillati; phylum Actinomycetota; class Actinomycetes; order Micrococcales; family Microbacteriaceae; genus Agromyces; species Agromyces silvae. The sequence continues at coordinate 1,193,095 of NZ_CP133018.1, read as the reverse complement.
CTTGGCGGTCTCCCGCCAGTCCTCGAGCTGCGCGTACATCTCGACCATCTGGCGATGGATGGCCGTTCGCAGCGAGCCCATGAAGTGAGCGGTCAGCGCGTTGCCGGTCGATTCCGCGATCCTGACGTGGAACGTGGCGTCGAGGCGGTTGAACTCCGCCGAGTCGATCGTCGGATCCTCCATGTGGTCGAGGATCGCGGCGAGTTCGCGGTGGTCGTCGTCATTCGCCCGATAGGCCGCCTCCTCCACGCTCCAGGCCTCGAGCGACATACGTGTCTCGAGGACGTCGACCCAGCTGAAGTGTGCGAGCGCGATCTGCAGTTTGAGGAGGTTGACCATCCCGTCGCCGGGGGTGCTGTGCAGCACCGCACCGCCGTCGGGGCCGCCGCCCCGCCGGATGTCCACGACGCCCAATGCTTCGAGCACCCGCAAGGATTCCCGGAGCGAGGGGCGTGAGACCCCCAGCAGCGTGGCGAGCTCGCGCTCGCTCGGCAGGTGATCGCCGGCCTTCAGCCGTCCGTCGAGAATCCGCTCCTCGATCTGCGCCATCACCTGTTCGTACGTTCTGACGCGCTGGACCGGTTCCCACCCGCTGGCAGCTGACATGCTCGACCCACTCCCGTGAAAGCTCGTGCGACGCGGCGGGTTCACCGATCACCCTCATGTTAACGGTCATGGGTCGAGATGGTCAGTCGGTCAGGCCGCTGCGGCCTGCTCGGCCTCGTGCTCGGCGCGGAACTCCGCTTCGAGTTCGCGGCGGACCTGGACGGCCAGCAGCGATTCGTCGGCGTCGATGTCGTCCCACGAGACCGTGCGGTCCTTGGGGACGTCGCGGATGAGCTTGGCGCCGTGCGCGAGGCCCAGCGGGAGCGCGTTGCGCTCGAGCGAGACCGCCGCGGGGGCGAGCTTGCCGAACACCGTGTAGCCGCCCTCGCCGTCGAGCGTGTCGCCCGCGCGCAGGTCTTTCTTGGCCGTGGTGACCACGTCGCCGCGGAAGCCGGTGGGCGAGCCGGTCGCCTCGCCGCGGAGCACCGCGGCCGCGATCGAGACACCGAGCTCGAGGCCGATCATGTGGTACGGGCGGTACAGCTCGCCGAAGCGACCCGACGGGTCGGTCTGCACGCCGTACTCGGCGAAGCACTGCACCGCGTAGTCGGTGCGGGCCTCGAACGTGACGTAGACGCCCCAGCGGAGGTCACGGTACACGTCGGACCCGTCGCGGTTCAGGCTCGAGACGATCTCGACCGTGCCCGTGCGGCTGAGCGTGCCGCCGTGCTCCTTCGGGATGATCAGGGTGGAGAGCTCGTCGACGCCGGCGGGCGTGAAGTTCAGGCCCTCGTCCTGCGGGATGAGCCCGGTGCCGTTCGCGACGGCGGCCATCTCGATGGCCGACTTCGTGCCGTCGAGGAACGAGTTGAACATCTTCGGGTTGTAGTCGCCCGAGGCCAGTTGCTCGTCGGTGAAGCCGTAGTAGTTCCACACCGTGTCGGGCGTGGAGTAGTTGTACTCGGGAAGGTACTTGGTGCCCTTGCCGGCCGCGACGACGTCGAAGCCCACGGTGCGGGCCCAGTCGACCATCTCGCAGATCAGTGCGGGCTGGTCGCCGTAGGCCATCGCGTAGACGACGCCGGCGGCCTGCGCGCGACGCTGCAGGATCGGGCCGACCATGCAGTCCGCCTCGACGTTGACCATGATCACGTGCTTGCCGTTGTCGATGGCCTTGAGCGCGTGGTACGTGCCGATGATCGGGTTGCCGGTGATCTCGAGGATGACCTCGATCGGCCCGAACGAGATCAGCTCGTCGGAGTTCTCGAGCACGTGCGTGCCGCCGGTCTTCACGGCGTCCTCGAGCGAGACCGCGGCGTACCGCTCGGCGGCCCAGCCGGTGCGCTCGAGCGCGGCCTTGGCCTTCGGCACGTTGATGTCGGCGACACCGACGACGTGGATGCCGGGGGTGGTCGATGCCTGCGTGAGGAACATCGACGAGAACTTTCCGGCGCCGATGACGCCGACCCGGATGGGACCCTGCGCCTCGGTTCGCTGCTGCATCAGCGAGTAGAGATTCATCTCACTACTTCCTCGTAGCTCGGCCCGCGGGTCGAGGTGGAACGGTGTTGGGTGGATGGTCAGACCATCTCTCGATGAACGACCATAAGCTTGGTCTGACCATTTGTCAACCAGGCCGATACAGCCGTTCCCGAGCACGCAGGGAGCATGCATGCGCGACTGGCTAGACTCGACCGCGAACCCACCCTCATCGCCGAAGGAGCGTCCATGCCCATCGCCACCCCAGAGCAGTACGCCGAGATGCTCGACACCGCCAAGGCCAAGGGCTTCGCCTTCCCCGCCTTCAACGTCTCGAGCTCGCAGACCCTGAACGCGGTGCTGCAGGGCCTCGCCGAGGCCGGCTCCGATGGCATCATCCAGGTCACGACCGGCGGCGCCGACTACTTCGCGGGCCAGTCGGTGAAGGCCCGCGCCACCGGCGCGCTCGCGTTCGCGAAGTTCGCGACCGAGGTCGCGAAGAGCTACGACATCACGGTGGCCCTGCACACCGACCACTGCCCGAAGAACGCGCTCGACGACTTCGTGCTGCCGCTCATCGCCGCCTCCGAAGAAGAGGTCAAGGCGGGCCGCAACCCGATCTTCCAGTCGCACATGTGGGACGGCTCCGCCGTGCCGCTCGACGAGAACATCAAGATCGCCGAAGACATGATCGCGCGCACCAAGGCGATCAACGCGATCCTCGAGGTCGAGATCGGCGTCGTCGGCGGCGAGGAGGACGGCGTCGCGCACGAGGGCTCCAACGACGCGCTCTACACGACCACCGCCGATGTCACGAAGGCCGTCGAGGCGCTCGGCCTCGGCGAGCAGGGCCGCTGGATCGCGGCACTCACGTTCGGCAACGTGCACGGTGTGTACGCGCCCGGCAACGTCAAGCTCCGGCCGGCGCTGCTCGGCGAGATCCAGGCCGGCATCGCCGAGAGGTTCGGCACCGGCGAGAAGCCCCTCGACCTCGTCTTCCACGGCGGCTCGGGGTCGACCGACGCGGAGATCGCCGAGGCGGTCGCCAACGGCGTCATCAAGATGAACATCGACACCGACACGCAGTACGCGTTCACGCGCTCGATCGCCGGGTACATGTTCGAGAACTACGAGGGCGTGCTGAAGGTCGACGGATCCGTCGGGAACAAGAAGAAGTACGACCCGCGCGCCTGGGGCAAGGTGGCGGAGTCGGCGATGGCCGTGCGCGTCCAGGAGTCCACGCGTCAGCTCGGCTCGGCCGGCCAGTCGATCAGCGCGTAAGGCGACGGATGACTCACGACGAGGCCGCTCGCACCGCCGACGAGACCGGGGGCCGCTCCGCGGCCGCGCCGGTGCCGCCACGCGACGAGCGGCCTCGTCCGAGATACGGCGAGTACGCACCCGAGGGTTGGAGCTGGCAGCCTCCGGCTGACGAGACGACGTCGGCGGATGCCACGCCCGCTCCTGCGCCCGCGGCCGCGACAACTCCGGCACAGCCCGCGCCGGTCGCTCAGGACACCCCGGCCGGCGCGGCGGAGCGCAAGCCCGCGCCCGCGTGGGACCGCATCATCACGATCGCCCTGCTCGTGCTCGGCGCCTTCGGCGCCTGGGACTCGGCGCGCTCGATGCAGCAGCTCGGCCAGCAGATCCAGACCACCTACAACATGCTCGGCATCGGCGACTTCACGCCGCCCGAGTGGCTGCCGACGCTCTCCGTGGCGGGCATCGTCCTGCAGCTCTCGTTGTACGCGACCGTGCTCGGACTCACGATCCTCCGCATGCGCCGGCGGCGCATCGCGTTCTGGATCCCGCTCACCGGCGGCGCGGTCTCGGTCGTGATCACCGTCGTCTTCATGGCGGTCGTGGTCTTCAGCGACCCGACCTACCTCGGGTTCATCCAGTCGCAGGTCCCGACGCCGACGACCGCCCCGTAGCCGTGAACGAGCGTCCGTGAGGACGCCTTTCGTGCACGGCTCTCCGCGAGGACGCCTTTCGTGCACGGAGAGCGCTCTCGCCGGACGAATGTCGTCCTCACCGGGCTGGCCCGGACGAATATCGTCCTCACCGGGCTGGCCCGGACGAATATCGTCCTCACCGGGCTGGCCCGGACGAATGTCTTCCCCGGGGAACAGCTCAGCCGCGCGAGCGACCGCCGAGGGCGCGCGCGTCGCGGTTGCCGGCGAGGTCTTTGCGCAGCTCCTTCGGGAGCGAGAACATGAGGTCCTCCTCGGCGGTCTTGACCTCGGCGACGTCGCCGTACCCGGCGTCGGCCAGGTCCATGAGCACCTCGGTCACCAGCCCCTCGGGCACGGATGCACCGCTGGTGACGCCGATCGTCTGGACGCCGTCGAGCCATTCCTGCTTGATCTCGGTCGAGAAGTCGACGCGGTAGGCGGCTTTCGCGCCGTACTCGAGCGCGACCTCGACGAGGCGCACGCTGTTCGAGGAGTTCGCCGAGCCGACGACGATCACGAGGTCGGCGTCTTGCGCGACCTTCTTGATCGCGACCTGGCGGTTCTGCGTCGCGTAGCAGATGTCGTCGGAGGGCGGGTCCTGCAGATTCGGGAACCGCTCGCGGAGACGCCGCACGGTCTCCATGGTCTCGTCGACCGAGAGCGTGGTCTGCGACAGCCAGACGACCTTATCGGGGTCGCGCACCTCGATGTTCGGCACGTCGTCGGGGCTGTTCACGAGCGTCACGTGGTCGGGCGCCTCGCCCGCCGTGCCCTCGACCTCTTCATGCCCCTCGTGACCGATGAGCAGGATCTCGTAGTCGTCGCGCGCGAAGCGCACGGCCTCACGGTGCACCTTGGTGACGAGCGGGCAGGTTGCGTCGATCGCGTGCAGCCCGCGGTCGGCGGCCGCGTTCACGACGGCCGGCGAGACGCCGTGCGCGCTGAACACGACGTGGGCGCCCTCTGGCACCTCGTCGACCTCTTCGACGAAGACCGCGCCCTGCTTCTCGAGCTCGGTGACGACGTGGATGTTGTGCACGATCTGCTTGCGCACGTACACCGGCGCACCGTAGTGCTCAAGCGCCTTCTCGACCGCGATCACCGCGCGGTCGACGCCGGCGCAGTAGCCGCGCGGCGCGGCGAGCAGGACACGCTTGCCTCCGGCGACCGGGATATCCTTGAGCCGGCCGCGCACGCTCGGGATCCTCGGCATGCCGAGGCCGATCCGCGGGGCTTCCGTCGTGCTCGTCACGGTCCCCATCCTAAGCGGCGTCAGATGACGGGCGGCTGGGAGCGTCCATTGGCCCAAGGCCCCACCACGCGCGAGGCGCCGTGGCCCGTCTCCGTGCTCTCCGGGAAGCTCAAGGAGTATGTCGACCGGCTCGGCACCGTCTGGGTCGAGGGCGAGCTCACGCAGTGGGGCATCTCCGCGGGCAACGTCTACGGCAAGCTCAAGGACTGCGACGTCGACGCCACGGTCTCATTCACGATCTGGTCGTCGGTGCGGGCCCGGCTCACCGAGAAGTTCGCCCAGGGCGACCGCGTGGTCGCGCTCGTGAAGCCGAACTGGTGGGTCAAGGGCGGCTCGCTCACCATGCAGGTCTACGACCTGCGGCACGTCGGGCTCGGCGATCTGCTCGAGCGGCTCGAACGGTTGCGCGCGCAGCTCGCGGCCGAGGGTCTGTTCGCGGCGGACCGCAAGAAGCCGCTGCCGTTCCTGCCGGGCGTCGTCGGGCTCGTCACGGGCCGCGACTCCGACGCCGAGCAGGATGTGCTGCGCAACGCCCGCCTGCGCTGGCCCGCGGTCGAGTTCCGCACGGTCTACGCCGCGGTGCAGGGCGACCGCACCGTGCCCGAGGTCGTGCGGGCCATCGAGCGGCTCGACGCCGACCCCGAGGTCGAGGTCATCATCGTCGCGCGCGGCGGCGGCGACTTCCAGAACCTGCTGGGCTTCAGCGACGAGCGCCTGGTGCGCGCGGCCGCGGCGGCGTCGACGCCCATCGTGAGCGCGATCGGGCACGAGGCCGATCGGCCGCTGCTCGACGAGGTCGCCGATCTGCGTGCGTCGACGCCGACCGACGCCGCCAAGCGCGTCGTGCCCGACGTCGCCGAGGAGCTCTCGCGCGTCGAGCACACGCGCGCGCGGCTCGGCATGCGGCTCTCCGCGATCCTCACGCGCGAGATCGACCGCATCGAGCATCTGCGGTCCCGGCCGTCGCTCGCGACGACGTCGTGGATCGTCGACCGCCGCGCCGAAGAGGTGACGCGCTACGTCGCACGCGGCAGCGAGCTGGTCGAGCGGATGCTCGAGCGACAGCAGCACCGCATCGGCGAGCTGCGCGGGCACCTGCGCGCGCTGTCGCCGCAGGCCACGCTCGACCGGGGGTATGCGATCGTGCAGGGCGCCGACGGTCACGTGCTGTACGAGGCATCCGCCGCGCCCGCCGGAGCATCACTCACCGTGACGCTCGCCGACGGCCGCGTCGCCGCCGAGTCGCGCGGCCCGGTGCCCGGGCCGACGGCGACGGCGACGGATGGCCGCTCAGGCGCGGCCTCGGGCGGATAGCCCCGTCAATTAGACTGGCACCCATGCCAACCCCCACGGATGTCGCCCAGCTGAGCTATGAGCAGGCGCGCGACGAACTCGTGCAGGTCGTGGCCGAGCTCGAGCAGGGCCAGACCACGCTCGAGCAGTCGCTCGCGCTCTGGGAGCGTGGCGAGGCGCTCGCGGCACGGTGCGAAGAGTGGCTGATCGGCGCGAAGGCGCGTCTCGACCAGGCCAGGGCCGGCGGCCGGGCCTCCGAATCCGACGCGAGCGGCGCCTGATGGCCCGCGAATCGCGCGCGCCCCGGGTCGTCGCCGAGCTCGGCCGGCCCGAGACGCCCGAAGAGACCGCGGCACGCAAAGCCGAGAACAGCCTCAAGCACCGGCAGCGGCAGACCGTGATGAACCTCGTCTACGCACTGGTCGCGAGCCTCGCCCTCGTGCTGGTGATCGTGCTCGTGGTGCCGCGCAGCGACACCGCCATGGAACCCGACATCGACGTCGCGGCGACCGCGGCGCAGGCGCAGGCCGCCGTGAGCGCCCCGCTCGCGGTGCCCGAGCTGCCCGAGGGCTGGCGTGCGAACGCGGCCGAGATCCGGCGCAGCGACGCCGACCAGGTGACCGCCTGGTACGTCGGCTATCTGACGCCCGACGACGAGTTCATCGGCATGTACCAGGCCATCGACGCCAACCCGACATGGGTCGCCGAGCTGCTCGCCCGCACCGGCGCGACCGGCACGACGACGATCGACGGCATCGACTGGACCGTGTACGACAACCGGTCGACGTCCGACCCGGTGGGCAATGCCAAGTACGGCATGGTCACCGAGGCGGGCGATACGACGTTTGTGCTGCTCGGCACGGCCGCGCCGGCCGAGTTCGGCGCGCTCGCCGACGCGATCACGCCCGCGATCCAAGACCAATGAGACGACCGGCGGACGTCCGGCCTCGCGAGGCCGGGCGGCCGCCCATGAGAGGAGCACCGTGACCGACGTGTCGGAGCCGAGCGTGACCCCCGCAGAAGCCTGGCGGGACCTCCGCCAGGGCAATGAGCGGTTTGTGTCGGGCCAGCCGTCGCACCCGCGGCAGAACGCCGAGCGCCGCTCGGCGGTCGCGCTGCAGCAGACGCCGCGCGTCGCGATCTTCGGCTGCGCCGACTCGCGCCTGTCGGCCGAGATCATCTTCGACCTCGGCCTCGGCGATGCGTTCGTCGTGCGTAATGCCGGCCAGGTCGTGACCGACTCGGTGCTCGGCTCGCTCGAGTACGCGGTCGGGGTGCTCGGCGTCCCGCTCATCCTCGTTCTGGGGCACGACGAGTGCGGCGCGGTGCGCGCCGCGATCGAGTCGCAGGCTGCGGATGCCTCGCCGCTGCCCCCGCACATCGCGTCGCTGACCGACCGCATCGTGCCCGCCGTGCGCAAGGTCGCGGGTGCCGCCGCCGACGCCCCGGTGAACCCGACCGACGTCGACGCGGCGTACGTCGGGCGCGAGCATCTGCGCACGACCGTGCAGGAGCTCATCGACGGCTCCGAGATGATCTCCGACGCGATCGCCGAAGGTAGGCTGGCCGTCGTGGGTGCGAACTACCGGCTCGTCGAGGGCCGTGCCGAGACCGACGTCGTCGTCGGCCGCATCTGAACCGCCGACCGCACCGCCTTCCTGGCCCCGCGCGGGCCGCCGCCCCGACCGAAGGGAATCACACCGTGGTGGACACCGCCGCCGACTACCGGATCGAGCACGACACGATGGGCGAGGTGCGGGTTCCCGTGTCGGCGCTCTACGGTGCGCAGACGCAGCGCGCCGTCGAGAACTTCCCGATCTCGGGCGACGGCCTCGAGCCCGCGCAGATCGCCGCGCTGGCGCGCATCAAGCGCGCCGCCGCGCAGGCGAATGCGCAGCTCGGCGTACTCGACGTCGACATCGCGCAGGCGATCGTCGCGGCGGCCGACGAGGTCATCGCGGGGCAGCACGGCTTCACCGACCAGTTCCCGCTCGACGTCTACCAGACCGGCAGCGGCACGAGCTCCAACATGAACATGAATGAGGTGCTCGCCGCGCTCGCGACCGAGAAGCTCGGCGCCAAGGTGCACCCGAACGACCACGTCAACGCGTCGCAGTCCTCGAACGACGTGTTCCCCACGTCGGTGCACATCGCGGTGACCGCCGCGCTCATCGACGACCTCATCCCCGCGCTCGACCACCTCGCGGTCGCACTCGAGGCGAAGTCCGCCGCGTGGGCCGAGCTGGTGAAGCCCGGCCGCACGCACCTCATGGATGCCACGCCCGTCACCCTCGGCCAGGAGTTCGGCGGCTATGCCCGCCAGGTGCGGCTCGGCATCGAGCGCGTCCGTACCGCGCTCCCCCGCGTGGCCGAGGTGCCGCTCGGCGGCACCGCGGTCGGCACGGGCATCAACACGCCTGCGGGCTTCCCGCAGCTGGTCATCGAGCTGCTGCAGCGCGACACCGAGCTGCCGATCACCGAGGCCGCCGACCACTTCGAGGCGCAGGCGAACCGCGACGGCCTCGTCGATGCCTCGGGCGCGCTCCGCACGATCGCCGTGAGCCTCACGAAGATCTGCAACGACATCCGCTGGATGGGTTCGGGCCCGAACACGGGCCTCGCCGAATTGCACATCCCCGACCTGCAGCCGGGCTCGTCGATCATGCCGGGCAAGGTCAACCCGGTCGTGCCCGAGGCCGTGCTCATGGTCGCCGCGCGCGTCATCGGCAATGACGCGACCATCGCGTGGTCGGGCGCGTCGGGCACGTTCGAGCTGAACGTGCAGATCCCGGTCATGGGCACGGCGCTGCTCGAGTCGATCCGGCTGCTCACGAACGCCGTGCGCATCCTCGCCGACAAGACCGTCGACGGCCTCGAGCCGAACCACGACCGCATCGCGGCCCTCGCGGGCATGTCGCCGTCGATCGTGACGCCGCTGAACAAGCTCATCGGCTACGAGGCCGCCGCGAAGATCGCGAAGCACTCGGTCGCCAAGGGCATCACGGTGCGCGAGGCCGTCGTCGACCTCGGGTACCTCGAGCGCGGCGAGCTCACCGAGGCGCAGCTCGACGCCGCCCTCGACCTGCTCTCGATGACGCACCCGCCGGTCGCGTAGGTCACCTCACCGGCAACCACCGGATGCCTCGTGCCGCACAGTGCGGCACGAGGCATCCGGTGCTCGTGGTTTGGGCCCTCGTCAGGCGAGCTCGGCGCCGTCGAGCATCTCGCTCACAAGAGCGGCGATCGCGGAGCGCTCGCTGCGTGTGAGCGTGATGTGGGCGAAGAGCGGATGCCCCTTCAGCGTCTCGATGACCGAGGCGACGCCGTCGTGCCGGCCCACCCGCAGGTTGTCGCGCTGCGCGACGTCGTGCGTGAGCACGACCCGCGAGTTCTGTCCGATGCGGCTGAGCACGGTGAGCAGCACGTTGCGCTCGAGCGACTGCGCCTCATCGACGATCACGAACGCGTCGTGCAGCGAACGACCGCGGATGTGCGTGAGCGGCAGCACCTCGAGGATTCCGCGCTCGATCACCTCGTCGAGCACGTTGTCGGAGACCACCGAGCCGAGCGTGTCGAACACGGCCTGCGCCCACGGGTTCATCTTCTCGGCCTGATCGCCCGGGAGGTAGCCGAGTTCCTGGCCTCCCACGGCGTAGAGCGGGCGGAAGACCATGATCTTCTTGTGCTGCTGTCGCTCGAGCACCGCCTCGAGCCCAGCGCACAGCGCGAGCGCCGACTTGCCGGTGCCCGCACGCCCGCCGAGCGAGAGGATGCCGATCTCCTGGTCGAGCAGCAGGTCGACCGCGAGCCGCTGCTCGGCCGACCGTCCGTGCACCCCGAACAGCTCGCGGTCACCGCGCACGAGCCGCACCTCGCCGTCGTCGCCGACGACCCGGCCGAGCGCGGAACCGCGGTCGGAGTGCAGCACGAGGCCCGTGTTGATCGGCATGCCGGCCGCGCCGCCGATGACGAGCTGCTCGTGCTCGTAGAGCTTCGCCATGTCGTTCGACCCGAGCGAGAGGTCGGCCATGCCGTTCCAGCCCGAGTCGATCGCGAGCTCCGCGCGATACTCCTCGGCCTCCAAGCCGATCGCGGCGGCCTTCACCCGCAGCGGCAGGTCCTTGGAGACCACGGTGACCGCGACGCCGTCGTTCGCGAGGTTCGCCGCACACGCGAGGATGCGCGAGTCGTTGTCGCCGAGCTGCAGCCCGCTGGGCAGCACCGCCGGGTTCGAGTGGTTGAGCTCGACGCGGAGCGAACCGCCGTCGCCGACCGAGATCGGGAAGTCGAGCCGTTCGTGCTCGACCCGCAGCTCGTCGAGGATTCGCAGCGCCTGCCGCGCGAAGTAGCCGATCTCGGGGTCGTTTCGCTTGGCCTCGAGCTCGGTGATGACCACCACGGGGAGCACCACGGCGTGTTCGGCGAATCGGAACAGCGCCCGCGGATCGGACAGCAGCACCGACGTGTCGAGCACGTAGGTCCGTTCGGCCTGACTCGTCGCCCCTTGAGACGCGAAACGGGGCTGCGCCGCAGCGCGCCCCGCCTGTCGACCACCGGACTGGGAAGTTGCACCTGTTGCCACGACCGCTCCCGCCCCGAGCGTGTTCGCTCGGCTTGTCGAAGCCGGCCGGCGACCCCTTCCACGAGCGGTCATCGAGCCGACTCGATCGGACGCTTTGCCCGATGAGGCGAAGGTACGTCCACGGGCGGCGTTTTCCGGTATCGACACGCGGGCGGACTCCGTGTGTTCATCAATCGCCGGTCGAGGAGCGGAGCCTCGCAAGACGCGGCGCGGCGAATCTCGGTTCGCGTGCTCCTCGGTCGCTCGCGGCTTCGTCCGCGGATGATCAGTAGACGGCGGCCGTGGCGTACGAGACGAAGGCGGCGCGCAGCATGTCCATGGTCTCCTCGCCGGTGCCCGCGTGGACACTCAACCTGATCGTGCCGGGGCGACTCGTCACGGTCACGCCGTGATTGTGCAGCGAGGCCGAGAGCAGCGTGACCTGCTCGGCGGGCGGTTCGAGCACGACGATGCCGGCACGCTCGTGTTCGTCGCGCGAGCTCGCGACGGCGACGGCGAACTCGTCGGCCAGATCGATGACCTCGGTGACCCGCTCGGCGATCGCCGCGTTGACGGCCGGGACGCCGACCAACGCGAGCTCTTCGAGCGCGGCCGCGAACCGGGCCTCGGCGATCGGGTCGGGATTGGAGACCCGAAAGGCGCGTGCGTCGCCAGCGGGTGGCGGCACCTCGCCCCACCCCTCCTCCTCGGCTGCGTCGGTTCCCGTGTAGCCGGAGAACACCGGGGTGAGCCGGTCCAGCCCCCGTTCGGACAGCGCCATGAGACCGGTGCCCCACCCGGACCGGCACCACTTCTGGCCGCCGCTCACGACGACATCGGCCAGTTGCCACGGTGCGTCGACGACGCCGAAGCCCTGCACGGCGTCGACGATGAGCAGCCGGTCGCCGATCACCTGACGGATGCCCTCGAGGTCGCACAGGTACCCGGTGCGTGAGTCGACGAGGCTCAGGGCGACCGCCTCGATCCGGGTGTCGAGCTGCTCTCGGATCGCGCCGGGCGTGATTCGCCCGCGCTCGGCCTCGAGCCAGGTCGGTCGCGTGACGTGCAGCGCGTCCTGCGCGCGGACCGCGGAGATCGGCAGGCTCGGGAACTCCTCGGCCGAGAGCAGCACGCCGCCGGTGAGGCCGAACATGGCGTGCATGAGGCCCTGGGTCGTGTTCGGCTGGAACACGATCTGCTCCGTCGGGAATCCGGTGAGCAGGGCCGCGGCCGCACGCACGCGGGCGTCCTGGGCCGCGAAGGCCTCGAGACTGCCGTATCTCGCGCGCTCGAGGAGCTGTGTGTATGCGGTGCTCTCTTCGGCGGCGACGCGGGAGAGCGGCCCGACCCGGCCATAGTCGAGATAGCCGGGCTCTTCGCCGAAGCCCGCCAGGTAGTCGTCGATGGACACGAATACACCCTCCCGTTCCGGCTCAGTGTGCCAGAACGACGGGTCGGCCCGCCCGGGGGTTGCGCCCGCGGCGGGGCTCGAGGTCAGCTGCCGAACCGGCGATGCCGCTTGGCGTAATCGCGGACGGCTCGGAGGAAGTCCACGCGCCGCAGGTCGGGCCCGAGCGCCTCGACGAAGTAGAACTCGCTGTGCGCCGCCTGCCACAGCATGAAGTCGCTCAATCGCTGCTCCCCTGACGTCCGGATCATGAGATCGGGGTCGGGCTGGCCGCCCGTGTAGAGGTGTTCACCGATGAGCTCGGGGGTGAGCCGTTCCGCGAGGTCTTCGAGGCTCCGCCCTTCCGCGTGGTGTGCGGCGACGATGGACCGCATCGCGTCGGTGATCTCGGTACGGCCGCCGTAGCCGACCGCGAGGTTGACGTGCAGACCGCGATTGCCGGCCGTGCGCTGCTCGGCCGCATCGAGGGCGGCGACGAGTGGAGCCGGCAGCCCCTGATCGCTGCCCACGTGCTGCACCCGCCAGTCGCGGTAGTGCGAGAGCTCCTCCGCGAGCTCGGCGATGATCTCGATGAGATCGGAGAGCTCGGCCGAGGGCCGGTTGCTGAGGTTGTCGCTCGAAAGCAGGTAGAGCGTGACGACCTGGATGCCGAGGTCGTCGCACCACTCCAGGAACTCGCGCATCTTCGCCGCGCCCGCCCGGTGGCCGTGCGCCGCGGACTCGTAGCCCAGTTGCCTCGCCCAGCGCCGGTTGCCGTCGATGATCATCGCGACGTGACGCGGCATCGACGCCGGATCGACGTCTTTGCGGAGCCGTCGTTCGTAGAGCCGATAGAGGATGCCGCGACCCTGAGCTCGATCGCTGGTGTGCACGCACCTACGCTACAACTTCGCTCACAGCAACCAGTGACCGGACGGCCGTAGTGTGGGCGCATGAGACGACCGGATCGCCACGAGCTCGAAGACGTGGCCGAGCACCTCGAGCATGCGCCAGACGAGCTCGATGATGCCGATGCGGCCGTCGCACGTGATGAGCGCGAGGGGCCGGACCTTCCGAACATCCCGCTGCTCGATGCATCCGTCGCCGCGCCAGCCGAGCTCAAGCCGACCTGGCGCGGCTGGATCCACGCCGGCACGTTCCCGGTCACGATCGCGGCGGGCGTCGTGCTCATCGTGCTCGCCGACGGTGCCTGGGCCAAGTGGGCGAGCGCGGTCTTCGTGCTCACGTCCATGTTGCTGTTCGGCAACTCGGCGCTCTACCACCGGTTCAACTGGCAGCCCCGCACCAAGGTCGTGCTCAAGCGCATCGACCACGCGAACATCTTCCTGCTGATCGCCGGAACCTACACGCCGCTCGCGATTCTCGCGCTCCCGCCTGACCAGGGCTGGCTGCTGCTCGCGTTCGTGTGGGGCGGCGCGCTGCTCGGCATCGGGTTCCGCGTGTTCTGGATCAGTGCGCCCCGCTGGCTCTACGTGCCCATCTACCTCCTGCTCGGCTGGGCGGCGGTCATGTATCTCGGCGACCTCCTGAGCGTCAACGTCGCGATGATGGTGCTCGTCGTCGTCGGCGGCGTGCTGTACACGATCGGCGCGGTCGTCTACGCCCTGAAACGGCCGAACCCCTGGCCCGGGCACTTCGGCTTCCACGAGATCTTCCACCTGTGCACGGTGCTCGCGTTCATCTGCCACTGGACGGCGACGCTGCTGATCGCCCTGCAGCCCGCCTACCACGTGGGCTGAGCACGGCACGTGGGCTCAGCACCGCGCGACTGGGCCCTACGGCGTCTCGCCCCGCCCGGGTCGGTCGCCCCGACCGTCGACTGACCCGCCGTCGACGGCTTCGCCGTCGGCCTCGCCCGCCTCTTCGCCGCGCTCCTCCGCGAGCTGCTCCTGCTCGAGCTGCTGACGCACCTCGGCACGGTAGTTGACCCGGCGGATGCGCCGCACCATGTCGAAGATGAGCAACAGCACGACGACCATCACCACGAACGTCAGCACGAACCCGGCGACGCCCGGCGTGACGTCGTTGGGATCGAACTCGTCCTGGTTCTCGGCGGCGACGATCGCGAGGGAGGCGAGCAGGTGCACGGGTGCGGCCCTCTTCTTCTGGTGGCGACTGGCCTTCGCGGGGAACGATTAGGCTGAACTGCAAGCCTAGTCGATCCGATCCGGAGGGAGCCCGGAATGAGCACGGTGCCCGCGGCCCCGGCGTCCGTCGACGACGAGCTCGGCGCACGGTACGGCCGCACGCAGAAGCACCGACGCCGCGACCGCTGGCTGCTGATCGCCGGCGCGGTGGCCCTCGCGGTCGTGCTCGTCGCGTGGGTGGTCTGGGCGGGACTCGACGGGCAGCGCCCCTCGCTCCAGGTCGCGGGCACGGCGCACCAGCTCCTCAACGACGAGCGTGCCGTCGAGGTGAGCTGGAACCTCTCGGTACCCGCCGGCAACGAGACGGCGTGCGTCGTGCAGGCCATGAACGACGACTTCACGGTGGTGGGGTGGAAGATCGTCGAGATCCCCGCTTCCGAGTCGTACACCCGGAGTTTCACGGAGCGCGTGCGGGTGGCTCAGCCCGCCAACACGGGTTTGGTCGAGCACTGCTGGCTCACGTAGAATGGTGAATTCGCTCTTCAGGGCGACCATCGATCACCCGCTCCCCCCTCACCACTGGAGTTGTGCACCATGGCGCAGGACACGACCGTCACCTGGCTGACGCAGGACGCCTACGACCGGCTCGCCTCCGAGCTCGAGCACCTCTCGACCACCGGCCGCGAAGAGATCGCGAAGCGCATCGAGGCCGCGCGCGAAGAGGGCGATCTCAAAGAGAACGGCGGCTACCACGCCGCGAAAGACGAGCAGGGCAAGCAGGAGGCGCGTATCCGTCAGCTCACCGGGCTGCTGCGCACCGCGCAGGTCGGCGAGGCGCCGGCCTCGAAGGGCGTCGTCGAGTCCGGCACGGTGATCACCGCGATCATCGCCGGAGACCAGGAGACGTTCCTCATCGGCAGCCGCGAGATCGCGGGTGACTCCGAGCTCGACGTCTTCAGCGAGCAGTCGCCGCTGGGTGCGGCGATCCTCGGCCTCAAGCAGGGCGAGAAGACCAGCTACACCGCGCCGAACGGCCGCGAGATCTCGGTCGAGATCACCGAGGTCGCGACCTGGTCGGGGCAGTAAGCGCGCGGCCGGAACTCGTCAGCTTCCAGCGTCAGTCCGCCCGCACGCGCGGGTCGTATCCGGCGCGGCGCAGCGCGTCGACGACCTCGGCCCGGTGTTCCGGGCCGCGGGTCTCGACCGAGACGTCGATGCCCACCTCGGAGATCTGCAGGGCCGATCCGTGCCGCGTGTGCAGCACCTCGACCACGTTGGCGTTCACCGCGGCGAGGATCTCGGCGATCCGCGCGAGCTGGCCCGGACGGTCGGGCAGTCCGATCGAGAGCGTGAGATAGCGGCCGGATGCGGCCAGCCCGTGTGCGATCACGCGCTGCATGAGCAACGGATCGATGTTGCCGCCCGAGAGCAGGGCGACGACCGGGCCGTCGCTCCGGACGGCACCGGTCATGAGCGCGGCGACCGAGACGGCGCCCGCCGGCTCGACCACGAGCTTGGCGCGCTCGAGCAGCACCAGCAGCGCGCGGGCGATGTCGTCCTCGGCGACCGTGACGACCTCGTCGACGGCCTCGCGGATGATCTCGAAGTTCAGCTCGCCCGGCCGGTAGACGGCGATGCCGTCGGCGATCGTGGGCACCACCGGGACCTCCTGGGGCGTCCCGGCGGCCATCGAGGCGACATACGGCGCCGCATTGGCGGCCTGGACGCCGACGACCCGGATGGTGCGGCCGAGCTCGACCGCACGCTGCTTCACCGCGCTCGCGATGCCCGCAGCGAGACCACCGCCGCCGATCGGCACGACCACCGTCGTGGCATCCGGCGCCTGCTCGAGGATCTCGAGGCCGAGGGTGCCCTGCCCGGCGATCACGTCGAAGTGGTCGAACGGCGGGATGATGACCGCGCCGGTCTCGTCCGCGAACGCCGCGGCGGCCGCGAGCGTCTCACCGACGGAGTCGCCGTGCAGCACGACCTCGGCGCCGTAGGCGCGGGTGGCCTCGAGTTTCGGCAGCGCGACCCCCACCGGCATGAAGATCGTCGCTCGGATGCCGAGCTGCCGGGCGGCGTAGGCGACGCCCTGCGCGTGATTGCCGGCGGACGCGGCCACGACGCCGCGGCTGCGCTCGGCGTCGCTCAGTGCCGAGATGCGGTTGAACGCACCGCGCAGCTTGTATGAACCGGTGCGCTGCAGGTTCTCGCACTTCAGGTACACGGGGACGCCCAGTTCGCTGGCGAGGAAGTGCGAGGACTCCATGGGGGTGCGGCGGGCCACGGCACCCACGGTGCGCCGCGCGCGCTCGAAGTCCGCCAGACTCGGACCCTGGAACACCTGCGTCACGTCGCTCATTCTCCTCGTCCGAACCCGGGTCGTTGGGGCACCGTCCGCCAGAGCGGCGCGGGCCTCGCCGGTATGGGTGGGCCTTCGGCCTTCCACGCCCCGCTGGCGACGTACACGATCATCACGTTCAGGACCGCCGCGACCGGCACCGCGAACAGCGCGCCCGGGATGCCGGCCAGCAGTGAGCCCGTCGCGACCGCGACGACCACACCGAGCGGATGCACCTTGACGGCCGTGCCCATGATGAGCGGCTGGAGCACGTGGCCCTCGACCTGCTGCACGAGCAGCACGACGCCGAGCATGATGAGGGCGATGACGGGCCCGTTGTACACGAGCGCGACGAAGACCGCGAGCGCGCCCGTGGCCACGGCTCCGACGATCGGAATGAACGATCCGAGGAACACGAGGATGGCGATCGGCACGGCGAGCGGGACGCCGAGCAGGAAGGCCCCGAGCCCGATGCCGACGGCGTCGATCGTCGCGACGAGGATCTGCACCTTCACGAAGTTCTGCAGCGTGGCCCAGCCGGACCGGCCGGCGCCGTCGACCGCGGCCCGCGCACGGCGCGGGAAGATGCCGACGATCCAGCGCCAGATGCCCCCGCCGTCGATCAAGACGAACAGGGTCGCGAAGAGCGCCAGGAGCAGGCCCGCGAGGAAGTGGCCGAGGGTGGATCCGACCGAGAGCGCGCCGCTCAGCAACACGTTGCCGTCCTGTTGCACGGATGCGACGACCTGGGACACGAAGTCGTTCAATTGCTGCTCGGTGATGTGGAACGGTCCCTCGAGCAACCAGCCGCGGAAGTCGTCCCACGCGATGAGCGACTGCGCCGCGAGTTCGTCGGAGCCGCGAACGATCTGCGTGATGCCGAGCGTGAGCAGCCCGCCGACGACGGCCAGCGCGGAGAGCATCGAGACGGTCACGGCGAGCCATTTCGGGAACCGCAGCCGGCGCTGCAGCAGCCCGGAGAACGGCACCAGCAGCGCGCCGACGAGCACCGCGACGAGCAGCGGGATGACGATCAGCCGCAGCTGGATGATGAGGAACACGAACACGGCGACGACGCCGCCGACGAGCAGGAGTCGCCACGACCAGGCGGCCGCGAGTCGCATGCCGTAGGGCACGGCCTCGGCGACGTCGGTGCGCGGCCGGTCGTCGGCCGCCGATGCCTCTGCGGCGGGCGCAGCCGCGGGCGACGCTCCGCGCGCGACCTCGCGGTCACGACGCCGGAACACCGCTCGAGCCCGCCGTTTCGCGTCCGCCATTTTTCCAGTGTAGGCGGGGCGGATGCCTCGCCCGGCATGCATCGGCGGACGGGGATGTCGGACCCCGGCGGTATCGTCGTCATCGTCATGACCGATACCGTCAGCCCGCAGCTCGCCCGCCGCATCGCGCTCGCCGCGCAGGGGTTCGGCCGGCCGGTTCCCGCCAGTGCGGGCACCCGGCAGGTGGCGGGCGTGGTCGACCGGCTCGGGTTGCTCCAGATCGACTCGGTGAACGTCTTCGAGCGCAGCCATTACCTACCGGCCTTCAGCCGTATCGGCGGCTACGATCGGTCGGCGCTCGACCGACTGTCCGGCAGCCGCGGCCGGCTCGTGGAGTACTGGGCGCACCAGGCGGCGTTCATCCCGCGCGAGCTCTGGCCGCTGTTCGCGTTCCGGCGCGAGGACTACCGGCGCAAAGGCAGCGACTGGGGCGGCTGGGTCGCCGAGAACCGCGAGCTCGCCACGTGGCTGGTCAGCGAGCTCGCGGCCAAGGGGCCGATGCGGGCGAGTGAGATCGAGCACGACGCCAATGAGCGCCGCGGGCCTTGGTGGGGTTGGTCCGACGTGAAGCGCACGCTCGAGTGGATGTTCCGCACGGGCGAGGTCGTCTGCGTCGAGCGCCGCAGGTTCGAACGCGTGTACGCGTTGCCCGAGCAGGCGCTGAACCCGGCCGAGCTCG
Source organism: Agromyces protaetiae (assembly GCF_030866785.1). Classification (NCBI taxonomy): domain Bacteria; kingdom Bacillati; phylum Actinomycetota; class Actinomycetes; order Micrococcales; family Microbacteriaceae; genus Agromyces; species Agromyces silvae. The sequence goes on along the minus strand of NZ_CP133018.1, from coordinate 1,174,214 downwards.
GCACCGAGGTGTCCGAGCCGGACGCGTTCCGCGAGCTCGTGGCGCGCGCCGCCCTGGCGCTCGGCATCGCCACCGCGGCCGACCTCGCCGACTACTGGCGTATGAAGGCCGCCCAGGTGCGGCCGGCGATCGACGCGCTCGTCGACGAGGGCGTGCTGATCCCCGTCACCGTCCCCGGGTGGCAGACCGGCACCCGGCCGACGCCGGTGTGGCTGCACCGCGATGCCCGCCGTCCGCGGCGCATCGAGACGGCTGCGGTGCTCTCACCGTTCGACCCCGTGGTCTGGTTCCGCCCGCGTACCGAGCGCCTGTTCGACTTCCACTACCGCATCGAGATCTACACGCCTGAGCCCGACCGGGTCTTCGGCTACTACTCACTCCCCGTGCTGATCGACGAGTCGATCGTCGGCCGGGTCGATCTCAAGAGCGATCGCAAGTCCGGTGTGCTTCGCGTGCAGTCGGCGTGGGTCGAGCCCGGCGTCGACCCGGGCCCGGTCGCCGAACGGCTGACGCCGGTCCTTCGCCGCGCCGCGGCGTGGCAGGGCCTCGACCGCGTCGCCGTGACCGGCCGTGGCGGCCTCTCCCCCGCGCTCGCGGCCGAGCTGGCGCTCGACGGCGACGACGACCCTTCGGCCGTCTGGGGCGCGGTCTAGAAGCTCCGGCCCATCTTCTCGAGTCGCGCGACCCGGTCGGGGATCGGCGGGTGCGTCGCGAAGAGCCGGTCGATGACGCCGGGCTTCAACGGGTCGGCGATCCAGAGGTGCGCCATCGAGGTGTTCTGCTTCTGCATCGGCCGGCCGTACGCCTCGAGCTTCAGCAGCGCCCGCGCGAGCGCGTCGGGGTGACGCGTCGTCATGGCGCCCGTGGCATCCGCCAGGTACTCGCGCTGCCGCGAAACCGCGAGCTGCACGAGCGTCGCGACCAACGGCGCGACGAGCATGGCGACGATGCCGAAGATCATGACGACCGGGTTGCTGTTGTTGCGATTGCCGCCGAAGAACGCCATCCGAACGAGCAGGTCGCTGATGAAGCCGATCGCGACGACGAGGCCGAACACGACCATCGACAGCCGGATGTCGTAGTTCCGCACGTGCCCGAGCTCGTGGGCCATGACACCCTCGAGTTCGGCGTCGTCCATGATCTCCAGCAGCCCGGTCGTCGCGGCGACGATCGCGTGCTCGGGATCGCGCCCGGTCGCGAACGCGTTCGGGGCGGGGTCGGAGATGACGTAGACCTTCGGCATAGGCGTTCCGGTCGCGATCGAGAGGTTCTCGACGGTGCGCCACAGGCGCGGATGCTCCGCCTTCGAGGTGATCTCGACCGCGCCGGACATCGCGATCGCCTGCTTGTCGGCCGTGAAGTACTGGATCAGCGCGTAGCCGATCGCGATGGCCACCGTCACGATCACGATCGTGAGATTGCCGTAGATGTACGCGGCAAGCCAGCCCAATCCTCCGATGATGAGGAGGAAGAGCAGGATCGTGAAGACGGTGTTGCGCTTGTTCCGGGCGATCGCTCGATACATCGGGTGGCGTCAGCGCTCCGGCGTCAGAACTGGACGCGCGGCGGCTCGGCGATCGAGGCCGCCTCGGTGACCTCGAAGAAGTCACGCTCGTTGAACCCGAGTCCGCGCACGAAGAGCGTGTTCGGGAAGACCTTGATCTTCGTGTTCAGCTCGCGCACACCGCCGTTGTAGAACCGGCGCGAGGCCTGGATCTTGTCTTCGGTGTCGACGATCTCGGCCTGCAGCTGCAGGAAGTTCTGGCTCGCCTGCAGCTGAGGGTAGGCCTCGGCGACCGCGAAGATCGACTTCAGAGCCTGCTGCATGTGGTTCTCGGCAGCGGATGCCTCGGCCGGCCCCTGTGCGGAGAGCGTCTCGGCGCGCGCCTGTGTGACGTTCTCGAACACCGACTTCTCGTGCGCGGCGTACCCCTTCACGGCCTCGATGAGGTTCGGGATGAGATCGGCTCGACGCTTCAGCTGCACCGTGATGTCACTCCAGGCCTCGTCGACTCGGACGTTGAGCGTGACCAGCGAGTTGTAGGTCGCCCACAGGTAGATGCCGACGATCACCACCAGCGCGACGACGATCAGGACGGGGATGAGCCATTCCATGGCCGGTGCTCCAAACGGGGGCGGAGGGATTCGGACGGTGATTTCATCGTATCCATCCCCGAGAGCCGACTGTGTGTTTCCCATGGGACTCGAAGGAACCGCACGGCGGGGGTCCATGCCCTATGGTCCGAGCACGCGCTCCAGGTAGGGGTTCGCGAATCGCCGGTCGGGATCGAGCTCGTCGCGCACGCGGAGGAAGTCGTCGAACCTCGGGTAACGCTCGCGCAGCTCGGGCGCCCTGAGCGTGTGCATCTTGCCCCAGTGCGGGCGGCCGCCGTGGGCGAGCAGGATCTCCTCGACCGCGCCGAAGTACTCCGTCGGGTTCTCACGGAAGTAGCGGTGCACCGCGAGGTACCCAGTGCGCCGGCCGTACGCGGTCGAGAGCCAGGTGTCGTCGGCGGCGGCGGCGCGCACCTCGATCGGGAAGCTGATGCGCCACCCGCGGCGTGCGATGAGGGCGCGGACCTCCGTGAGCGCCTCGGGGACGGCTTCGAACGGGATGGCGTATTCCATCTCGACGAAGCGGACGCCACGGCGGGACGTGAACACCTCCGGCGAGGCATCCGTGAACTCGCGGTTGCCCGTGATCCGCTCGATCTGCTTGGCGATGACCGGCGTCACGGCCGGCGCGAGCCGGCCGAGCACGCAGACGGCGCGGAAGAGCCCGTTGGCGACGACCTCGTCCTCGACGAAGCGCGTGACCCGGCCGAGCGGATGCCTCGGGGCGTCGGCCGGCAGCCGGGTATTGGATTTCGTGAGCGCCGTCTCGGTGTGCGGGAACCAGTAGAACTCGAAATGGTCGGCGCCTGCGGCGCGCTCCGGCCAGGCCTCGAGCACGGCCTCGAGCGGCTCGGGGCGCTCGACGGCGTGCAGCAGGAAGCGCGGCACGAGCTCGAGCGTGACGTCGACGAGCACGCCGAGCGCGCCGAGCCCGACCTGGATCGCGGGCAGCAGGTCGGGTCGGCTCGTGTCGCTCACCTCGAGCAGTTCGCCAGTGCCCGTGACGAGACGCGCGCCGACGACGCGCGTCGCGATGCCGCCGAAGGCGAGGCCGGTCCCGTGCGTGCCCGTCGAGATAGCCCCCGAGATCGTCTGCCGGTCGACGTCGCCCATGTTCTGCATGGCCAGCCGGTACGGCGCGAGCAGACGCGGGAGCGCATGCAGGCGGGTGCCCGCGCCGAGGGTCACCCGGTGGTTCGCCGGGTCGGCGGCGACGACACCCGTGAGCTCACCGAGGTCGAGCAGCACGTCGGGCGCGATGCCGATCCCCGTGAAGCTGTGGCCCGCGCCTGCGGGCTTCACGCGCAGCTGACTCGCCGCCGCCGCGGCGACCGCACGCTGCACGGCGCCGGCGTTCGCGGGCCGCTCGACGCGCAACGGTCGCACCTGCTGGGTTCGGGCCCAGTTGCGCCAGAGGGCACCGGTCGCCGTCACAGGAACGCCTTCCCTTCGCCGCGGTAGGTCGGAATCGCGGCGACGACCTCGGCGTCGTCGACCACGTGGAGCTCGTTCACGTGTTCGGCGAGCTCGCCCGATTTCGTGTGCCGGAACCACACCCGGTCGCCGACGCCGAGCTCCGCCGCACCGGGGCCGGTGAGCGGGGTCTGCACCTCGCCCGCGCCCTCGCGGTCGACGTATACGAGCCGTTCGGGCCAGACCGGGAGCGGCATCCGGTCGCCCGCGGGCGGCCCGGAGGCGATCCAGCCGCCGCCGAGCAGGGTGGCGTGGGCGCCGTCCGGGCGCCGGACCACGTCGAGCGCGAACGCCGCGGCCGGTGCGGGCGTGAAGTGTGCGTACCCGTCGAACAGGTGACCGCCGAACAGGCCCGATCCGGCGCCGATCTCGGTCACCGAGGCATCCGCCGCCGTGGCCTCGAGCGACCCGGTCCCGCCGCCGTTGACGAACTCGAGCTCGGCGTGCTCGCGCACGGCGGCGACCGCCGCGGCGCGGCGCGCGACGAGCTCGGGCATCGACCGGCCCTGCATCCAGCGATTGACGGCGCCCGCGACCGGGCGGCCCGCCGGCCGGTTCACGACACCGGCGATCTGCGCCTCGTACGCCATCAGGCCCACGAGCCGGAACCCGGGACGGCCCGCGATGTATGCGGCGAACGCGGCGGCGTCGGCGGCCTCACGCACCGGCGAGCGGCGCACCCCGATGTGTCCGAGCACCGGCGCGTGCCAGGACGCGTCGAGCTCGAGGCACACACGCACCACCTCGCGCCGGGACGGCGGCAGCACGGCGTCGACGAGGTCGAGCTGAGCGGGCGAGTCGACCATGATCGCGATGCGTGCCGCGAGGTCGGCGTCGGTGGCGAGCCGATGCAGGCTCGCGCGATCCGCGCTCGGGTAGCCCACGACGATGTCGTCGACGGTGTCCGCGAGCCAGATCGCCTCGGCGAGCGTGTAGGCGAGCACGCCGCGGTACCCCGGCAGTCGCAGCACCGTCTCGATCACCTCGCGCACGCGGACCGACTTCGACGCGACCCGGATCGGCGTGCCGTGGGCGCGCCGGACCATGTCGGCGGCGTTGTGCCGCAGTGCGGCGAGGTCGAGCGCCCCGACCGGTGCCGGCAGATGGGCGGTCGCCGCACCGAGGCGGGACCAGTAGCGCGCAGGATCCGCCCAGGGCGCGGCGTCCGTGCCGCGCATCGGGGTGGCGAGGTCGAGGGTCATCGGACGCTCCTGACTCGGGAGACGGCGAGCGCGCCGGCGACCGCGCATGCGGCGCTCAGCACGAACACGGGGGTGAACGATGCGGTCGCGACGACGGCCAGCGCGGCGAGCAGCGGTCCGAGCGCCTGCGGCACCGCCGACGCGATGTTCATGATGCCGAGGTCCTTGCCGCGCGCTGCAGGGTCGGGCAGCACCTGCGTCGCGAGCGCCTGGTCCACCGACAGGAAGCAGCCGTAGCCGAGGCCGAGCAGGCCCGCGGCGATCATCGCGGCGCCGAGGTCGGGGACGAGCGCGAGCACGAGCGCGGCCGCGGCCTGGAGCACCGACGCGGCGAAGACGAACGCCTTACGGCGGCCAAGCCGATCCGAGAGGCGGCCGAACCCGAGCGACGCGACGATCACGAAGAGCATGTAGATGAGCGTGAGCACGAGCAGGTGCTCCTCGGCCAGCGGATCGCCCAGCCCGAACATCAGGAAGTAGAGCAGCAGGCTCGTGCCGAGCGCGTTGCTGATCGAGACGAGGACGCGACTCGTGAGCGTCCAGGCGAAGTCCGGGTGGCGCCGCGGACTGATCCAGAGCGACGCGAGGATGCTCCGCGCACTCACGCGCGCCCGCTCCCGCGCCGCGAGCGGCGGGTCGGGGAGCCGGAGGAATGGCAGCACGAGCACGATGAGCGCCACGGCGATCACCGCGTAGCCCGCCGCGGTCCCCGTGATCAGCATGGTCACGACCACGAGACCGACGATGATGCCGACCGACTGCGGGGCCGACATCCAGCCGGAGACGAATCCACGCTGGCCGACCGGCACGCGATCGGAGATGGTGGCGGTGAGCGCCGCGGTGACCATGCAGAACCCGACGCTGGCCGCGACCCAGGCCGCGCCGATGCCGACGATCCCGGTCTGCAGCCCCAGTGCGACGAGCGCAAGTGCGAACACGACCGTCCCGGCCGCGATCCAGGGCCGGCGTCGCCCGAACCTCGATCCGGTGCGGTCGGACAGCGCCCCGGTGATCGGGTACGCGACCACGGTGAACAGCGCCGCGATGCCGGACACGACTCCGAACGCGAGCACGCTGTCGGTCCAGTGCTCGGGGCGCAGCACGGCGTCGATCTGCGCCGGCAGCAACAGCTGCACGGGCGTGAGCTGGGCCATCCAGATGCCGAACCAGGCTGAGGCGAACGCGGCGACCCAGCCCACGCCGACCGGACGCGTGGGTTCGGCCAGGGCGCCGTTGCTCGGGCGCGAGGCCTCGTCGAGGTCGGTCACGGGGCCTCCGCCAGTTCCGCGATCGCGCCCGCGGCCGACGCGATCAGGCGACGCGCCGCGTCGTCGTCGCGGTCGACCAGCCAGCTGAGTGTCAGCCCGTCGGTGAACGCGACGAGCACGCGCGCGACCTGCTCGACCGGGATGCGCCACGTGGCGCCGGTGTGCGTGGCGGCCAGGGTCAGCGTTCCGGTCGCGAGCTCGGCGTAGCGCGCGTACTGGTCGGTCGCGAGCTGCCGGCGTTCGGGCGAACGGAGCGCGTACTGGGTGAGCTCGAGCATGGCCTGCTCGTGCTCGGGGTCGGCGCGCAGGTGGTCGAGGTAGCGGGCGAGACCGTTCTCGAGCAGCGCGCGCAGCCCGATGCCCGGCTCGAGTTCGGGCACGACCGCCTGCAGCTCGCGCGCGACGACCGTCCTGATGAGCTCATCGATGAGCTCGTCGCGCGAGTCGAAGGCGTAGTGGAAGCTCGCGAGGCTCATACCCGCTTCGGCGACGACCGCGCGTGTGGTGGCGCGCGCGATGCCCTCGCGCGCGACGACGCGCAATGCGGCGTCGATGAGCGCGAGCCGGCGCTCGGGGGCAGGGATGCGCGACACCTCGCTCCTTCCGCCGTCATCGCCGAGTGGGACAGACGTCCCAGTCGCCTCAGTATGCCTTACCTCCGCTACGCTCGCACCATGCGTCTCGGTGTGCTCGATGTCGGTTCGAACACCGTGCATCTCCTGATCGTCGATGCCCACCCCGGCGCCCGTCCGATACCGGCCGCATCCCACAAGTCGGTGCTGCGGCTCATGCGGCATCTCGAGCCCGACGGCTCGATCGCCGAGTCCGGCGTCGCCGCCATCCTCGCGGCCGTAACCGATGCGGCGAGGGTCGCCGCGGAGGCGGGCATCGATGAACTGCTCCCGTTCGCGACGTCGGCGATCCGCGAGGCCGCGAACGGCGAAGCCGTGCTGGCGCTCGTCGAACGCGAGACCGGCGTGCGACTCGAGGTGCTGAGCGGTGACGACGAGGCACGGGTGACCTTTCTCGCGGTGCGACGCTGGTACGGCTGGTCGGCCGGGCGCATGCTGCTGTTCGACATCGGCGGCGGATCACTGGAGGTCGCGCAGGGTGTCGACGAGATCCCCGACCTCGCGCGATCGCTGCCCCTCGGAGCCGGGCGGTCCACGGTCGCCTTCCTGCCGGACGACCCGCCCACCGACGACGAGGTGGCGCGACTGCGCGAGCACGCCGCCGCGGTGCTGCGGGATGCCGTCAGCGAGTTCCGGGCACTGGACGCACCCGATCACGTCGTCGGGTCATCGAAGACGATCCGCTCGCTCGCCCGGCTGGCCGGGTCGTCGGTGAGCGGATTCGGCCCCGAGCAGCGCAGCACGCTGACCCTCGCCGGGCTCGACGACTGGACTCCACGACTCGCGCGGATCCCGGCGGACGCCCGGCCGGCCCTGCCGGGCATCACCGCCGACCGCACGTTTCAGATCGTCGCCGGCGCGGTCGTGCTCGCCGAGGCGATGCGCGCCTTCGGGGTGCGGCAGCTGGAGGTCTCGCCGTGGGCGCTCCGAGAAGGACTCATCCTGCGTCGGCTCGATCGGCTCGAGTAGCCCCCGGCGCGCGGGGCTGAGCGGCGCGTGGAACACGGAACACACAGACGCGCGGAGATCAGGTGCGATCGACCAACTCGGCACCGGTGCTGCCGTTGCGCACCAGATTGACGGCGGCGACCGCATCGAAGCGCGATTCGTAGGGTTCGCTCGAGGCGAGCACCTTGCGATTGCCGAGTGAGACGATCTGCCATCGGTAGGCTCCGGAATCGGCGCGCTGCAGTTCATACCGGACATTCGCCAGCGATTCGGGCGCTTCAAGACTGCTCACGAACATAGTCACCCCTCACTTTCCACTGTGTTAATATACTCGTCGATCTCGAACGCGCAACCGTCTCGCTTGAGACGCGGTGCCGGCACGCCGTAGGATTCGATCGTCACGCCGTATCGCAACATTTCCTCAGCTTCTCGGCTCATGCCCTTCGCGTGACACCCGGCCTTCACTGACGAAGGGGGCTCGCGATGTCGGAAGAACCGACGAACTCGGTGATCGGCTCACCGCTGCCATCCGAACGGACGCTGCCGTTCCCTCCCCCGAGATCGGGCAGTCACGCCGGGCGCATCATGCAGGAGTCGACCTACAGCCCCAACCCACCGGCCCGGCATCTCCCCGCGGATGCCCCCAACATCCTGATCATCCTGATCGACGACGCCGGGCCCGCCCTCCCGACCACCCTCGGCGGGGCCGTCCGAACGCCGACCCTCGACCGGGTGCGCGCCGGCGGCATCGGCTACAACCGCTTCCACACGACCGCGATGTGCTCGCCGACCCGAGCATCGTTGCTCACCGGCCGGAACCACCATCGAGTCGGAAACGGCCAGATCGCGGAGCTCGCCAATGACTGGGACGGCTACTCGGGGCACATCCCGAAGAGCAGCTCGACCCTGGCCGAGGTCCTCCGCCAGTACGGGTACGCCACGGCCGCGTGGGGCAAATGGCACAACACGCCCGCCGAGGAGACCACCGCGGCCGGACCGTTCGACCGGTGGCCGACCGGCTACGGATTCGAGTACTTCTACGGATTCCTCGCGGGCGAGGCATCGCAGTACGAACCGAATCTCGTGCGCAACACCACCACGGTGCTGCCGCCGAAGACGCCCGAAGAGGGCTATCACCTCAGCGAGGACATCGCCGACGACGCGATGGCGTGGCTGCGGAACCACCGCGCGCTCGCGCCCGACCAGCCGTTCCTCATGTACTGGGCGACCGGGGCGCTGCACGGCCCCCACCACATCATGAAGGAATGGGCCGACCGGTACGCCGGCGTCTTCGACGACGGCTGGGACGTGTACCGCGAACGCGCGCACGCCGCAGCCAAGGCCGCCGGCTGGATCCCAGAGGACGCCGCGCTCACACCACGACCCGAGAGCCTGACCGCGTGGGATGACGTCCCCGAACACCAGAAGCCCTTCCAACGCCGGCTGATGGAGGTCGCGGCCGGGTTCGGTGAACACGCGGACGTGCAGGCCGGGCGGCTCATCGATGAACTCGAACGGCTCGGCTACGCCGACGACACGATCATCATGTACATCTGGGGGGACAACGGATCCTCGGGTGAGGGCCAGAACGGCACCATCAGCGAGTTGCTCGCCCAGAACATGATCCCGTCGACCGTCGACCAGCACCTCGCCGCCCTCGAGGAGCTCGGCGGGCTCGATGCGCTCGGGACCCCGGCGACCGACAATCAGTACCACGCGGCCTGGGCCTGGGCCGGTTCGACGCCGTACCAGGGGATGAAGCTCCTTGCGTCGCACCTCGGCGGCACCCGTAATCCCATGTTCGTGCAGTGGCCCGGGCACATCCAGCCCGATCCGACACCGCGCACGCAGTTCCACCACGTCATCGACATCGTCCCGACGATCTACGAGATCATCGGGATCTCTCACCCTGAGAGCGTCGGCGGCATCCCGCAAGACCCGATCGACGGCATCAGCCTGGCCTACTCGATCGACGACAGGGATGCGCCGGGTCGTCGCCGGTCCCAGTACTTCGAGATCATGGGCAGTCGCGCGATCTACGCCGACGGCTGGATGGCGTCGGCGCTCGGACCTCGCCTGCCGTGGGTGCCCGGGGCGCCGCCCGGGATCCAGACCTGGACGCCTGACCAAGACCGATGGGAGCTCTACGACCTCGAGCACGACTGGAGCCAGGCCGAAGACCTCGCCGCGGAGCATCCCGAGAAGCTCGCGGAGCTGAAGGAACTCTTCGCGATCGAAGCCGCCAGGAACGAGGCGCTGCCGATCGGCGGCGGGCTCTGGGTCGCCGCGCTGCACCCGGAGGACCGCATCAGCACGCCGTACACCGAGTGGGAGCTGAGCGGCGACACCGTTCGCATTCCCGAGTTCTGCGCCCCGGCGCTCGGCAACCGCCCGAACACCGTCACCATGCAGCTGCACGTCGGCGACCGGGCGAACGGCGTGCTCTACAAGCTCGGTGGCGCGGGCGGCGGACTCACCCTGTTCCTCGCAGACGGTGTGCTCACCTACGAGTACAACCTGTTCCTCATCCAGCGCACCACGATCGCCTCGGCCGAGCCGATGGCGCCCGGAGACGTCACCGTCGAGGTCGAGACGACGTACGTCGAGCCGCGCCCGGGCGGTCCGCTGCGGGTCGTACTCCGCGTCGACGGTGCCGAGGTCGGTTCGGGGACCGTGCCCGTCAGCGCACCGCTGCTGTTCTCGGCCAACGATTGCCTCGACATCGGCCGCGCCTACGGCGGCCCCGTGTCCCGGCGCTACGCCGACCGCATGCCGTTCGCGTTCGACGGCCGCATCGACCGGGTGCACATCGCCTACACAGCCGGCTGACCGCCCGTTGAAGGTGACCGTGCGAGCCGTGCCGCGATCGTTACCGGATCGAGGTGGCTCTTGCACGCAACGACAGTGATCGTTTTCATCCACTCGAACGATCCAAGCATCTCCGCAATGTGCAGCCTGTCCGGGGTGTCCTCGGATGTTCTTCCAGTGGAGATAGCTACCGAACGGTCGATCAAGGTCCGTCCGGAGTTGCGCTAGCCCCTCAGAGATGCGGCCCACGTTCGCGCTTCTAACGACAACGGCGCCCCAGGAGAAAGTGCGGCGATGCGAGGTCTGAGTGTCCCCTCTGGCCGGACTCGTCGATGAAGGTGTGAAGCATGATCAATCCTGCACGACGAATCGGGCGAATATCCCCGAATCGCGATAACGCAGAAAGCGCCCCGTCTCACCTCCTAAGAGATGAGACGGGGCGTCTACATGTTTGACCATCATGATGAGAGGTTCACTTGTGCGCTGTAGCTCGCTCCGTGCGTCGACGACGCGTGTCAGCGACGACCCGCATGGTCGCAGCTGTTCCGACAAGAACGAGGGGACCGATCACCCCCGTGCTGCGCGACCCATGCCACAAGAGTGGCAATAGGTCAGCAGGAAACGGCGGGACCCGAAGATAGCTCTCCGAACCCGTTGCGAAACCGATAACCGCAATGACAAGCATCGTTCCGGATGCCACAACCGCACAGCCCGCGCGCCAGGCAACCACCAACCCCAGGATGCAGCACACCACTGCGCTGATGGCCAACGCCCACAAGTAATCCGTTGGGGTGATTACCGCGACCCAGATCGCGGAGGCAACGCTCAGGCCATAGAAGGCTGCAGCTCCCAGTGGGACCCCAATGCCAATGTCAACACCTCGCAAACCGCTGGCCTCCTCGGGGGGATGCGATCTTCTGCATTCTTATACGGAGCAGCGGAGCGATACCGCGGGACTGTAGATTGCGCCACCATCGGGCCAACTGGCTATTCCAAGCCACCCCATCTCGGACGTATTGCCACAGGTACCCGAGGCAGCCTGGATACTCCACTTGCTTCCATTCTTCGGCACGGTGACGTTGTTGCTGCCGCGCTCCCAACCGCCCCCATAGAGGCGGATGAAGAACCCCCTGGGTCCCTTGCATCCGGCAGAGACCACCCCCGAGGCAGATACGGTCACGCGGTTCCCGCCCAGGCGAGGCTCCTCCACGGTGAGCGAATGCGTGCAGGATTCCAGATCCGCTTCAGTTGGTGCTTCCGTGGTCACCTCGGTGACGGCATCAGTGTAGACGATTCGTATCGTTTCGCCGGGTTCCGGAATGACGGGGAACTCACCTTCCTCCGAGACAAAAACCCCGCCCTTCTCGCTGCTGGAAACAAGGCGCCTGTCCCCCGGCTGCGGTACGGGCTGATTCATGGTGATGATGCGGTCCGGCTGACTTTCAGGCGGGAGCACGTCGCCCCGTGACTCAGAAGCCGATGCTCCTGTCACTGAAGCCAGAGTTAACACGACCGCACCGAAGACTGCAGCGGTGGAATTCCTGGACTTGTTCAATGTAACCACTCCCCTCGTTTGGATTCCGAGGTCACGCTACCCAAATTCTACTCTTCTCCCCCACTAATATTGTGGCATTTCTCTAATGATGCACATGGAGAAGCGCCGAACCCGTGGCCGGAACAGCCCCGCCAAGCTCCCGTGCATGCGCAGACGCTCACTCGCCCGAAGGACGCCAGTCATCGTGTACCGATTCGAGCTCGACGAACCCGACACGTTGATACTCCGGGCATGGGAAGCCGACGAGCACGGCCACATCATCGACAAGCAGAACGTGCTCAGCACGGCACGGTTCGATGAACCTATCGAGGTGCACGGCCACTGGTTCGACTCGCGAGATACTGACACCATCCATGAGCTTCCCGAACTGGCACGCGCTGCAGTCTTCGATGTCGACGATGCGATCCGATCAGCATTCCGAACGGGACTGCTCACGCGAGCGTCCTCCCGACACCACGAAAGCGCCCCCTCCCACCCGGGGCGATTCAAGAGCGCCCGAATGTGGGATCAATACCAAGCTCGTGAACCCGTTGCCGGTGTCGACCATGGTCGCCGTGAGCACACCATTCGGCGTGCCGTCTCCTGCACCATGTACCCGTTGCCCGAAGCGCCGACGCGCGGGGCGGCGGCGTTGCTGACGATGCGGCCGTAGTAGTTCGACGCCGCCAACGCGATCCACGCCGCGCCCTGATCGCACGAGCCGAGCGTGCCCGGGTTGTCCGGTCGGGTGAACGAGTCCGTGAACCTGCGAAGGTCGGCGAGCGGGTAGCGGCTCGCTCCGGCCGGCGGGGTCGGCGGCAACCCCCAGGAGGAGATTGCCGTGTCCGAGGAGACGTCCGCCACGACCTCCGCCACACGGCCGCGAGCCTCGCGATCAGCGCGGGCGCCAATGTGAAGGCTGTGCAGCGGATGCTGGGCCATGCCTCCGCGGCCAGGACGCTCGAGGTGTACGCGGATCTGTTCGACGACGACCTCGAAGCCGTTTCGACCGCGCTCGATGAGGCCCGCGCGGCAGCGGTTGTTGCCATTTCGTTGCCACGGGACGAGCGAGACGCTGCCACCAAGGGCTAACTTCCGCGAGGTTCCGGGCAAGTTCAGAGCCGTCAGGTCCGTGCTCCCGCTGGGATTCGAACCCAGACTGAAGCGAGTTTAAGTCGCCTGCCTCTGCCGTTGGGCTACGGGAGCGCACGCCCCGCCGCATCCGGGACGTCGCCGCGCGGACCAGCCTACTGAATGCGTCGGCTCGCGCACTCGACCGCGGGCACGACCGGCGAACGACGAAACGCGGCGGACGTCGTGATGACGTCCGCCGCGTTCACCCCGTCAGGAACGGGACACGGATCGAGTCCGCGAGGTTACTTCGCGGCGACCGGCTCGGCCTCGGCGACCGGCTTCGCGTCGGCGGCGGGCGCACCCTCGGCCGCGGGCGCAGCCTCGCCCTTCGCCGCGGCCGCCTTCGTCGGAGCCTTCTTGGCGGACGCAGCCTTGGGGCTCTTCGCCTCGACGGCCTTCGCCGGTGCGGGCGCCGCCTCGGCCGGGGGCTTCGGGCGAGCGGCGAACGCCTCGAACTGCGCGCGCGGCTGCTGCACCGCTGCCAGCGACACGATGTCACGGCCGAGCCAGAAGTTGTTCCACCAACCCCAGAAGACGCGGAACTTGCGCTCCCAGCTCGGCATGGCGAGGCCGTGGTAGCCGCGGTGCGCGAACCAGGCGAGCACGCCCTTGATCGCGAGCTTGCCCGACTGGAACACACCCGAGCCGATGCCGAGTCCGGCGACCGCGCCCATGTTCTTGTGGAAGTAGTCCTTCGGCTCTTCACCACGGAGCACGGCGACGATGTTCTTCGCCATGAGCTTGCCCTGACGCACCGCGTGCTGCGCGTTCGGCACGCAGTAGCCGCCGACGCCGCCGCCCGACAGGTCGGGCACCGCGGCGATGTCGCCCGCGGCCCAGGCGTCGGGCACGATCTCGTCGTCGTCGCCCACCCGCAGGTCGGCGCGCGCCTTGATGCGGCCGCGCTCCTCGACCGGCAGGTCGCTCGTGCGGACGATGGCGGGGTTCGCCATGACACCGGCCGTCCAGACGATGAGGTCGGTGTCGAAGCTCTCACCGGTCGACAGCTCGATGTGGCCGTCGACGGCGCTCGTCAGCTGCGTGTCGAGGTGGATCTGGGCACCGCGCTGAGCGAGGTGCTTGATGACCCAGTGGCTGGTCTCGAGCGAGACCTCGGGCATGATGCGGCCCATCGCCTCGATGAGGTGGAAGTGCGTCTCGTCGAACGTGAGCTGCGGGTAGTACTTCAGCAGCGCGCTCGCGAACGAACGGAGCTCGGCGAACACCTCGATGCCGGCGAAGCCGCCGCCGACGACGACGAACGTGAGCAGGCGCTCGCGCTCGGGCCCGGGGGGAAGCGACGCGGCCTTGTCGAAGTTCGTGAGCACGCGGTCGCGGATCGCGACGGCCTCTTCGATCGCCTTCAGGCCGATCGCGTTGTCGGCGATGCCGGGGATCGGGAAGGTGCGCGAGACGGCACCGCCGGTGACGACCACGATGTCGTACTCGAAGTCGAACGCCTCGCCGACCTCGGGCGTGATGGTCGCGGTCTTCGACGCGTGGTCGATGCCGGTGACCTTGGCGGTGATGACGTTCGTCTTCTTCAGGTGGCGACGCTGCGCGACGACCGCGTGCCGCGGCTCGATCGAGCCGGCCGCGACCTCGGGGAGGAACGGCTGGTACGTCATGTAGGGCAGCGGGTCGACGACGGTGACCTCGGCCTCGCCCGGACGCAGCCACTTCTCAAGCTTCCACGCCGTGTAGAACCCGGCGTAGCCACCGCCGACGATCAAAATCTTGGGCACGGTGAATGGACTCCTTGAACTCAGTTGTATGCGATCACGGTGCGCGCTCGCGCGCCGTCCGCTTGGTGTGCCGAGTGGCGCCGATGCCCAACAGCGCTGCTAGCGTACCAAATCCCGCGACCAGCGAGAGCGGCACCGTGATGTAGGCCAGCGTCCAGGGGGTGGGCAGCAGCGTCTTCGCACTGTCGGTGCCCGGGAGCACCGGGTCGGCGATGGGCACGATCGTCTCGGCCTCGTCGGGCTCGGTGTCGGCCTTCTCGCCGTCGGCCCGCCGGTGCACGCGGATCCACTCCTCGAGGCTGCCGAGCGGGTTCGCCTCGACCGTAGGCACGTCGGCGGTGAGCGCGGCGACCGGATCGATGATCCCGTAGCCGTACAGCGGGCTGGGCACAGCCTGACCGTTCGGGTTCGCCGTCGTGATCACCCGGTTGATGACGTTCGCCGCGTCCAGATCCGGGTACTCGGCCCGGACCAGGGCGACGAGACCCGAGACGATCGGCGCCGCGGCGCTCGTGCCGCTCCACTGGATGTGGCTGCCGTCGGGCATCACGCCCACCATGTCCTCGCTCGGTGCGGCGACGGCGATGGTGATGCCCTGCGAACTCGCATCGAAGCTCGCGGTCTGATCGCGGTCGACGCCCGCGACGGTCAGCACTCCCGGGATCGTCGCCGGCGCGCCGACCTCGGTCGTGCCGCTCCCGCGATTGCCGGCCGCGGCGACCACGACCACGTCGTGGTCGAAGGCGTACATGAACGCCTCGTCCCAGATCTCAGGCCAGTCCCGCGTGTTCCGGGTGAGCGACATGTTGATGACCTCGGCCCCGTGGTCGACGGCCCAGATCACCGCGTCGGCGATCTGCTGATCGTTCGAGAGCGCGGCCCCGGTGTCCTCGCCGAAGGCGACGGACGCGGTCAGCACGGATGCCTCGGGCGCCACGCCGATCACCCCGCTCCCCGGCTCGGATCCGCGACCGGCGAGCAACGACGCGACGAGCGTGCCGTGCTCGGAGTCCTCACCGACCGGCGTCTGACCGTCGGGCGTGCCGAGGCCCGAGACATCCGTGCCGTCGACGACCGCCGTGCGGAGCTCGGCGACGCTGCCGTTCACGCCCGTGTCGATCACCGCGACCTTCACGCCGGCGCCGCGCGAGGTGTTCCATGCGGTGGTGAAGCCGTACTCGGTGAGCCAGTACTCGAGGTCGCGCACCAGATCGGCGCGCGCGGGTGCCGCGCCGAGACCGAGCAGCGTGAGCGTCGCGGCGACGGTCGCGACGGCGCGGAGCACCGTGCGGCGTCTCATGGCCCGGCCTCGGGCGCGGCCTCGACCGCGGGTTCGATCTCGACGGCGGGCTCGACGCCGTAGTCGGGGCACTGGCACACGTTCGGCGACCACGCCGACCGCTCGAGTGCCAGATCGCCGATCGGATTCACGCCGGGGCCCGCGGCGAGCGCGTGGCCCGCGAGCGCATGCAGGCACTTCACGCGCGTCGGCATGCCGCCGGCCGAGACGCCCGCGATCTCCTCGACCACGCCGTACAGTGCACGGTCGGCGAGGTACTCCTCGTGCGCACGCGTGTACGCGGCGGCGACGACCGGGTCGGCGGCGAGCAGTTCGGTGCACTCGACCATGACCTGCGCGGCCTCGAGGTAGCTCATCGCCGCCGTCGCGACCGGGTGCGTCAGGTAGTAGAACGTCGGGAACGGCGTGCCGTCGGCGAGACGTGGCCGCGTCGACACGACGGTCGGCGCGCCGCATACGCATCGGGCCGCGATGCCGACGACATCGCGGGCGGGCCGCCCGAGCTGGGCGGACACGATGCGGATGTCCCGCTCCGCGACGGGTCCGAACGGCGGCCGAGTCATCCGGCACCTCCGGACTGGGCCGGGTCGGTGGCGGCCGGGTCGGTGGCGGACGGGTCGGTCGTGCCCGGGTCGGTCGTCGCAGGATCCACGGGCGCTTCGGAGACATCCGGGGCGAGACCCGCGGTCATGACCGAGCCCAGCAGCGTGCGCATCCAGTCGCCTTTCGTCTCGGTTACCTCGGCGGAGACCTCCGCACCGGTGTCGGCCTTCGCCGCCTCGGTGCGGTCGTCGATGACGAGGTAGCTCACCTCGCCGGGAAGCACGTAGTACAGGCGGTCGCGGGCCTGCGTGATGATGAAGGTCTCGTCGTTCCAGCGTTCGCGTTGGTCGCGCAGCTCCTGCACGCCGGCCTCCTGCGCAGACACCGCCGCACGCAGCTCGGCGATCTGACGCCGTTGCTCGGCGAACGAGGCGATGGTCGGCGCGAGCACGACGACGCCGAGCACGAGGACGCCCATCATGATCACTGAGAAGCCCGACAGGCGCATGCTGCTGAGCCAGCCGGCGCCCGTTCCGCGCGGGCGGCGCGGCGAGCGGCGATTCGCGGC
This sequence comes from Agromyces protaetiae, assembly GCF_030866785.1. Taxonomy (NCBI): domain Bacteria; kingdom Bacillati; phylum Actinomycetota; class Actinomycetes; order Micrococcales; family Microbacteriaceae; genus Agromyces; species Agromyces silvae. The sequence goes on along the minus strand of NZ_CP133018.1, from coordinate 1,156,944 downwards.
CTTCATCGCGTCTCCTCCGCTCGCGGCCCGGAACGACGGACGGGGGCGGCCTCCGGCCGCCCCCGTCCTGAACTTCTGACGGCGGTTACGCCGTGAAGCGCGGGAAGGCCGAACGGCCCGCGTACACCGCGGCGTCGCCGAGCTCTTCTTCGATCCTCAGAAGCTGATTGTACTTGGCGACTCGCTCGCTCCGGGCGGGCGCGCCCGTCTTGATCTGACCGCAGTCGGTCGCGACGGCGAGGTCGGCGATCGTGGTGTCCTCGGTCTCGCCCGACCGGTGCGAGAGCACCGCCGTGTATCCGGCGCGCTGCGCGAGCTGGACGGCGTCGAGGGTCTCGGTGAGCGTGCCGATCTGGTTGACCTTCACGAGGATCGAGTTGCCCGCGTGCTTGGCGATGCCATCGGCAAGGCGCTTCGGGTTCGTGACGAACAGGTCGTCGCCGACGAGCTGCAGCGTGCCGCCGAGCTTGGCGGTGAGCTCGGCCCAGCCCTCCCAATCGTCCTCGGCCAGCGGGTCCTCGATCGAGATGAGGGGGTACGCGTCGGCGAGCTCGGCGTAGTACGCGTTCATCTCGGCCGCGGTGCGATCCTTGCCCTCGAACCGGTAGACGCCGTTCTCGAAGAACTCGGTCGCGGCGACGTCGAGGCCGAGCGCGATGTCGGTGCCGAGCGTGAAGCCGGCCTTGCCGATCGCCTCGGAGATGAAGTCGAGTGCGGCCCGGTTGTGCTCGAAGTCGGGGGCGAAGCCGCCCTCGTCGCCGAGGCCGGTCGACAGCCCCTTCGACTTCAGCAGGCTCTTCAGCGCGTGGTAGGTCTCGACGCCCCAGCGGAGGCCCTCCGAGTAGGTCGGTGCGCCGATCGGCAGCACCATGAACTCCTGGATGTCGACGCCGGTGTCGGCGTGCGCGCCGCCGTTGATGATGTTCATCATGGGCACGGGGAGCACGTGTGCGTTGGGGCCGCCGAGGTAGCGGAACAGCGGCAGGTCGGCCGACTCGGCGGCGGCCTTCGCGACCGCGAGGCTCACGCCGAGGATGGCGTTCGCGCCGAGACGCTGCTTGTTGTCCGTGCCGTCGGCCTCGATGAGGGTGGCGTCGATGAGGCGCTGGTCAGAGGCGTCGAGGTCTTCGATGGCCGGGCCGAGCTCGTCGATGACCGCGTCGACGGCCTTCTGCACGCCCTTGCCGAGATAGCGGTCGGCGTCGCCGTCTCGCAGCTCGTAGGCCTCGAAGGCGCCCGTCGACGCGCCCGAGGGCACCGCGGCCCGCGAGAGCGAACCGTCGTCGAGCAGGACCTCGACCTCGACGGTCGGGTTGCCGCGAGAGTCCAGGATCTCGCGCGCGCCTACAGCTTCGATGAATGCCACAGTGATCTCCTCTGTGATGGGACGGGCTGGATGACGCCGTTGTGATCCGCCTGCCAGTCTATGGGTGCCGTCCGCCCGCGACATGACCACGAGGCATCCGCCACCGTTCGCCTTCGTTCGGCGGCCCACATGGCACGCTTCTCACCGAGCGCGCGTTCAGCGACGCGCGCCGGTCACGCGCTGAGGGGCTTGAAGGTGAGCGCGGCGGCGTCGGTCGTCGAGGCGTCGACGGTCGCGAACGCGTCGAAGCCGTCGGCGGCCACGCGGTCGAGCAGGGCGCGCACGTTCTTCACGCGGCGCTCGAGGCGCACGCGGGTACCGGATGCCACGAGCTCGCGCTTGAGCTCGAGCAGCCGCCCGGCGGGCACCTCGGCGTCGTGCACGAGCACGACCGCGCGCGGACGCTCCTCGTCGCCGCGGTCGAGCAGGTCGACGATGCGCTCGAAGCCGATCGAGAACCCGCACGCGGGCACCTCGCGCCCGAGGAAGCGCCCGATCATGTGGTCGTACCGGCCGCCACCGCCCAGCGAGTAGCCGAAGTCGGGGTGCGCGATCTCGAAGATCGTGCCCGTGTAGTAGCCCATGCCGCGCACGAGCGTCGGGTCGAACTCGATCGCCGCGCCGGGCAGCGCCTCGCGCAGCGCGAGCAGGTCGCGAAACGCGTCGGTGTCGAGCCACGCGGGCGGGTCGCCGGCGTCGAGCAGGTCCCAGGATGCTCCGGCGAGCGCCTGCAGCTCGTCGGCGACGTCGACGGTCGTGATGCCGAGCTCGCGCAGCTCGGTCGCGACCCCGGACGCGCCGATCTTGTCGAGCTTGTCGATCGTGATGAGCGCGCGCTCCCGCTGGGCCTCGCTCACGCCCCACGAGGCGAGGATCCCCGCGAGGATCCGCCGGTCGTTGATGCGGATCGTGCACCCGCCGAGCCCCAGCTCGCCGAGCGCGGCCGAGGTCGCGGTGAGCAGCTCGAGCTCGGCGAGCGGACCGGCCTCCCCGATGATGTCGATGTCGCACTGCACGAACTGGCGGTAGCGGCCCTTCTGGGGGCGCTCGGCCCGCCAGACCGGCGCGATCTGGATCGCCCGGAACACGGGCGGCAGTGCCGCCTGGTGCGTCGCGTAGAACCGCGCGAGCGGCACCGTGAGGTCGTAGCGCAGACCGAGGTCGGCGAGCGAGAGCGCATCGCCGGTCGCCGCCGCCGCGGCCAGGTCGGCCTCGGACAGGCCGCGCTTCATGACGGCGAACGCGAGCTTCTCATTGTCGCCGCCGAGTCCGGCGTGCAGTCGCGAGGCGTCCTCCATCACCGGGGTCTCGATCTCATCGAACCCGTGCCCCGAGTACACCCGGCGGATCACGCCGAGGGCATGCTCGCGGCGGGCTTTCTCGGCGGGCAGGAAGTCGCGCATGCCGCGCGGCGGGGTGACGGAGACGGCCATGCGGTCCATTCTTCCAGGACGCGCGGAGTTCGCCCGTCGCTCACCCGCCACGACGGAAACGGACCGTAGACTCGCCCGGACGCGGACCTCACACCTGAGCCGCCGAGCGACGACGCGCGAACGAGAGGGACGACGTGGACGGCATCACGGTCGAGGCGGTCGGCAGATCGTTCGGCGACGTGCACGCGGTGCGGAACGCGAGCTTCACGGTCGAACCCGGTCAGGTCGCCGGGCTCATCGGCCCGAACGGCTCGGGCAAGACGACGCTGCTTCTCATGCTCGCGACCCTGCTCGCACCCGATACCGGGTCCATCCGCGTCGGCGGCCTCGACCCGGTCGCCGAACCGCGCGCCGCACGAGCGCTGATCGGCTGGATGCCCGACGTGCTCGGCAGCTGGCCGACGCTCACCGTCCGGGCGGCGCTCGTCACGAGTGGCCGCATGTACGGGCTGAGCTCGGCCGAGGCATCCGCTCGGGCGACCGAGCTGATCGACCTGGTCGATCTCGCACCGCTCGCCGACCGCCCGACCCGCGTGCTCTCACGCGGGCAGAAGCAGCGGCTGAGCCTCGCCCGCGCGCTCGTACACGACCCGCGCGTGCTGCTGCTCGACGAGCCGGCGTCCGGCCTCGATCCGGCGGCGCGCGTCGCACTGCGCGACCTCGTCCGCCGGCTCGCCGCGGAGGGGCGGACCATCCTGGTGTCCAGTCATGTCCTCGCCGAGCTCGATGAGATGGCCGACACGGCCGTGTACCTCTCCGCGGGCGTGACCGCCGGCGCCGACGCGGTCGCACGCGCCGGCCGGTCCGTGCGGACCTGGCGGATCAGGTCGCTCGACCCGGCCGCGCTGCACGCCGCCCTCGAGGCGGCGGGCTTCGGCTCCCTCGTCCGGGCCGACCGCGACGACCTGGTCGTGCCGCTCTCGTCCGAGAGGGACGCGGCCCAGCTGCTCGCGCACCTCACCGGGCGCGGCGTCCCGATCACCGCGTACGCCCCGGCGGTCGGCGATCTCGAGCACGTCTTCCTCGACCTGAACCGCGGGGAGGGCGACCGATGAACGGCTTCCTCCCCGGCATGTGGCTGATCGTCACGCTCGAGCTCCGTCAACGCGTCCGCGGCGTCGCGTGGTACGTGCTCCTCGGCGTTTTCGTCGTGCTCGTCGCCGCGGTCACCGTGCTGCTCACGCTCGCGACCAATGCGTGGGACGACGGCGGCGGCGGTGTGTTCTCCACGATCGTGTTCTTCGTGCTGCTGCTCGGCACGCTGGTCTCCCCCGCCCTGAGCGGCAACGCGATCAACGGCGACCGCGACCAGGGCACGCTCGCGACGACGCAGGTCACGCTCATCACGACGGGCCAGCTCGTGGTCGGCAAGTGGCTCGCCGCGTGGATCACGGCGCTCGCGTTCCTCGCCGCAGCGCTGCCGTTCCTCGCGTTCGCGGTCGCGCTCGGCCAGGTGCCGTTGACGACGATTTTGGTCTCCACGCTCGTCACCGCGGTCGAGCTCGGCGTCGTCGCGGCGATCGGCGTCGGACTCTCGGGCGTGCTGGTGCGGCCGCTGTTCTCGGTCGCGGTCGCCTACCTCGCGGTCGCGGCGCTGTCGATCGGCACGCTCATCGGGTTCGGGCTCGGCGGTGCCGCGATCCAGACCACGACGCGCACGACCGTGATCGACGTCGATTGGGAGGTCATCGACGACGAGGGCGTCGGCCCCGGCGAGCAGGTCGCGTGCGCGCCGCCGCGGACCTTCGAGAACAGGGTGCCGCGGTTCGACCTCGTGTGGGGATTTCTCGCCGCGAACCCCTATGTCGTGGTGGCCGATGCGGCGCCCGGTTCGTTCGACGCGAACGGGAACCCGCGGGACCTCTTCGGCTGGATCTCGACGGGCGTGCGCACCGCCCAGCACGCGCCGCCCACCGACGTCGTGAACGATTACTGCGCGGACTGGTCGCCCGACGGCTCCTCGTACGACTCCGAATCCCCGCAGGAGGTCTACGACCGGTCGGTGCCGTCGTGGTTCGTGGGCCTCACGATCCACGTGCTCCTCGGCGCGAGTGCGCTGGCCTGGGCGTGGCGACGCACGGCGACGCCGGCGCGCACGCTGCCGAAGGGAAGCCGGGTGGCGTAGCCGGGCTACTCGACCGGCGGGAGCGACTCGGCCTCGCGCACACGATCCTGGAACCCGCGCAGGGCACCGCGCAGCGCGCGCTCGGCGTCGAGGCCGCGCTCGCGCGCGGTCACCACGATCGCGAGCAGCTGGTCGCCGAGCTCGGCCTCGGTCGCGGCATCCGTCGCCGCAAGGCCGGATGTCTCAGGCGCGACGCCGACCTTCTCGGCCTTGTCGAGCACCTTCTCGGCGAGCGCGAGCGCCGGCATGCCCTGCGGCACGCCGTCGAGCACGCTCGTGCGATGCGGCTTCTCGGTGGCCTTGAGGTCTTCCCAGAACGCGACGACGTCGGCCGCGGTCGCGGCCTCGCGATCGCCGAAGACGTGCGGATGCCTCGACACCATCTTGGCCGTCATGTGCCGCGCGACGTCGTCGACGTCGAAGTCCTCACCGGGGGTGTGCGCGGCGATGTCGGCGTGGAAGAACACCTGGTACAGCACGTCGCCGAGCTCCTCGATCATCTCCGACCGGTCACCCGACTCGATGGCGTCGATGAGCTCCCAGCACTCCTCGACGAGGTAGCGCACGAGGGATTCGTGGGTCTGCTCGGCGTCCCAGGGGCATCCGCCCGGCGCGCGCAGCCGCGCGACCATGGCGACGAGCTCGTTCAACCCCTCGCCGGGCGCGGGCCGTCCCGCGCCGGGAACGGGCTCGGCCGGGGCATCCGTCGCGCGATCGGTCATGCGTGAAAGCCTACGTCGCGGGCTCGATAGACTGACCGCGGAGTGCCGGGAAGTCTGGTCGGCCGACGCGTGAGCGTCGTCATCGTCATCGTGCGGTCCGCCGCGGGTACCCACTGGGAAGTTTGCATGCACCTCCTCCGCTCCGAGCGCGTCGCCGCGACGCTGCTGCTCGCCGCAGCCGCCATCGGGCTGCTGTTCGCCAACCTGCCGTTCGGCTCGGCACTCATCGACGCCAAGCAGGCCCATCTCGACGTGCCGTGGCTCGGGATCGACCTCTCCGTCGGACACTGGATCAGCGACGGGCTGCTCGCGATCTTCTTCTTCATCGTCGCCGTCGAGCTCAAACGCGAGCTCGTGATCGGTGAGCTCAACTCGCTGTCGAAGGCACTGCTTCCCGCGATCGCCGCCCTCGGCGGCGTCGTTGTGCCCGCGCTGATCTTCATCGTCTTCACCGCGGGCACGGCGACCGTCGACGGCTGGCCGATCCCGACCGCGACCGACATCGCGTTCGCCCTCGGCGTGCTCGCCATGTTCGGCACGTTCATTCCGACGAGGGTGCGGATCTTCCTGCTCGCCCTCGCCGTGCTCGACGACCTCATCGCGATCCTCATCATCGCATTCTTCTTCACGAGCGACGCGAACCTCGCGGCCATCGGGTACGCGGCCATCGCGATCGCCCTGTTCGGGGCCGTCAGCCGCCTGTTGAAGCCGCGATCGCCGTATGTGCTCGCCCGCCGGCGGCAGTGGCCGATCGTCGCCGCGCTCTGGGTGCTCGGCATCCTCGCGTGGTACTTCGTGCTCCAGTCCGGCGTGCACGCCACGATCGCGGGCGTCGCACTCGGGTTCGTCATGTCGAGGCGCCCCGGCGGGCGTGCGGCGCACACCCTCGAGCCGTGGTCGAACGGTGTCGTGCTGCCGCTGTTCGCGCTCTCGGCCGCGATGGTCCCGGTGCCGCAGGTCCGGCCGAGCGAACTCGACCCGGCCTTCTGGGGCATCCTGATCGGGCTGCCGGTCGGCAAGATCGTCGGGATCACGCTCGCGGGGCTGATCGGCGTGCTCATCGCCCGGATCCAGACGGGCCGGCCGGTGACCACCGCACGATTCGGCGGCTCCGGGACCCGCGTCGCGCCCGCCCGTCCCCTCGCACTCGCTGATCTCGTCGTGGTCGGCGCGCTCGGCGGCGTCGGGTTCACGGTGTCGCTGCTCATGAACGAGCTCGCGTTCGCGGGCCTGCCCGAGGTCGCCAATCAAGGCACCTTGGCCGTGCTGCTCGGCTCGGGCATCGCGATCGTGGTCTCCGCGATCGCCGTGAGCGCCAGGTCGCGACACTATCGACGCCTCGGCGAGCACGCCGGCATGGGAGGAGCTTTCTCGCGATGACCGATCACCTCGACGAGCCGATCGACGAACCCGTCGACGACCCGGCGTCGAACCATCTGCGGGCCGAGCTCCGCGAGCCGCGGCACACCGGGCTCGGCCTGGTCTGGCACCGTGTGCTGTACACCGTGGGCGTGGCCAGCGGGTTCGGCGGCCCGTCGATGGCCGACCTCGTCGTCGTGCGGCGCGACACCGGGGCATCCGTCATCCGCACCAAGGCGGGCCAGCTCGACGAGGCCGACCACCTGCTGCAGACCATCGCGACCGATCTCGACCGCATGACCACCGAGCAGTTCCTCGCCGAGTGGGGCCATCTGAAGCCCTGACGCGCGGTGGCACCCGCTGGGTCGGTACCGCGCCGAGGCAGATCAGGCGGTGGCGTCCGCCTGCTCGGCTGCAGGCTGATCGGGCTGCTTCGGCTCCACCGGGAAGATCGCGGTGATGAGCTTCGACACCCACTCGATGAGCTCGCCGTCGCCGGGCATCTCGCCGCCGGGCATCGGGAACGGCACGAGGATCACATCGTTCTGCGCGAAGTGCTTCGCGCCCGGGTACAACCGCTCGAGCCGCACGCGGCGGGAGTCGGGGATCTTCGCGGGGGCGATGCGCAGCTTGGAGCCGGTCGCGATGACGTCGGAGAGGCCCGCGAGCTGCGCCTGGCGGCGGAGCCGCGAGATCGCCACGAGGTGCTGCACCTGCTCGGGCGGCGCGCCGTACCGGTCGGCGAGCTCCTCGACGACCGCGTCGATCTGACCGTCTCTCGCGGCCGGTCCGCTCGCGGCCGAGAGCTTCTGATACGCCTCGAGCCGCAGCCGCTCGCTGTCGACGTAGTCGTCGGGGATGTGCGCGTCGACCGGCAGCTCGAGCCGCAGTTCGGTCTGCCCTTCGGCGACGTCGCCCCGGAACGCCGACACGGCCTCGCCGATCATGCGCAGGTAGAGGTCGAACCCGACGCCCGCGATGTGCCCGGCCTGCTCGGCGCCGAGCAGGTTGCCCGCGCCGCGGATCTCGAGGTCTTTCAATGCGATCTGCATGCCGCCGCCGAGCTCGTTGTTCGCCGCGATGGTCGAGAGCCGGTCGTGCGCGGTCTCGGAGAGCGGCTTCGCCGGGTCGTACAGGAAGTACGCGTAGGCCCGCTCGCGGCCTCGGCCGACGCGCCCGCGCAGCTGGTGCAGCTGGCTGAGGCCGTACTTGTCGGCCCGGTCGATGATGATCGTGTTCGCGTTGGAGATGTCCAGCCCGGTCTCGATGATCGTCGTCGAGACGAGCACGTCGAACTTCCGCTCCCAGAAGTCGTTCACGATCTGCTCGAGCACGTGCTCGTTGAGCTGACCGTGCGCGACGGCGACGCGCGCCTCGGGCACGAGCTCGGCAAGCTGCGCGGCCACGCGGTTGATCGACGACACGCGGTTGTGCACGAAGAACACCTGCCCCTCGCGCAGCATCTCGCGCCGGATCGCCGCGGCCACCTGTTGCTCGGTGTACGGGCCGACATAGGTGAGGATCGGGTGCCGGTCCTCCGGCGGGGTCGCGAGCGTCGACATCTCGCGGATGCCGGTCACGGCCATCTCGAGTGTGCGCGGGATCGGGGTCGCGCTCATCGCGAGGATGTCGACGTTGGTCTTGAGCTTCTTCAGCTTGTCCTTGTGCTCGACGCCGAACCGCTGCTCCTCGTCGATGATCATGAGCCCGAGGTCTTTGAACGCGATCTGCTCGGTGAGGATGCGGTGCGTGCCGATGACCATGTCGACAGTGCCGTCGGCGAGGCCCGCGACCGTCTCGCGCGCCTCTCTGTCGGTCTGGAAGCGGCTGAGCGCCCGCACGTGCACCGGGAACCCGGCGTACCGCTCGGAGAAGGTCTCGAAGTGCTGCTGCACGAGCAGCGTCGTCGGCACCAGCATGGCGACCTGCTTGCCGTCTTGGATCGCCTTGAACGCGGCACGCACGGCGACCTCGGTCTTGCCGAATCCGACGTCGCCCGCGAGCAGCCGGTCCATCGGGATCGGCCGTTCCATGTCGGCCTTGACCTCGTCGATGGTCTGCAGCTGGTCGGGCGTCTCGGCGAACGGGAAGGCCTCCTCGAGCTCGTGCTGCCACGGTGAGTCTGGCCCGAACGCGTGCCCCTTCGCGGCCATGCGCGCCGAGTACAGCTTGACGAGCTCGACCGCGATGTCGCGCACGGCCTTCCGGGCTCGGCCCTTCGCCTGCGCCCAGTCGCTGCCGCCCATCTTCGACAGCGTCGGCGCCTCGCCGCCGACGTACCGGCTCAGCAGATCGAGCTGGTCCATGGGCACGAACAGACGGTCGCCCGACTGCCCGCGTTTGGACGGTGCGTACTCGATGACCAGGTACTCGCGCATGGCGGTCGGCTGCTGCGACACGCCCGCGGTGCGACTCGGCCCCTTGGGCCTGGTGCCGGTGGCCACCTCGCGCTGCACCATCTCGACGAACCGGCCGATGCCGTGCGTCTGGTGCACGACGTGATCGCCCGCCTTGAGCTGCAACGGGTCGACGACGTTCCGCCGACGGCTCGCGAGCTTCTTGCCCTGGCGCGCGTCGTACCCGGCACTGCGCCCGTAGAACTCGGCTTCGGCGATGAGGCCGAGCTTCGCCTCGGGCAGCTCGAACCCGCGCGCCGCGTCGGCCTGCACCAGGTAGGCGACGCCGGGCTCGAGGTCGGCCGGCACCTCGTCGACGAGGCGGGCCGCAAGCCCGTGGTCGGCGAGCACGTCGCGTGCCCGCTCGACGAGGCCGTGGCCGGCCGCGGCGACGACGAGGCTCCAGCCGTCGCGGAGCCGGTCGCCCACGTGCTGCACCGCGCCGTCGACGTTGCCCTGGAAGCTCGGCATCGCGCTCGCGGCGACGCGGACGTACGTGCCGTCGGACGACGCGTCTTCCGCAGCCTCGCCGGCGTCGAACGCCGACAGGGTCCACCAGACCCGGCGCGGGTCGGCCGAACCGGGTGCGCTGAACAACGCCGCGTCACGCAGCTCTTGCACCGTCAGGAAGTCGCCGGCCGCGAGGTCGATCGGCGCGTCGGCCCCCACCGTCGCCGCGCTCCATGCGGCGGAGAGGAACTCGCGGTTCGTCTCGCCGAGACTCGCGGCCCGGCTCGCCACGCGTTCGGGTTCGACGACCGCGACCGCGGCCTCGGGCGGCAGGTAGTGGGTGAGCGGCACGAGCCTGTCGAGCAGGGCCGGGGCGAGCGACTCCATGCCCTCGACGGGGATGCCCTCGGCGATCTTCTCGAGCATGCCGGCCAGGCTCGGGAACTCGTCGCGCATCTCGCGCGCCCGCTGCCTGACCGGCGGGGTGAGCAGCAGTTCACGACTCGGCGCGAGCCGCACCCGCTCGATGGACTCGGGCAGGGACCGCTGGTCGGCCACCGAGAAGGCACGCAGCTCTTCGACCTCGTCGCCGAAGAACTCCACGCGCACCGGATGCTCCGCGGTCGGCGGGAACACGTCGAGGATGCCGCCGCGCACCGCGAACTCACCCCGCCGCGAGACCATGTCGACGCGCGCATAGGCGAGGTCGACGAGGTGCTCCGAGATGCGCGCGAGGTCGTGGCCGCGCGCGCCCGGGGTGAGCTCGATCGGCACGAGCCCGCCGAGGTTGTCGGCGAGCGGTTGGAGCGCGGCACGCACCGAGGCGACGAGCACGAGCGGGTGCGGCGCGCCCTGCTCGCTCCACTCGCGCAACCGTCGCAGGGCATGCAGGCGCCGCCCGACGGTCTCGGCCGACGGGCTCAGCCGCTCGTGCGGCAGCGTCTCCCACGCGGGGAACTCGAGGATCTCGGCCTCGGGCAGGTAGGGACCGAGCGACGCGCGCAGCGCCTCGCCCTCGCGACTCGTGGGCGTGATCACGAGCATCGCCGGCGCGAGGCCCTCGCCGGCACGGCGTTCGAGCAGGCCGGCCATGAGTGCCGGATCGAGTCCGCTCGGTGCGGAGAAGTCGGCGTTCCGCTGCGCCTCACCGAGGGCGCGTTCCATCGTGGAGGCGCGCGACAGCGCGGTGTTCAGGCCCTGCAGACTCACCGGGAAAGTCTACGTCCCCCCGCCGACGCCCTCGCCCCGTCCACCGCAGGGCGGCGTCACCAGATGGCCGATCGGAATCAGATGAGGGAGCGGAGCATCTCTTCGGGCGTGAGGCCCGCGGCGCGGGCGCGCTCGACGAGGCGGGTGTGCTCCTCCGTGGTCAACTCCAGGCTCAGGGTGCGCCACTCCGCGACCGGGTCCTGAAACGAGAACAGGGCGTCGTCTTCGTCGTCGGGCGCGAATCCGGCGGCGCCTGCGTCGACGTCGACGGATGCCTCCACGCGCACCGCCGACTCGGCCGGAACCGGTGCCCCGGGGGCATCCGGCACCGTGATGCCGTGACCGCCGTGACCGCCGGCCGGAGGATCCGTCTGCTCGCACGCCCGCGTCCAGCCTGGCCCGCTCGGGACCTCGGTCTTCCGCTGGAACGCGGTCGCCACCGCACGCGCCCGCAGATCGGCCGCCTCGTTGAGCTCGTGGCCGACATGACCGCGCACCCACTCGAACCGGTAGCGACGCCCACGGATGGCCTCGTCGAGCTGTTCGAGGATCTCGCGGTTCATGACCGGCTGACCGTCGGCCTTGCGCCAGCCTTTGCGCTTCCAACCCGCCATCCATTTGGTGACCGCATTGATCACATACTGGCTGTCGCACTGGATGAGCAGCTCGTCGTCGAGATGCGCCGTCGCCCGGAACAGCTCGAGCACGGCCGTGAGCTCACCCTGGTTGTTCGTGCCGTGCGGCCAGCCGCCGGCCGCCCAGCACTCGTCGTCGACGTACCACGCCCAGCCGGCGGGTCCGGGGTTGCCGAGGGCTGAGCCGTCTGCGGCGGCGATGATCATCCGGGGTCCTTCCATCGTGCGTTCCGGGCGCTCAGGCGGGGGCGTGGAAGCGCTGCTGCGCCGCGACGAGACCGGTGTCGACGATCGCCTCGACGGCGTCGGCCGCGTCCGAGAGCAGGTTCGGCAGCGCCTGGCGCTCGGCGCCCGCGAAGTCCTTCAGCACGAAGTCTGCGGCATCCTGCCGCCCGGGCGGCCGGCCGATGCCCACCCGCACGCGGGTGAACTCGGGCGAGTTCAGCGCCTTGGCGAGGTCGCGGAGGCCGTTGTGGCCGCCGTGCCCGCCGCCGCGCTTCAGCCGCACGGTGTCGAACGGGATGTCGAGCTCGTCGTGCACGACGATCGTGCGCTCGACCGGCACGTCGTAGAACTTCGCGAGCGCCGACACCGGTCCGCCCGAGGTGTTCATGTAGCTGTTGGGCTTGGCGAGTATCAGCTTCGGCCCACCGGGGCGCAGGAACGCCTCGGCGACCCGTGACGGGGTCTTATGCGACTTGAACGTCGCGCCGAGGCGCCCGGCGAGCTCGTCGAGCACCATCTGGCCGACGTTGTGCCGGTTGCCGGCGTACTGCGCGCCGGGGTTGCCGAGACCGACGACGAGCCAGGTGTTCTCGGCCATCTCGGGATCCTTCCGGCGGGCGCGCATCAGGTCGAAGAGTCCCACGGTTGCTGGTACCTCGCATGCGCTGAGGGCCTCACGGGCCGACGAAGAGAGCGGGAACGGGCGAGGGCCCGGACCCCATCCGAGCGTAGTCGGTGGAGCCGCGGGCCCTCGCGAGCAGTGCGGAGTGCGCCTATTCGGCGGACTCGGCCTCGGCCTCGGCGGTCTCGCCCTCGGCCTCGGCCTCGCCCTCGGCGGGCTCCTCGCCGAGGTCGACCTTCTGCGGCGTGTGCACGTTGACGATCAGCATCTCGACGTCGCTCAGCAGCACCGCACCGGCCGGCAGCGTGACGCCCGACGCGTGGATCTGGGTGCCCTCTTCGAGGCCCTCGACCGAGACGACCACGTTCTCGGGGATGTGCGTGGCCTCGACCTCGAGCAGCAGCGTGTGCGCGTCGAGATCCGCGATGGTGCCGGCGGCCGGCTCACCCTCGACGTGCACGGGCACCTCGACCTGGACCTTCTCGCCGCGCTTCACGACGATGAGGTCGAGGTGCTCGATGATCTGGCGCACCGGGTCCTTCTGCACGTCCTTGACGAGCGCGAGCTGGCTCTTCCCCTCGATCTGCAGGTCGAGCAGCGCGTTCGCCTTCCGGATGAGCAGGCTCACCTCGTGACCGGGCAGCGTCAGGTGCTTCGGCTCCGTGCCGTGGCCGTAGAGCACCGCGGGGATCTTGTGGGCCGCGCGGATCTTGCGCGCAGCGCCCTTGCCGAACGAGTCGCGGAGTTCGGCGACGATCGTGTTGTCTTCGTTGGCCATGATGGACCTCCTTCAGGGCTCACAGGCCCGAATCGTGATTTCGATGTCTCTTCAACTCGAACGCGCGGCCGATGCGCGAACGCCAGGCCGCAAAAGCGTGAGGAAGTGCCGTGAGCCTTCCACCGCGTCGATCACGGAGATCACGCACGAGAGGTCGGAACCGCCCGCGCGAGACATCCCTCGCCGAAGTTCAGTGACCGAGTCTACCCGACGTCGCCCGGGCAGTACGCTGGGAGGCAATCCGCCTGTCTTCAAGGAGTGACGCAGTGCCTGAAACCGCCAGTGCGAACATCGGGGTCGTCGGCCTCGCCGTCATGGGTTCGAACCTCGCCCGCAACCTCGCGAGCCGCGAGGGCAACACGGTCGCCGTGTTCAACCGTTCCCCCCAGCGCACGCAGACCCTCGTCTCCGAGCACCCCGAGGCCGGCTTCGTCGCGAGCGAGAGCTACGACGACTTCGTCGCATCGCTCGCGAAGCCGCGCACCGCGATCATCATGGTCCAGGCCGGCAAGGGCACCGATGCCGTGATCACCGAGCTCGTGCAGCGCTTCGAGCCCGGCGACATCATCGTCGACGGCGGCAACGCGAACTTCCACGACACGATCCGCCGCGAGGCCGAGATCAGCCCGACCGGCATCCACTTCGTCGGCACCGGCATCTCGGGCGGCGAAGAGGGCGCGCTGCACGGCCCGTCGATCATGCCCGGCGGCTCGGTCGAGTCGTACAAGACCCTCGGCCCGATCCTCGCGTCGATCGCGGCGGTCGCCGAGGGCGAGCCGTGCGTGACGCACATCGGCACCGACGGCGCGGGCCACTTCGTGAAGATGGTGCACAACGGCATCGAGTACGCCGACATGCAGCTGATCGCGGAGGCGTACGACCTCATCCGCCAGGGCACGGGCAAGTCGCCGGCCGAGATCGCCGACATCTTCGCCGAGTGGAACACCGGCGAGCTCGAGAGCTACCTCATCGAGATCACCGCAGAGGTGTTGCGCCAGGTCGACGCCGAGACCGGCAAGCCGCTCGTGGACGTCATCCTCGACTCGGCGGGCGCGAAGGGCACCGGCGCCTGGACCGTGCAGAACGCGCTTGAGCTCGGCGTACCGACGTCGGGCATCGCCGAAGCGGTCTTCGCCCGCAGCCTGTCGTCGAAGCGCGACCAGCGTGCCGCGGCGCGCGACCTGCCGGGCCCGTCGGGCGAGTGGAAGGTCGCGGAGGGCGACGTCGACGCGTTCGTCGAAGACGTGCGCCGCGCGCTCTACGCGTCGAAGATCATCGCGTACTCCCAGGGGTTCGACGAGATCATCGCGGGCGCCGAGCAGTTCGGCTGGGACATCAAGAAGGGCGATGTCGCCAAGATCTGGCGGGCCGGATGCATCATCCGCGCGCGCTTCCTCAACCGCATCGCCGACGCGTACGCCGAGGACCCGGGCCTCGTCGCCCTCGTCGTCGCGCCGTACTTCCGCGAGGCCGTGGCCGGCACGCAGGAGAGCTGGCGCCGTGTCGTCGGCATCGCCGCGCAGGCGGGCATCCCGACCCCGGCGTTCTCGTCGTCGCTGGCGTACTACGACGGCCTGCGCGCCGAGCGCCTGCCGGCGTCGCTCATCCAGGGCCAGCGTGACTTCTTCGGCGCGCACACCTACCAGCGCGTCGACAAGGACGGGGTCTTCCACACGCTCTGGTCGGGCGACCGCTCCGAGATCCTGACGACGCCCTCGTCGCACTGAGGCGCGCGTCTCACGAGAACGGCTGACGGCATGACCGACGCCGCCGACGAGCACGACGACCGGCCGGTCCGCGGCGCACGCGCGCAACGGATGCTCCGGATCGTCGTGCTCGTCGCGCTGTGCGCGCTCGTGCTCCCGCTGGTGCTCTCGCTCGCGAGCGTCGCGCACTCGGCGGCGAGCCGGGCCTGCGCCCTGACCGTCACCCGCTACGACGCCAGTGCGACGGGTTCGCGCGTCACGTTCGACCTGTTCGGCCCCGGCGGCGCCGGCTGGCTCTGCTTCGCCGTCCAGTCCGCCGGCGACGACCGGTTGCTCGCCAACCTCGGCATGATCCCGGCCGTCCCCCTCGAGCCCCTGCCGATGCCCGACCAGCGCAACGCCTGATTCGTTCGCGCCACTCCTCGAACTGCGGCCAGCTCGCGCCGCCCGCGCCGCGCGCCGCCCGCGCCCACTCCCCCGCTCCGTCCGCGCCCACTCCCCCCGCTCCGTCCGCGCCGCGCGCCGCCCGCGCCCACTCCCCCGCGCCGCCCGCGCCGCGCGCCGCCCGCGCCCACTCCCCCGTGCTTGCTCAGGAAAAACGCGACACCCTGCGGCGTGCCGGGGCACGACACGCCGACGACCCGTGCCCGCTTCCTGAGCAAGGAATGAGCACGGCAGGCGGCGGACAGCGGTGAGAGCGGCCGCGCCGAGCGGATGCCCCGCGCCGACACCGCGGCCCCGGCAGGGTGCCCGCCCCGGCGACGGAGCTCGCGGTCTTCGGGGCTGGCAGGGCGAACGCAGTGCGACGCCCCTCGCTTGCTCAGGAAAAACGCGACACCCTGCGGCGTGCCGCGGCACGACACGCCGACGACCCGTGCCCGCTTCCTGAGCAAGGAATGATCACGGCAGGCGACGGACAGCGGTGAGAGCGGCCGCGCCGAGCGGATGCCCCGCGCCGACACCGCGGCCCCGGCAGGGTGCCCGCCCCGGCGACGGAGCTCGCGGCCTTCGGGGCTGGCAGGGCGAACGCAGTGCGACGCCCCTCGCTTGCTCAGGAAAAACGCGACACCCTGCGGCGCGCCGCGGCACGACACGCCGACGACCCGTGCCCGCTTCCTGAGCAAGGAATGCAACCGGACGTGGCGGGCCACGAGACAGGAACGACCTCGGGGGCGGTCGCTACTCGGCCGACGGCGCGTCGGGGAAGACGCGCTTGTAGGAGCGGCCGTCGGGAAGTTCGACGGTGCGGGCCTCGAGCTGGCCGCGCGTGACACGCTGGTAGACGGCCTGCGGCGTGATGCCGAGCTGCTTCGCCGCCTCGGCGACCGAGAGCCCCGGCAGATCGGTGGGGCGGCTCGACGGGCGGTCGCGCTTGCGGCGGCGGCTCGCCTCCTGGCGTTCGGCGATCGCCGTGTCGTCGCCCGCCCAACGGTACTTCGCGGCCGAGGCGCTGAGGCCGGCGGCGTCGGCGACCTCGTCCCAGCCCACGCCGGCGTCGACCGCCTCGCGCACCGCGTCGAGTGCGGCCGGGTCGGCCTCCAACGCGGTCACGAGATCACGGATGCCTCGGAGCCGGTCGAGCGGCGAGGCATCCGCCGCCCGCGCCGACGAGGCATCCGCTGGCCCATCCGGCACGCGCTCACGCGAGCCATCCGCCCCACTCTGCAACTCGACGAGCCGCGCGAGCGCGGCGGCCGACTCCGCCGACAGGAACCCCATGTTCACCCGTTCAGCAGCCCGGTGCGCACCTCGCGGCGCAGCACCTTGCCGATGAGGGAGCGCGGGAGCTCGTCGACCTGCACGACGCGCTTCGGCACCTTGTACGCGGTGAGCTGGTCGCGCGCGTGCGCGCGGATCCCGGCGTCATCGAGCGTCGCCCCCTCACGGAGGACGACGACCGCGACGACCTGTTCGCCCGAGTGCTCGTCGGGCAGACCCACGACCGCGACGTCCTCGACGTCGGGGTGCGACCGCACGGCCTCCTCGACCTCGCTCGGCGCGACGTTGAAGCCGCCCGTGATGATGAGCTCCTTGATGCGGTCGACGATGCGCACGAATCCGTCGGCGTCGATCGACACGATGTCGCCCGTGCGGAACCACGGCGCTCCCCCGCCCGGGTCCGCGACGAACACCGCCTCGGTCTCCTCGGGCTTCTTCCAGTACCCCGAGAACACCTGCGGGCCGCGCACGACGAGTTCGCCCTCGGCGCCGCGCGCGACATCGTCAGTCGGGTTCTCGGGGTCGACCACGCGCGCCTCGGTCGACGGCAGCGGCAGCCCGACCGTGCCGATGCGGCGGTTCGGCGCGACCGGGTTCGCCATCAGCACGGGTGAGCACTCCGAGAGCCCGTAGCCCTCGACGAGCACGCCGCCCGTAGCCTGCTCCCACGGCTCGACGACCGCGGTCGACAGCGGCATGGCACCCGAGATCGCGATCTCGATGCCCTCGAGCGACACCCCCTCGGCCGCGGCGGCTTTCGTGAGCCGGTCGTAGATGGGCGGCACCGCCGGCAGAAAGGTCGCCGGATGCTTCTTCACGACCTTGAGCACGAGCTCGGGGTCGAACTTCGGGAACAGCACGAGCCGGCCGCCCATGCTCATGGCGAACGTGAGACACAGCGTGAGCCCGTACGCATGGAACATGGGCAGCACGGCATAGACGACCGCGCTGCCGCGCGGCACCTGCGGCACCCAGGCGCGGGCCTGCGCGGCGTTCGAGAGCAGGTTCGCGTGCGTCAGGGTGGCGCCCTTCGGTGAACCGGTCGTGCCGCTCGTGTACTGGATCAGGGCCACATCGGATGCCCCGGGGCGGGCGATGTGCGCGTCGACGGGTTCGGATCCGGTGAGCTGCCGCCACTCGGTCGTGCCACGCACACTCGTCGTGAGCGCCGCGCGCGACTCGCGCGCCTTCGCGACGGGCAGCCTCAGCGCGAGTCGCGTCGCGAACGGCATCGCCCGGGTCACGTCGACCGAGACGATGGACTGCACCGAGACATCCGCCGGGAAGTCCTGGATCGTCGCGACCACCTTTTCCCAGGCGATGACGACCCGGGCGCCGTGGTCCTCGAACTGGTGCCGGAGCTCGCGGGGCGTGTAGAGCGGGTTGTGCTCGACGACGATCGCGCCGAGCCGGAGCACCGCGTAGAACGCGACGATGTGCTGCGGGCAGTTCGGCAGCACGATCGCGACCGGGTCGCCGGGCTGCACGCCGAGGATCCGCAGCCCCTCGGCCACGCGGTCGATCTCGGCGCCGAGCTCGGCATACGTCGTCGTGCGGCCGAAGAACTCGAGCGCGACGTGGTCGGGATACTGCTCGACGCTCTCGCGGATCAGGTCGTACAACGAGCCGGTGGGCGGCTCGATGTCGGTGGGCACGCCCTCCGCGTAGCTCGCGAGCCAGGGTCGGTCCGTGCTGATCGCCATAGCGTCAGCCTATTGGGCCGCAGCGGGTCAGGCGGCTCCGTCGAACATGCTGGTGACCGAGCCGTCTTCGAACACCTCGTGGATGGCCCGCGCGAGCAGCGGGGCGATCGGCAGGATGGTGAGCCGGTCCCAGCGCTTCTCCTCGGGCAGCGGCAGCGTGTCGGTGACGACGACCTCGTCGATGAAGTCGGACTGCAGGATCTCGGTCGCGGGGTTCGAGAACACCGCGTGCGTCGCGGCGACCACGACGCCGAGCGCACCGGCGGCCTTGAGCGCCTCGGCGGCCTTCACGATCGTGCGGCCCGTGTCGATCAGGTCGTCGACCAGCAGGCACACCCGGCCCTTGACCTCGCCGACGATCTCATGCACCGACACCTGGTTCGGCACGAGCGGGTCGCGGCGCTTGTGGATGATCGCCAGCGGCGCGCCGAGCTTGTCGCTCCAGATGTCGGCGACGCGCACGCGGCCCATGTCGGGCGACACGACGGTGAGGGTTGCGGGGTCGAGCTGCTCCTTGAAGTGGTTGAGCAGCACGGGCATCGCGAACAGGTGGTCCACGGGGCCGTCGAAGAAGCCCTGGATCTGTGCGGCGTGCAGGTCGACCGACATGATGCGGTCGGCGCCTGCTGCCTTGTACAGGTCGGCGACGAGACGCGCCGAGATCGGCTCGCGGCCGCGCCCCTTCTTGTCTTGCCGGGCGTACGGGTAGAACGGCGAGACCACCGTGATGCGCTTCGCAGAGGCGCGCTTGAGGGCGTCGATCATGATGAGCTGCTCCATGAGCCACTCGTTGATCGGTGCGGCGTGCGACTGGATCACGAACGCATCGGTGCCGCGCACGCTCTCGTCGTAGCGGGCGTAGAGCTCACCGTTCGCGAACGTGCGTGCGTCGGTCGGCACGAGCTCGCTGCCGAGCTCGGCCGCGATCTGCTCGGCCAGCTCGGGATGCGCGCGCCCCGAGACGAGGACGAGTCGCTTGGATCCGGTGGTCTCGATTGCCGCCATGTGTGCAGTCCTTCCCGCCGGAGCCCGGCGCGGTGTCAGTCGACCTCGGTCGCCTCGGCCTGCCGTGCCGCCGTCGCCGCATCTGCGGCCGCGGTGCCCGGTCGGTGTTGCTCGACCCAACCCTCGATATTGCGCTGCGGCGCCACGTTGATCGCGAGCGAGCCGGCGGGCACGTCTTTACGGACGACCGTGCCGGCCCCCGTGTAGGCGCCGTCTCCAATCGTAACGGGCGCGACGAAGACCCCGTGCGACCCGGTGCGCACATGCGAGCCGATCACCGTGCGGTGCTTGTGCACGCCGTCGTAGTTGGCCGTGATCGATCCGGCGCCGACGTTCGCGCCCACGCCGATCTCGGTGTCGCCGATGTACGAGAGGTGCGGCACCTTGCTGCCCTCGCCGATCCGCGAGTTCTTGGTCTCGACGAACGTGCCGATCTTGCCCGAGGCATCGAGGATCGTGCCGGGGCGAAGGTACGCGAACGGACCGACCGAGGCATCCGCCCCGATGACCGCGAGCGTCGCGTCGGTCCGTGTGACCTCGGCGCCCTCGCCGATCTCGCAGTCGACCAGGGTGGTGTCGGGGCCGACGACCGCGCCGGAGGCGATGGTGGTCGTGCCCTTCACCTGCGTGCCGGGGCGGATCGTGACATCGGGTTCGAGACGGACCGCGAGGTCGATCCAGGTCGTCGCCGGGTCTTCGATCGTCACGCCGTTCAGCTGCCAGCCGCGCACGATGAGCGCGTTCAGCCGGGCCGCGGTCTCGGCGAGCTGCGCCCGGTCATTGATGCCCGCGACGAGCCACGGCTCGGAGACCGGCAGCGCCTCGACCTCGGACCCCGCCGCGCGCAGCAGGCCGATGATGTCAGTCAGGTACTTCTCGCCCTGCGCGTTCTCGGTCGTGAGGTTGGCGAGCTGGTCGCGGAGCGCCGCGGCGCCGAACGCGTACACGCCGGCGTTGATCTCGTCGATCGCGTGTTCGAGATCGGTCGCGTCCTTCTGCTCGACGATGCGGTCGAAGCCCCCCTCGGCGCCACGGACGATCCGCCCGTAGCCGTTGGGATCGGCGAAATGCGCTGAGAGCACGGAGGCCGCCACGCCCGCGGAGCGGTGCTGTTCGAGGAACCGGGTCAGGGTGTCGGCGTTGAGCAGCGGCACGTCGCCGTTCAGCACCAGCACCTCGCCGTCGAACCCGTCGAGTGCATCGACCGCGAGCTCGACCGCGCGACCGGTGCCCGGCACCTCGTCCTGATCGACGATGACGGCGTCGGGCAGCTCGGCCGAGACCGCGGCGGCGACGAGGTCACGCTCGTGCCTGACCACGACCGCGACCCGCGCGGCGTCGAGCGCTCGCGCGGTCGCGAGCACGTGCGCGACGATCGGCGCGCCGGCGAGCTGATGCAGCACCTTCGGCGTCGCGGACTTCATGCGGGTGCCCTGGCCTGCGGCGAGGACGATGATCGCGAGATTCCCATCGGTCATGCTCCGCCACCAGGATTCGAACCTGGTCCTCACAGCTCCAAAGGCTGTCGTGCTGCCGTTACACCATGGCGGACCGCGAACGCTGCGAGCAGGGCTCGCGCGAGCGCGCCCTCAAGTCTGCCACGCCCCGGCACCCGTCAGCTGGCCGAAGCCTTGGGACCCGGCCTGGCAGCCGCACCGAATCGCGTGAGGACGACAATCGTCGAGACGGCGACCGATTTCTGGACGAATGTCGTCCTCACGGAGTCGCCCGCCACGAATGTCGTCCTCACGGACTGGCTCGCGCGACGCCGCGGCGCCGCGATAATGAACGGATGACCGCAGCTGACGAGGTGGACCGCATCGTCGAGGACTGGGAGCGCGAGCGTCCCGACCTCGACTTCGCACCGCTCCAGGTGCTGTCGCGCGTCGCGCGGCTGTCGAAGCATCTCGACCGCGCGCGCAAGCAGGCGTTCGCGCGATCCGAGCTCGAGTCGTGGGAGTTCGACGTGCTCTCGGCGCTGCGCCGGGCAGGGACGCCGTACCGGCTCTCGCCGAAGTCGCTGCTCCAGCAGACCCTCGTGTCGAGCGGCACGATGACCAACCGCATCGACCGGCTCGTGCTGCGCGGACTCGTCACACGCCAGACCGATCCGCGCGACGGCCGTGGCATCCTCGTCGAGATGAGCGCCGCCGGCCTCACGCGTGTCGACGCCGCCATCACGCGACTCGTCGATGCCGAGGCCGAGCTGCTCGCGAGCCTCCCCGCCGCCGAACAGAAGCGCCTCGCGGGGCTTCTGCGCAAACTCAGCCTCGGCTTCGACTGACCCTCGCCTCCCCGCCGTCCCCCGGTCCGTCCCCCGCCGGTCCCCCGGTCCGTCCCCGCCCGTCCCCGCCCGTCCCCCGCTCGAGTGTTAACGAAACGGCCCGAATGATGCCGGAATGGGCCCTCGTTCTTGCCGTTTCGTCATCACTCGACGGAGGGCGGGCGGGCGGGGCGGGGCGGGGCCGGGCGGGGCGGGCGGGGCGGGCGGGGCGGGGCGGGCTAGCGGCGGAGCACCTTGCGGGCGAGCCAGTTGCCGAGGTACTGCACGATCTGCACGAACACGACGATGAGCAGCACCGCGGCCCACGTCACGATCGGCTCGAACTGGCGGTATCCGTAGAGCTGGGCGAAGTAGCCGAGCCCGCCACCCCCGATGAACCCGGCCATCGCGGTCATGTCGATGACCGCGATGATGATGAACGTGTAGCCCAGGATGAGCGGCCCGAGCGCCTCGGGGATGGCGACGGTCCGCAGGATCCGCCAGGGCCCGGCGCCCATCGACCTGGCGGCCTCGATCACCCCGGGCCGCACGGTGAGCAGGTTCTGCTCGACGATCCGGCCGATCGCGAACGACGCCGCGAGCGACAGCGCGAAGATCGCCGCGTTCGTGCCGATGCCGATGCCGATGACCGCGCGGGTGACCGGCTGGATGGCGGCGATGAAGATGATGAACGGGATCGGGCGGAAGAAGTTGATCAGCACGTTCAGCACGTTGTACGCGGCCCGGTTCGGCATCAGGCTGCCGGCCCGGGAGACGTAGAGCCCGACGCCGAGCAGCAGGCCGCCCAGGCCACCGAACAGCATGGTGAGCAAGACCATGTACAGGGTCTCGCCCGCGGCCTCCCAGAACTGGGGTGAGAGCTCGAAGAGTCGCTCCATCAGCGCGCCTCCGGTCCGGTCACGTCGGCAGGCTCGGCCACTTCGGCGTGCGTGCGGATCTTGGCGAGCGCGCTGTCGATGGAAGGCTCCGCCCCGCGGAGCGCGAGCGTGAGGTGCCCGAACGCGCGACCGCGGATGTCGTTGATGCCGCCGTAGACGAGTTCGAACTCGACGCCGGCCTCGGCCAGGTCGAGGAAGACACGCGCCTGCGAGGCGTCGCCGTCGCGGAACGAGACGGTGACGATGCGCCCGGCGTGGCGCTCGCGGAGCACCGCGAGCTCGGCCGGCGAGGGGATGCCCTTCACGACGGTCGAGACGAAGCGCTGCGAGGCCGGATGCCTCGGTTTGGAGAAGACGTCGAACACGTCGCCGCGCTCGATGACGCGGCCACCGTCCATGACGGCGACCTTCGTGGCGATCGTCTGGATGACATCCATCTCATGCGTGATCACGATCATGGTCACGCCCTGTTCCTCGTTCACGCGGCGGAGGAGGGTGAGCACCTCGTGCGTGGTCTCTGGGTCGAGCGCGCTCGTCGCCTCGTCGGCGAGCAGGATGCTCGGCCGGGTCGCGAGCGCACGCGCGATGCCGACGCGCTGCTTCTGGCCGCCTGACAGCTGCTCGGGGTACGCCTTGGCCTTGTCGGAGAGCCCCACGAACGCGAGCAGCTCGGTCACGCGCGCGTCGATGTCGGCACGCGACCAGCCTGCGATCTTCAGCGGATAGGCGATGTTGCCGCGGACGGTCTTCTGATCGAACAGGTTGAACTGCTGGAAGATCATGCCGATGCCGAGTCGGATGCCGCGGAGCTCGCGCTCGCCGAGGGAGGTGAGCTCACGCCCGTCGACGACGATCGAGCCGCTCGTCGCGGGCTCGAGGGCGTTCACGAGCCGCACGAGCGTGGACTTGCCGGCGCCCGAGTAGCCGATGATGCCGTACACATCGCCCTGCTCGATGTCGAGCGTGACGTCATCGACGGCGACGACCGGCGGTGCCGATCGATCGGCCGCCGGGTACGACTTGGTGACGTTCGCGAGGCTCACGAGAGCCATGCGTCTCCTCCTCCTGGACGTGCGTAACCGGGCGGCGCGAGCATCTCGCACCGCCCGGCATACGGGTCGCGTGGTTGCGTGGGGGTCAGCCCTGCGCCTCGGTGTCGGCCTGCACGTCGGCGAGCGACGCCTCGAGCTCCGCGACCGGGATCTCGACGGACACGCCGGTGCCACCCGACGCCTCGTCGAGGCCGGCCTGCACCTCGGCGTTGGTCTGGAAGATCTCGACGAGCTTGAGGTAGGTCTCGTTGGTCTTGTCCTCGGCACGCGCCGCGAAGATGTTCACGTACGGCAGCGCGTTCGGGTCGGCCGGGTCGTCCTGCGCGATCGCGTCCTCGAACGTGAGGCCCGCGTCCTCGACGAAGTCGTTGTTGATGATCGCGGCAGCGACGTCGGGCAGCGACGTCGGGGTGAGCGATGCTTCGAGCGGCGTGACCTGGACCTTCGAGTTCGCCACGTCGACGTCGGCGATGGTCGAGAAGATCGAGCCCTCGCCCTCGAGCTCGATGAGCCCGGCCGACTGCAGGACGAGCAGCGAGCGCGCGAGGTTCGCGGGGTCGTCGGGGATCGCGACCGTCGCGCCCTCGGGGATGTCCTCGACCGAGTCGTACTGCGTCGAGTAGAGCCCGAGCGGGTAGATCTGGGTCGAGCCGATCGGCGTGAGGTCCTCACCGGCGTTCACGTTGTAGTCGGCGAGGTACACGATGTGCTGGAACTGGTTCAGGTCGAGCTCGCCCTCGCTCAGCGCCGGGTTCGGCTGCGCGTAGTCGGCGAAGTCGATGAGCTCGATCTCGATGCCCTCGGCCGACGCGGCCTCCTCGAACGCGGCCCACTGCGGGTCGGACTTGCCGACGACGCCGATGCGCACGACGTCGTCGCCGCCCTCGGCAGCGGTGCCGCCGTTGGTGGCGCAGCCGGCCAGGCCGGCGACGAGGAGCGGGACCGCCGCGAAGGCGGCGAGTGCTGATGCGGTGCGTGAGGCGCGGGTCATGGTGTTCCTTTCATGGGTGAGCGATCGGGACCTGATGGGTTCGAGGGCAGCACGGACACCCCGGAGGGTCGTCTTTGGGGGGAGGCTGCCGCGATCGCGTGCTCGTCCACGATACGTGAAGAATCTCCAGCACTCGGACCCCACGGTCATAGTCCGTCACAGATCCTTCGTCGCATCCGCTCAAGTCGCCCGGAAGCTTCGAGCGCGTCCCGGGCATCTACCCTTGAAGGGACATGGCGCATCTTCTCGGGGCCGAGGCCCTGCACCTCGAGTACCCCACGCGGGTCGTCTTCGACTCCATCTCGCTCGGCGTCAACGAGGGCGACCGCATCGGCATCGTCGGCCGCAACGGCGACGGCAAGTCGAGCCTGCTCGCGATGCTCGCCGGCCGCCGCTCCCCCGACTCGGGCCGGGTCACGGTGCGCGGCGGCGTCCGCATCGGCGTGCTCGACCAGGCCGACACCCTCGACGACGCCGAGACCGTGGGCCACGCCGTCGTCGGCGACGAGCCCGAACACGAGTGGGCCGGCGATGCGCGCACGCGAGACGTCATCGCCGGTCTGCTGCGCGACCTGCCATGGGACGCGCAGCTCGGCACCCTCTCGGGCGGCCAGCGGCGCCGCGTCGCGCTCGCCCGGCTGCTGCGCGGCGACCACGACGTGCTCGCCCTCGACGAACCGACGAACCACCTCGACGTCGAGGCCATCACGTGGCTCGCCGAGCACCTGAAGCGGCGCTGGCCCGCGAACGCCGGTGGCCTCCTGGTCGTGACGCACGACCGCTGGTTCCTCGACGAGATCTGCACGGCCACGTGGGAGGTGCACGACCGGACGGTCGAGCCGTTCGAAGGCGGCTACGCCGCCTACATCCTGCAGCGCGTGGAACGCGACCGGCAGTCCGCCGCCATCGAGGCGCGGCGGCAGAATCTCGCGCGCAAGGAGCTCGCGTGGCTCCGGCGCGGGGCGCCCGCGCGCACATCCAAGCCGAAGTTCCGCATCGATGCCGCGAACGCGCTCATCGCCGACGTCCCCGAGATCCGCGATCGCGTCGCACTGCAGTCCCTCGCGGTGTCGCGGCTCGGCAAGGACGTCGTGGATCTGCTCGATGCATCCGTCTCGTATGACGGGCGCGAGGTGCTGCACCCGGTCGAGTGGCGCATCGCGCCCGGCGAGCGCACCGGAATCCTCGGGGTGAACGGTGCGGGCAAGTCGACCCTGCTCGGCCTCGTCGACGGCTCGGTCGCGCCGACCTCAGGCCGGGTCAAGCGAGGCAAGACCGTGCAGGTCGCGACGCTCACGCAGCGCATGGACGAGCTCGAGGAGCACCTCGACGACCCGGTGCGGGTCGTGATCGGGCGCCTCCGCACGAGCTACACGTTCGGCTCGGGCTCGAAGGCGCAGGAGCTGTCGCCCGGGCAGCTGCTCGAACGCCTCGGCTTCGCGAGCGCACAGCTCTCGACGCCGGTCAAGGACCTTTCAGGCGGGCAGCGTCGCCGCCTGCAGCTGCTGCTCATCCTGCTCGACCAGCCGAACGTGCTGATCCTCGACGAGCCGACGAACGACCTCGACACCGACATGCTGGCCGCGATGGAGGATCTGCTCGACTCGTGGCCCGGCACACTGCTGGTCGTGTCCCACGACCGGTACTTCATCGAGCGGGTCACCGATCAGCAGTTCGCGATCCTCGGCGGCCGCCTGCGGCACCTGCCCGGCGGCGTCGACGAATACCTGCGGCTGCGCAATCTCGAGGAGCAGGGCGGGTCGCGCGCCTCAGGCGGTGCGGGTGCGTCGCCGACGGATGCCTCGGGCGGCACGGATGCCTCGGGCCCGGTGCTCAGCGGCGCCGAACTGCGCGCCGCGCAGAAGGAGCTCGCCGCACTCGAACGTCGCCTCGGCAAGCTGCAGGAGCAGATCGACGCCGCGAAGACCGCGCTCGCCGACCACGACCAGTCCGACTACGTCGGCCTCGGCGCCGAGATGGAGCGCATCGGCGCCCTCGAGGCCGAGATGTCCGAGCTCGAGCTGCGCTGGTACGAGCTCGGCGAGCAGGTCGAATAGCCGACAAGGCCAGGTGGCTGGCCACCATTTCGAACTCAGTGCGAATCAGCTACAGTAATATACTGATTTGTTTCCTCGTTTTGGGAGTTCGACCATGATCAAGCCGACCCGCCGCGTTCCGCGGTCCTTCGCCGCAGCGGCACTGGCGATCGGTGTCTCCGCACTCGCCGTGATCGCCGCCCCGCATGCCGCGATGGCACAACCGGCCGAGGCGGCGGCACCCACCATCAGCATCGGCGACGGCACGGTGGCGAGTTCCGACGCCTCGATCGCGAGCGTGCCGATCACGTACCAGTGCGAAGCGGGCACCGCGGCGGCGATCGTCGTGAAGATGCGCCAGCCGTTCGGAGAGTACGCGTTCGTCGACGGCGTGACGAGCCACACCGTCGCGTGCACCGGCGAGACCACCACGATCACGACATCGATCGCCTCGAACCACCGCGACCCCTGGCACGCCGGTCAGGCCACGGGCGAAGTGAGCATCTACGGTCAGAGCACAGCGACGGCACACCAGCCGTTCAGCATCGTCTTGCGCTCGTAGGGCCGACGGCCCCGCACAGGCCGCGTCAGGGCAGCATGACGCGGGCGCCGTGCACGGGGCCGTGCACGTGCAGGGCCGTGAGGCGTGCTGCCGAGAGCGAGATCTGCAGCGCGATGGCCGAGTCGGAGTCCTCGGTGAGGAAGGCGACCGTCGGGCCGGAGCCCGAGACGATCCCGGCGAGCGCGCCGGCCTGCTCGCCGAGATCGATGAGGTCGGCGAGCCCGGGGGCGAGCCGGATCGCGGCCGCCTGCAGGTCGTTGTCGAGCGCTTCGGCGAGGCGGGCAGGGTCGCCCGCGCGCAGCGCCTGGAGCACAGCCGCGTCGACCGATGGCGTGGACACGGGAGCCCCGCGACGGCGCTCGGCGCGCAGCACGTCGAGCTCACGGTAGACCGCGGGCGTGGACAGGCCGAAGTCCGCCACCGCAAGCACCCAATGGAATCGTCCGGTGCCCAGCGCGGGGCTCAACCGGTCGCCTCGGCCGGTACCGATCGCCGTGCCACCCATGAGCGCGAACGGCACGTCGGCGCCGAGTTTCGCCGCGATGCGGAGCATCGCGTCTTTCGGCAGGTCGGTGCCCCAGAGCGCGTCGCACGCGAGCAGGGTCGCCGCGGCGTCGGCCGAACCGCCGCCCATGCCGCCCGCGATCGGCACATGCTTCTCGATCTCCAGCCGGATGCCCGCCGTGACCCCGGTCGTGCGGGCGAACAGCTTGGCCGCTTTCACCGCGAGGTTCGAGCCGTCGGTCGGCAGCAGCGACGTGTCCATGGTTCCGGTGAACGAGACCGAGATGCGGTCGTCGGGTTGGGCGAACACGTCCTCATAGAGCGAGACGGCCTGGAAGGCGGTCGCGACATCGTGATAGCCGTCGGCTCCCGCATCGCCGACGTGGAGGAAGAGGTTGATCTTGCCGGGCGCGCGGACGTGCACCGCTTCCTCGGACGGCAGGAACGTCATGCGTTCACGCTAGCGGACCCGGGGCGGGCGGACCCGGCTGCTCGGCGAGCGCTCTGGTGATCTCCAGGAACTCGCCGACCCGCAGCTGCTCGCCGCGCACCTGCGGGTCGATGCCGGCACGCTCAAGGACCTCGCTCGCAGCGGCGGCGGAGCCGCCGAGCACACCCGAGAGCGCCTGCCGCAGCATCTTGCGGCGCTGCTGGAACGCCGCGTCCACGAGCTCGAACGTGCGTCGCCGCTCGGCCTCGGTGCCGGGTGGCTCGCGGCGTTTGAAGCCGACGAGCACCGAATCGACGTTCGGCACCGGCCAGAACACGAGGCGCGAGACCTGACCGGCCGTGCGCCAGTCGCCGTACCAGGCCGCCTTCACGCTCGGCGCCCCGTAGACCTTCGACCCGGGCTCGGCCGCCAGCCGATAGCCGACCTCGGCCTGCACCATGACGATGCCGGAGGTGAGCGAGTCGAGATGTTCGAGCAGGTGGAGCAGCACCGGTACCGAGACGTTGTACGGCAGGTTCGCGACCAGCCGCGACGGCGCGCCGGGCAGTTCGGTGACCCGCAGCGCATCCTCGTGGATCACGGTGAGGGAGGTGCCTGGTTGCATGAGACGCACGGTGTGCGGCAGCTGCTCGGCGAGCCGGCCGTCGATCTCGACGGCGATCACGTCGGCACCGGCCTCGAGCAGGCCCAGCGTCAAGGACCCCAGCCCGGGACCGACCTCGAGCACGGTGTCGCCGCGTTCGACGCCCGCGGTCTGCACGATGCGCCGCACCGTGTTCGCGTCATGGACGAAGTTCTGGCCGAGCTTTTTCGTGGGGCTGACGCCGAGCACCTCCGCGAGGTCGCGGATCTCAGCCGGCCCGAGCAGCCTGGGCTGCGCCGGCGTGTGATCGGCCTCGTGCTGATGCGCCGTCACGCGCCCTCGCGCCCGTCATCGATGCGCTCTCCACCCACGGCCTCATCCTGCCACGACCCATACACTCGGACCGTGTTCGACGCGACCTGCGCGCAGAGTTCGTCGAGCGGCATGCCGAGCACCTCCGAGATGAAGCGCACGGTGTGCGGCACGAGATAGGGCGCGTTCGGTCGGCCGCGGAGCGGCGCGGGCGTCAGGTAGGGCGCATCGGTCTCGACGAGGATCCGGTCGCGCGGCAGCACCCGCAGGGCGTCGCGCAGGTTCTCGGCGTTCTTGAACGTCACGTTTCCAGCGAACGAGCAGTACCAGCCCTCGTCGGCGGCGAGTGCGGCGAGCTCCTCCCCGCCCGAGAAGCAGTGGAACACCGTGCCCTCGGGGGCGCCGACCCGGCGCAGCGTCGCGACCACGTCGTCGTGCGCGTCGCGATCGTGGATCTGCAGCGCGAGCCCGTGGCGCTTCGCGATGTCGATGTGGGCCTCGAACGAGCGGAACTGCGCGGCACGGCCGTCGTCCCCCGTGCGGAAGTAATCGAGCCCCGTCTCACCGATCGCACGCACCCGCGGCTGCGCCGCGAGCTCGTCGATCACGCTGAGCGCGTCGGCCAGCTCACCGGCCGCGTCGAGCACGGGCGCCTCGTTCGGATGCAGCGCCACGGCGGCGAGCAGCCTCGGCTCGCGGGCCGCCATCTCGGCCGACCAGCGGCTGGTCGCCACGTCGGTGCCGACCTGCACGGCGCCGGCGACGCCCACCGATGCGGCACGATCCAGATGCTCCGCGACCGACAGCGGCAGCGCGCTGTCGGCGATCTCCAGGTGCGTGTGGTTGTCGAAGACGGGCAGCGGCAACGGCTCGGGGGCCGGCGGATACTCCGCGGCCCTGCCGTCCCGGTCGCCGCGGGTGCGCAGGTGCTCGGTCACCGCGTCACTCGGTGACCTCGACGCGCGGGAAGAGCGCCTCGAGCTGCGCCACGCGGTCGCCCACGGTCCACTCGAACGCGCGATCGATGCGCTGCTCCTGCACGGTGCCGGGCGCGCCGAGCGCGGTCCACAGCTTCGCCGTCGCCTTCGGGACCACCGGCGAGAGCAGCACGGCGAGCGTGCCGAGCCCGTGATACGCGGTCGCGAGCACGGTCTCGAGTCGCTCCCGCTTCGCGGGGTCCTTCGCGAGCACCCAGGGCTCCTCGGCGGTGATGTAGCCGTTCAACGCGTCGACGAGTTCCCAGGCAGCGGCGATCGCCTCGTGCACCGCGAGACGGTCGATGGCCTGCCACGAGGCATCCGTCGCCCGTCGCTCGACCGCGGTGATCTCGTCGTCGGCCGGCGTCGTCGTGCCCGCCGCGGGCACGACGCCGTCGCAGTACCGGGTGATCATCGCGACCACGCGCGACGCGAGGTTGCCGAACCCGTTCGCGAGCTCGGCCTGGTACCTGGCCGCGAGGTCCTCCCACGAGAACGAGCCGTCCTGGCCGAAGTGGATCGCCGAGAGGAAGTAGTAGCGGAACGCGTCGGAGCCGAATGTGTCGGTGATCTGCGCGGGCGCGATCCCCGTCAGCTTCGACTTCGACATCTTCTCGCCGCCGACGAGCAGCCAGCCGTGCCCGAAGACCCCGCGTGGCACGTCGAGACCGGCCGCCATGAGCATCGCGGGCCAGATCACCGCGTGGAAGCGCAGGATGTCTTTGCCGACGATGTGCTGCGCGGGCCAGCGGCGTGCGAACTCCTCGTCGTCCTGGCCGTAGCCCACGGCCGTGATGTAGTTCAGCAGCGCGTCGAACCACACGTAGACCACGTGCGTCTCGTCCCACGGGACCTTCACGCCCCAATCGAACGTCGAGCGCGAGATCGACAGATCGGCGAGCCCCGACCGCACGAACGAGACGACCTCGTTGCGCGCCGACTCGGGCTGGACGAAGTCGGGTCGCTCCTCGTAGAGCGCGAGCAGCCGGTCGGCGAACGCCGACATCCGGAAGAAGTAGTTCTTCTCGTGCAGCAGCTCGACCGGCTTCGAGTGGATCGCGCAGACCAGCTGCCCCTCGTACTCCCCGGTGCCGTCGATGAGCTCGGACTGCTGCTTGTACTCCTCGCAGCCGACGCAGTAATACCCCTCGTACTCGCCCGTGTAGATGTGGCCCTCGTCGTACAGCTTCTGCAGGAAGCGCTGCACGTTGGCCTCGTGCCGCTCGTCGGTCGTGCGGATGAAGTCGTCGTTGGCGATGTCGATGGTCTCGAGCAGCGGCTTCCACGCCTCGGCGACGAGCCGGTCGGCCCATTCCTTCGGCGTGACGCCGTTGGCGGTCGCGGTGCGCAGGATCTTCTGGCCGTGCTCGTCGGTGCCGGTCAGCGACCAGGTGTCCTCGCCCGCCTGGCGGTGCCAGCGGGCGAGCACGTCGGCCGCCACCTCGGTGTAGGCGTGCCCGATGTGCGGGACGTCGTTGACGTAGAAGATGGGGGTCGTGATGTAGAACGAGGAGCCGTCGGCCATACGTGCAATCCTATGGGCGCTCGTCCGCCTCTTCGGCTGCGTGACGGGCTTCTCGCCGCCGGCGCCGCACACTGCCGTCGGCGAGCGCGGGCGGCACCGCCTCCTCGACCTCCATGTGCTCGTGCGGTGTCGCGATCCCCAGGGTGACGTCCTGTTCCTTGAGTGCGGGCTCGCGCACCCGCTGCCCGCGGTAGTCCACCGTGTGCATGCCGAGCACGATCTTGCCCGGCGCCTCGCGCCGGTCGAGCGCCCGGTAGGCGTCGGCGACGTCGTCGAGCGAGAACACGTCGGCGATCGGCAGCCGCACGCGTCGGTCCGAGACCATCTGCGCGACGCGCGCGAGCGCCACGACGTCGCCCGCGTCGATGTGCACGGCGCCGTGTTCGGTGACGGCGTCCCAGTCCATGGTCGTGAGGATCCGCGGACCCGGCACACCGAGCTCCACGGCCGCGCCGGCTTCGCCGCCGAGGAAGTCGAGGAACCCGCCGATCGGCCGTCCGCCCACGACGGCACGGACGCGATCGGCGAGGCCCGGCCCGTAGGCGAGCGGGATCACGCCGAACTGCCGGAGAAAGTCGAATCTCGCCTCGGCCGACGTGCCCACCACGGTCGCGCCCCGCAACCGGGCGAACTGCGCGGCGAGGCATCCGACCCCGCCCGCGGCGGCGGTGATGACGACCGTGTCGTCCGGACCGAGCCGCAGCCCCTCGACCGCCGTCCACGCGGTCGTGCCGGCGATGTGGAGCGACCCGGCCACCTCCCAGGAGAGGCCTGCGGGCTTGGCGACCAGTTGCTGCTCGGGGACCACGACGTGCGTGGCCTGCGCGCCGCCCTCGACGAACCCCATGACCTCGTCGCCCCGGCCGAACCGCGAGTCGCGCGAGCCGGTCGCAATCACCACTCCGGCGAGCTCGCGGCCCACCGCCGCCGGGAACGTCACCGGCCAGCGTTCGGCGTGCCTGCCCTGTCGTACGACGCTGTCGACCGGGCTGAGCCCGGCGGCGAAGACCTCGACGAGCACCTCGCCGGCACCGGGCTCAGGCGTTGGAACCTCGACGACCTCGAGCACCTCGGGCCCGCCGGACCGGGAGTATCGGACCGCGTGTGACATGTGCCACCTCCACGTCGCTGCCGTCACTTGGGTGCGTGGCGTGGTCTCATTGTCCGCCTGATCACGCTGCGCGGCACCCGGTTGCGTGATCCGCTCGCGCGGGGTCACGTGCGGCGCGTGTCGGGATGCAAGCGCGGGCCGGGTCAGGCCGAGTGGGCGGGCTCACCGACGCGATCCCCGTGATCTCGCGAGGGCGGTGCGCGCCGAGGCCGCGCGGAAGGTGCCCCCTGGGCGACCCACTCGACGTTCGGGAACCGGGGCCTACGCGGACGGAGACGAAGATCTCGCTGCGAGGGCACGTTCATACAGGTCGCGTCGGCCGAGCCCGGTCTCGGCCGCGACCAGTGCGGCCGCGTCCTTCAGGCGGGTGCCGGAGGCGGCGAGCGCCTGGACGCGCGCGAGCGCGGCGTCGGGGTCGGATGCCTCGGCCGCGGCCCCACCGACGACGATGCAGATCTCGCCCCGAACCCCGCCGGCGGCCCACTCGGCGAGCTCGGCGAGCGGACCCCGACGCACCTGCTCGTGCAGCTTCGTGAGCTCGCGGCAGACCGCGGCGGGACGGTCGCGGCCGAACGCGTCGGCGAGCGCCTCGAGGCTCGCGGCGATCCGTGACGGCGCCTCGAAGAAGACGAGGGTCCGGCGATCGCCGGAAAGCTCGGTCAGACGACGGCTCCGCTCCCCCGCCTTGCGCGGCAGGAAGCCCTCGAACGCGAACCGGTCGGTCGGCAGGCCGGACACGGCGAGCGCGGTGAGCACCGCAGACGGGCCGGGGATCGCCGTCACCTCGACGTCGGCCGCGATCGCCGCCTGCACGAGCGGGAACCCCGGGTCCGAGACCGTCGGCATGCCCGCATCGGTGAGCACGAGCAGGTCGGTGTCGCGCGCGAGCTCGACGAGCTCGCCGGCCTTCTGGCGTTCGTTGTGCTCGTGCAGCGCGATGAGTCGCGGCCGGTTGGCGATGCCGAGCCCGGCGAGCAGGCGCTGGGTCACCCTCGTGTCCTCCGAGGCGACGACCCGGGCCTCCTCGAGCGCCTCCCGGAGCCGGGCGGATGCGTCCCCCAGGTTGCCGATCGGGGTCGCCGCGAGAATGATCATGCGGTCAAGTCTGGCCTAGGGTGGGGCGCATGAACGCAGATCCGGCCGCCGAGGCGCGCGTGCCGGGTCCCGCTGCCGGGCCGTCGCCAGAGGCATCCGGCCCGGTCGAAGCATCCGGCCAGCCCGAGGCATCCGGCCAGCCCGAGGCATCCGGCCAGCCCGAGGCATCCGGCCAGCCCGAGGCATCCGGCCCGCGTGGCACGCGACTCGACGCCTGGTGGGCGCGCGTGCTCGCCGATCCGCGGCGACGCGCGCTCTGGTACTGGGGTGCGCCGATCGTCATGACGCTCATCGCGGCCGTGCTGCGGTTCTGGAATCTCGGGCACCCGCAGCAGCTCGTGTTCGACGAGACGTACTACGTCAAGGACGCCTGGACGCTGTGGCAGCACGGCTACGAGACGACCTGGCCCGACGACGCCGACGAGCAGTTCGCGGCGGGCGACACCGGCATCTTCAACGAGGCGCCGAGCTATGTCGTGCACCCGCCGCTCGGCAAGTGGTTGCTCGGGCTCGGCATGGCCGCGTTCGGCGCGGGCGACGCCTTCTGGT
The DNA here is from genome assembly GCF_030866785.1 of Agromyces protaetiae. NCBI lineage: Bacteria > Bacillati > Actinomycetota > Actinomycetes > Micrococcales > Microbacteriaceae > Agromyces > Agromyces silvae. The sequence goes on along the minus strand of NZ_CP133018.1, from coordinate 1,122,581 downwards.
GGCGCGCCTCCACCGCCCTCGCCGGGACCGTGGCCGTGCTCATCGTCACGCTCCTCGCCCGGCGGTTCACCGGGACGACCGTCGCCGCCGTCATCGCGGGTCTGCTGCTCGCGATCGACGGCAATGCGATCGTCATGTCGCGAGTGGCGCTGCTCGACACCTGGCTCATGCTGCTGTGCCTCATCGGCGTGTGGTTCGTCGTCCTCGACCGCGATCGCAGCCGCGCCCTGCTCGAACGCCGGCTCGCCGGCGGGCGGTCGCCAGACGGCGCGCCCGCATACGGTCCCGCGCTCTGGGCACGGCCGTGGGTGGTCGCCGCGGGTGCCGCGTTCGGCGCCGCGACGGCCGTCAAATGGTCGGGGCTGTACTTCCTCGCCGCGTTCGGCGTGTACCTCGTGATCGTCGATGCGCTCGCGCGCCGCCGGGCCGGGGTGTCGTTCTGGGCCACGGGCGCGGTGCTGAAGCAGGGGCCGGTCACGTTCCTGTTGTTCGTGCCCGTCGCCGCGGTCGTGTACCTCGCATCGTGGACCGGCTGGCTCGTGACCGACGGCGGCTACGACCGGCACTGGGCCGAGCAGCCCGGCAACGCCGCGACCGGGGCGCTCGCATGGGTGCCGACCTGGCTGCAGAGCCTCTGGCACTACCACCAGTCGGCCTACTCGTTCCATCTCGGGGTGCACGGCGACCACCCCTGGCAATCGAACCCGCTGACCTGGCTGTTCATGATCCGGCCGACGAACATGTACTACCGCGAGGTCGACGGCTGCGGCGACGGCTGCGTCGAGTCCATCATGGGCATCGGCAACCCGCTCATCTGGTGGGCGGCGGCCGTCGCGGCCGGCTATCTCGTCTACCGTCTCGTGCGCTACCGGGAGTGGGCCGTCGGGCTGACGCTGCTCGGCCTCGCGGCAGGCTATCTGCCGTGGCTGCTCTACCTCGACCGCACGGTGTTCCAGTTCTACTCGATCGTGTTCCAGCCGTATCTCGTGCTCGGACTCGCGATCGTGATCGGGATCGTCCTCGGGCGGCCGAGCGACCCCGCCTGGCGCCGTGAGCGCGGCATCGCGATCGTTGTCGTGTTCCTGCTCTGGGCGGTCGCGATCTCGGCGTGGTTCTACCCGATCTGGTCGGCCATGCCGATCGACGAGACGTTCCGGCGGCTGCACTTCTGGCTGCCGAGCTGGGGCTGACCCCTGCTGGCGCTACTCGACCAGCGTGAGCACAAGGGCGCCGACCTTGTGCCTCGAATCGACGCGGGCGTGCGCCGCCACGATGTCGGCGATGGGCAGCGTGCGGTCGACCACGGGCACGAGTTCACCCTCGGCCACGAGTCGGCTGAGCAGTTCGAGATCTGCACGCTTCGCGGCATCCGCTCGCAGCCCCGTGAAGGCGACCGCCGCACGCCGGCGGCGCACGACCCGCGTGGCGAGGATCGCGAACAGCAGGCCGAAGCTCGGCACGGTCGTCGCGTAGACGCCGCGTGCGGTGAGCGCACGCCGCACCCGGCCGAACGAGCGCGTGCCGACGGCGTCGAAGACGACGTCATAGGCGTCGCGGGCGTCGGCGAAGTCCGCCACGGTGTAGTCGATCGCGTGCGCGGCACCGAGCCGGTGCACCAGCTCGAGATTGGGCGTACTCGTGACCGCGGTCACGTCGGCCCCCATCCAGCGCGCGAGCTGCACGGCGGCCGAGCCGACCGCGCCCGATGCGCCGTTGATCAGCACCCGGTGCCCCGGCTGCACGTGACCGACGTCGCGCAGGAAGGGCAGCGCCGTGAGGAACCCGTCGATGACCGCGACCGCATCGGTGTCGGAGACGCCGGGCGGGATGGGCTGCACGGCACCGTCGGCCGCGACCACCACGAGCTCGGCGTGCGCCCCGCTCGCGGCGCCCGTCGCGCCGTACACCCGGTCGCCGAGCGCGAAGCGGGTGACGCCGGCGCCGACGGCGTCGACGGTTCCCGCGAAGTCGGACCCGAGCACCTGCTGGCGAGGTCGCACCAGGCCTGAGAAGAGGCGCGCGAACCAGGGCGTCCCGCTGCGGAAGGCGGAGTCGGACGGGCCGATGGTGGTGGCGCCGACCCGCACCCGGATCTGCCCGGCTCGGGGCTCAGGCGTCGGCCGCTCGGCGAGGTGGACGACCTCGGGCGGTCCGTACCGTTCGATCACGGCGGCGAGTATGGTCACTCCTCGGGGTACTGGAACACGTCGTCGAGCGCGGTGCCGAAGACGTGCGCGATCTGGAACGCGAGCTCGAGCGTCGGCGAGTACCGCCCTTGCTCGATCGCGATGATGGTCTGACGGGTGACACCGACCCGCTTGGCGAGCTCGGCCTGAGTCAGCTCGCCGTGCGCGAAGCGCAGGGCGCGGATCGAGTTCGTGACCTTCGTGGGCTTGACCATTACTGGATGCCCCCTCGGCGGTACGCCACGAGCTTCACGGTCGCGGAGGCGAGCGCCATGAGCACGAATCCGAGGTAGAGCGCGTTCGCGATCCAGAACCAGTCCGCTTCGAGCCACGCGAGCACGAGCGCACCGATCGCGCCCGCGACGAGGAACCCGTAGCCGACGCGATCCCCCGCCCTCGCGATGTCGCGGTCGCGCTGGTCGCCGCGGTGCTCGTCGCTCGACCACACGATCTCGACGAGGATGCGCAGCACAATCGCCGCGACGATCGCGCCGACGATGGTCCAGAGCATCGGCCCGATGTAGTCGACCTCGCCGACCGGCGTCGCCGCGAGCCGCGGCAGCACGATTGCGAGGTAGACGACATACCCGGCGATCGAGATCAGCAGGTACTGCCACGTGCCCTTCTCTTCGTACGACATGTCCGCTCCGCTCCCACCCGACTCGATGTCAAGAATTCTTGACACTTCCAGTGTCAGTGATACTCGACACCATGTCAAGAATTTCTTACACGCGGCAATCCACAGGGACGAGCCGGGTGGCCGACATGAGATCCGCCATATCAATATGCTGTACGAGCCAGACTTGACTGACATGAAGGAGCGAGCTGATGACGCGAAGCACCCGAACCAACACCCCGCCGGTGCTCATCGGGGCGGGGGTGGCTGCGCAGAGCATCGGATTCGCGCTGATGGTGCTGGCCGCGCTCGCGGCGCTCGGACTCGATCGATCGGGGTACCCGATCGTGAGCTGGCTGGGGCATCCCGCTTTGATCCTGGGCGGAGCGCTGATCGGCGTCGCGGGCGGGCTCGCGACGGGCTACGGGTGGTATCTCGCTGTGGCGGCGAACGACCAGTCGACCGACGCGCGAGGAGTCGCGCCGGCGGGCTAGTGGGAGGTGTCGACGAGCTTGAGGCCGACGATGCAGCCGACGAGGCCCAGCAGGAGCAGGATCTTCGCCCACGAGACATCCGTGTCGCCCGTGATCATCGCCCAGACGACCGTGAGCGCCGCGCCGATGCCGACCCAGACCGCGTAGGCGGTGCCGGTCGCGATGTCGCGCATCGCCCACGCGAGGCCGAGCATGCTCGCGATCAGGGCGACACCGAAGACGACCGACGGCCAGAGCTTCGTGAAGCCTTCCGACTTGCCGAGCGCCGTGGCCCACACGGCCTCGAGGACACCCGACACGATGAGTACGATCCACGCCATGACTGATCACTCCTTCTTGAGTGCCAGTCTTGTCGCGTGCCGGGTACTGGGTTCCCTCGTCCGGGGCCGCCCACCGGCGACCTCCAGCGAGTGTATCGCGCCGCCCTGATCACGGCCTGTGCAGCGCCGGAAGCTCTGCCGGCCCGGGTGGGCGATCAGGCGCGCGCGACCTCGGCGAAATGTTCGACCACCGGGAACGGCTCGTAGAAGTGGTGCAGCAGCTCGCGCCACCGCTCGTACTCGGGCGAGCCCCGGAACCCGCGCTCGTGCGCCTCGACGGACTCCCACTGCACGAGCAGCAGGTACTCGTTCGGCGACTCGATCGAGCGCGAGAGCCGGAGGTCGACGAATCCGGGCATCGAGGCGATGAGACCGCGCGCCTGCGCGAAGGCGGCCTCGAACGCCGCCTCCCGCCCCGGGATGACGGGCAGGATCGCATGCTCGAGGATCATGCGGCGAGCCTAGTCGGCAGGATCCGTGCGTCGAACGGCCGCCGACCCCGTCGCGGTACTCGCGTGCGCGGCGCAGGATGGAAGCATGCAGCTCTCGGACACCGCCGCCCTCATCGTCATCGACGTGCAGCAGGGCTTTGACGACCCCGCATGGGGACCGCGTGACACTCCCGACGCGGAGGCGAACATCGGCCGCCTGGTCGCGGCATGGACGGATGCCTCGCGGCCGGTCGTGCTCGTCCGGCACGACTCGCGTTCGCCGGGGTCGCCGCTCGCGCCGGGCACACCGGGGAACGCGCTGAAAGCGGTCGTCGCCGATGCGCCGCACGACCTGTTCGTCACGAAGCACGTCAACTCGGCGTTCTACGGCGACCCCGACCTCGACGCGTGGTTGCGCGATCGCGGCATCGACGAGCTCGTGGTCTGCGGCATCCAGACGAACATGTGCGTCGAGACGACGGCGCGCATGGCCGGCAATCTCGGCTATCGCGTCGTGCTGCCGATCGACGCGACGCACACGTTCGACCTCGAAGGCCCGGGCGGCCTGCGGCTCAGTGCGGCCGAGCTCTCGCGCGCGACCGCGGTGAATCTCGCGGGCGGCGGCTTCGCCGAGGTCGTGACGACCTCCGACCTCCTTCCGTGAACCCCACGCACCCGCACCCCTCACCCCACCCCGAGCGGGGTCGCGAATGGTCGCTTCGCGGGACGCCGAGCGACGATTCGCGTCCTCGCTCCTGGTGGGGGCGGGGCATCCGTTGCCTCACGTGACGTCACGCGCGCGGGCGGGCGCGTCACGAACGGTAGCGTGAGAGGCATGGCAGACCGCGAATACGGCTTCAAGACGCGTGCGATCCACGCCGGGAACATCCCGGATGCGGCGACGGGCGCCCGCGCACTCCCGATCTACCAGTCGAGCGCGTTCGTGTTCGACGACACGGCCGACGCCGCCGCGCGGTTCGCGCTGCAGAAGTACGGCAACATCTACTCGCGGCTCGAGAACCCGACGGTCGCGAGCTTCGAGGAGCGCGTCGCGAGCCTCGAGGGCGGGCTCGGCGCGGTCGCGACCGCGAGCGGCCTCTCGGCGCAGTACATCACGTTCGCGTCGCTCGCCGGGTCGGGCGACCACATCGTCGCGTCGGCGAACCTCTACGGCGGGTCGATCACGCAGCTGGATGTCACGCTCCGCCGCTTCGGCGTCGAGACGACGTTCGTGCGCAGCGCCGACGCCGCCGACTACGCGGCCGCCATCACCCCGCAGACCAAGGCGCTGTTCGTCGAGACCATCGCGAACCCGTCGGGCGAGATCGCCGACCTCGAGGCGCTCGCGGACGTCGCACACGCGCACGGCATCCCGTTCATCGTCGACTCGACGATCGCGACGCCCTATCTGAACCGTCCGATCGAGTGGGGCGCCGACATCGTGACGCACTCGGCGACGAAGTTCCTCGGCGGGCACGGCACGACGCTCGGCGGCGTGGTCGTCGAGTCGGGCCGGTTCGACTGGCATTCCGACACGTTCCCGCTGTTCGGCCAGCCGGTGCCGAGCTACGGCGGCCTCGAGTGGTCGGGCAACTTCGGCGAGTACGCGTTCCTCACGCGCCTCCGCGCCGAGCAGCTGCGCGACATCGGCCCGGCGCTCGCGCCGCACTCCGCGTTCCTGCTCGCCCAGGGCGTCGAGACCCTGCCGTACCGCATCCAGGCGCACGTCGACAACGCACGCACGGTCGCCGAGTGGCTCGAGGCCGACCCGCGCATCGAGCACGTGTGGTGGGCGGGGCTCGCGAACCACCCGCACCACGGCCGGGCGCAGAAGTACCTGCCGAAGGGACCGGGCTCGGTGTTCAGCTTCGAGGTCAAGGGCGGGCGTGCCGTCGGGCAGGCGCTGATCGAGTCGGCGAACCTCGCGAGCCACCTCGCGAACATCGGCGACGCGAAGACGCTCATCATCCACCCGGCGTCGACCACGCACGCGCAGCTCACCGAACAGCAGCTCGTGGACGCGGGCGTCGGCCCGGGCGTCGTTCGGCTCTCGGTCGGCATCGAAGACGCCGAGGACATCATCTACGATCTCGACCAGGCGCTCACGATCGCGACGGGAGGCGCACGATGACCACGACGGATGCTTCGGCGGCGGTCCTCACGGACCAGGTGACGGATGACCCGGGCACGACGGCCTCGGAGGAGACCGAGACCATCAGGCTCGTGAACGGGCTCTCGTGCTCGCTGCCCGCGAGCTCGCCGCTCGCGAAGCTGCTGAAGAGCCAGCGCACGTGGGCCGGGCCCGACGCGAAGCAGCGGCTCGCGATCCTGCGCGCCGCGAAGTCGGTCGCGATCGTCGGCGCGTCGCCGAACCCGACCCGGTCGAGCTACTTCGTGGGCACGTACCTGCAGCAGTCGAGCGACTTCCGCCTGTTCTTCGTGAACCCGAACGCGACCGAGATCCTCGGCGAGCCCGCATACGCGAGCCTCGCGGATCTGCCCGAGGTGCCCGACATCGTCGTGGTCTTCCGCCGCGCGAGCGACATCCCGAGCGTCGTCGACGACGTCGTCGCGGCGGGCGCCAAGACGATCTGGGTGCAGCTCGGCATCTGGAACGAGGAGGCCGCGTACTACGGCGAGGAGCAGGGGCTCACCGTGGTCATGGACCGCTGCATCAAGGTCGAGCACGCCCGCTTCCACGGCGGCCTGCACCTGCTCGGCTTCGACACCGGCCAGATCTCGGCGCGTCGCACGCTGCGCTGAACCCGTCGACGCTGCGCTAAGCCCGTCGACGCAGTGACACCACTCGTGACACCATTTTTCTGATTTTCTGACACCACTTCTCTTGACATGACACCATGGTGGTGTCACCATGGTGTCATGGACCTCACGGGATACGTCGACGAACTCCAGCGCCAACTCTCGATCGCGGCCGAGGCCGGCGGCGAGCAGGCGACCGAGCTCGCGCAGCGCCTCACGGCCCCGCTCGATGCATCCGCTCGCCTCATGCTCCTCGAGGCCCTCACCGCGGCCGCCGCGGAGATCACCGCCGAACTCGCGCCGGGTTCGGTCGACGTCCGACTCCGCGGGCGCGACCCGGAGTTCATCGTGACCGCAGCGGTGCCGCCCGCGTTCCGCGCCGCGGACGAAGTCGTGCCGGCCGAGGCCCGGCCCGAGGCATCCGCTTCGATCGCGTTCGACGAGACGTCGACGAGCCGCACCACGCTCCGTCTGCCCGACCAGCTCAAGACCCAGGTCGAGCTGGCCGCGTCGCGCGACGGCGTCTCCGTCAACACCTGGCTCGTGCGCGCGATCGCCGCCGCCGTCGAGCCCGCCCCCGCGCGGCGCCCCGAATCCTCGACACCCGCCGGCGGCGACGCGAACCGCGTCACCGGCTGGGTGCGCTGACCGTCACTCCTCGAAGGAGGCACTCATGCCCACGTTCGACACTCCCCGACCCATCGCCCTCGACGTCGACCTCGCCTGGAGCGACCTGCGCGTCGTCGCGAGCGAACGCACCGACACCGTCGTCACGATCGTGCCGCTGCGCCCCGAGAAGGCCGGTGACGTCAAGGCCGCGGCCGAGGCGCAGATCGAGCTGGTCGGCGACGTGCTCACGGTGCACACGGCCAAGAGCTGGCGGATGCTCGCCCCGTTCGGCAACTCCGGCGCCGTCGACGTCACCATCGAGGTGCCCGAGGGGTCGGACCTGCACGGCAGTTCGGGCTCGGGCCGGCTTCTCACGGAAGGCGCCCTCGGCGCCGTGAGCTATCGCACGGGCTCGGGTGATGTGCGCATCGACGAGGCCGAGCGGGTCACGGTGCGCACCCCCGCGGGCGGGGTCACGATCGGTCGGGCGACCGGCGCGGTCGAGATCAACACGCCGGCCGGCAGCATCCGCATCCGCGAGCTCGCGGGCGAGGCCGTCATCAAGAACCCGAACGGCACCACGACCATCGGCGAGGTGACCGGCGCGCTCACCGTGCATGGCGCGCACGCCGACATCATGATCCAGAACGCCCGCGGCCGGGTCACCGCCAAGAGCGCCTACGGCGCGATCGTCGTCGAACGCATCGACGGCGGCGAAGCGCAGCTCGAGACCGGCTACGGCACGATCGAGGTCGGCATCGGCGAAGCCACCGCCGCGTGGCTCGACGTCTCGAGCGAGCACGGCTCGGTGCGAAACATGCTGACGCCATCGGATGCACCGGGCGCCGACGAGAGCACCGTCGAGCTCCGCGCCCGATCCAACTGGGGAGACATCCTGATCCGCCGACCCGACCGAGCGCCCACGCGCTAGCCGCTCTCCGCCGGCCGCGCTGCGCGAGCGCACCAGCGGCACCACCGCCCTTCGAGGCTCGACCCGCCGGACCAAGCACGTCCGCAGGCGGGACCGCCGAGTGCGCCCTCGCGCACCGCCCACCTCACCCACCACGTTCCATCAGCCATCAGAGAACTGGACGAAATCATGACCATATCAGCCCCATCCATCCGCGTCCGCGGCCTCGAGAAGTCCTACCCGCAGAAGAAGGAGACGCTGCACGTGCTGCGCGGCGTCGACTTCGACGTCGAGCGCGGCAGCATCTTCGCCCTGCTCGGCTCGAACGGCGCCGGCAAGACCACCGTCGTGCGCATCCTCTCGACGCTGCTGAAGGCCGACGCCGGCACCGCCACCGTCGACGGCCTCGACGTCGCGACCCAGGGCGGCCGGGTCCGCAACGCCATCAGCCTCACCGGCCAGTTCGCGGCCGTGGACGAGGTGCTCACCGGCCGCGAGAATCTCGTGCTGGTCGCGAAGCTCCGGCACGTGAAGCGCCCGGAGGCGATCGCCGACGAGCTCCTCGCACGATTCGCCCTCACCGACGCCGGCGGCCGGCGCGCGGCGACGTACTCCGGCGGCATGCGCCGACGGCTCGACATCGCCATGAGCCTGATCGGAAACCCATCGGTGATCTTCCTCGACGAACCGACGACCGGGCTCGACCCGCAGGCTCGTCTCGAGGTCTGGCAGACCGTGAAGCAGCTTGCGGAGGGCGGCACGACCGTGCTGCTCACCACGCAGTACCTCGACGAGGCCGAGCATCTCGCCGACCGCATCGCGATCCTGCACCGCGGCACGATCGTTCAGAACGGCACACTCGCCGAGCTGAAGCAGCTGCTGCCGCCCGCCAAGGTCGAGTACGTCGAGAAGCAGCCCTCGCTCGAGGATGTGTTCCTCGCGCTCGTGGGCGAGGCCGAGCCGGCCGAGACACCCGTCGAGCCCGGGCTCGACGACGCACGTGAAGGAGCAGACCGATGACCACCACCCTCCCCGCTGCGACCGAACCCACCTCGAAGAAGGAGACCTCGATGACCACGCACGTCCTCGGCGACACCGGTATCCTCACCGCCCGCTCGCTCCGGCACATCCTGCGCAGCCCCGACACCATCATCACCACCGCGGTCACGCCGATCGCGCTGATGCTGCTGTTCACCTACGTGCTCGGCGGGGCGATCAACACGGGATCGGGCGAGTCGTACGTCGACTACATGCTGCCCGGCATCCTGCTCATCACGGTCGCGTCGGGTGTCGCGTACACCGCGTACCGGCTGTTCCTCGATCTGCAGGGCGGCATCTTCGAACGGTTCCAGTCCATGCCGATCGCGAGATCGAGCGTGCTCTGGGCGCACGTCCTCACGTCGCTGGTCGCGAACCTCGCGTCCATGGCGATCGTCGTCGGCGTGGCCCTGCTGATGGGGTTCCGCACGGGCGCCTCGGTGCTCGCGTGGCTCGCGGTCGTCGGCATCCTCGTGCTGTTCACGCTCGCGCTGACCTGGCTCGCGGTCATCGCGGGGCTCTCGGCGAAGACCGTCGACGGCGCGAGCGCGTTCAGCTACCCGCTGATCTTCCTGCCGTTCATCAGCTCGGCGTTCGTGCCGACCGACTCGATGCCGGCGCCGGTCGCGTGGTTCGCGGAGCACCAGCCCGTGACCTCGATCGTGGACACCATCCGCGCGCTGTTCGCGGGCCAGCCCGTCGGCGGCGACATCTGGATCGCGCTCGCGTGGCTCGTCGGCATCCTCGTCGTCGCCTACGGGTTCGCGGTCGCGATCTACCGGAAGAAGATCAGCTGACGGGTCGACGCGCCGACGCATACGGCGAGACCCGGTGGGCGGCTCCACGGAGCGGCCCGCCGGGTCCCGTGTCGTGTCAGCAGGCGCAGGCGAAGACCGGACCGCCGGTCGGCACCACATTGGTGAGCGGGTCGGGTGTCGGATGCGTGAGCCCCTCGGCCGTCTCGATCTCGAAACCCTCGCGCGCCCAGTACTCGAAGCCGCCGAGCATCTCTTTCACGGGATGGCCGAGCAGCGCGAACTCGAGCGCGGCGCGCGTCGCACCGTTGCAGCCGGGCCCCCAGCAGTAGACCACGACCGGCGTGCCGGGCGCGATGAGCGTGGCCGCACGCTCGCGGATCCATCGCGTCGGCAGGTGCACGGCACCCGGCACGTGCCCCTGCGCCCAGGCCTCGTCACTGCGCGAGTCGATGAGCACGAAACCCTGATCGGCGGCGAGCGCGGCGCGCACGTCCGAGACATCCGTCTCGAAGTCGAGCCGGCCCCGGAAATGACGCACGGCGTCCGCAGAGGTCGCGACGTGCTCGAAGAGGGCGCTGGTACGTACGGCGGAATCGGTCATGCGCCGAGCCTGGCAGCCGCGATCGCACGCGCGCCCGTCAGATCCCGACCGGATTCGATGACTTCCCGCCATCCTCCCGCACGCGCCTCGGCGCTCGACACGTGTGTCGCCGTCAGGCGCCCGCGAAGAAGGACTCGACCGCGCGGCCGAGCGCGGCGAGGTCGTCGACGTGCGCGAGCTCGCGCGCCGAGTGCATCGAGAGCAGCGGTACGCCGACATCGACCGTGCGGATCCCGAGTCGCGTCGCGGAGATCGGGCCGATCGTCGAGCCGCACGGGATCGCATTGTTCGACACGAACGGCTGCGTCGTGACTCCCGAAGCACGGCACACCCGCTCCCACAGGGCCGAGCCCACCGCGTCGGTCGCGTAGCGCTGGTTGGCGTTGAGCTTCAGCAACGGACCGCCGCCGAGCACCGGCCGGTTCACCGGGTCGTGCTTCTCGGGGTAGTTCGGGTGCACGGCGTGTCCCGCGTCGGAGGAGAGCAGCCACGAGTCGGCGAACGCACGACGACGTTCGTCGTCGCTCGCGCCCAGCCCCACCGCGATGCGCGAGAGCACATCCTCGAGGAACGGGCCGGCCGCGCCCGAGCGCGACTCCGATCCGAGCTCCTCGTGATCGAACGCGGCCAGCACCGGGAGATGCGCCGGCGCCGAGGCATCCGTCCCGCCCTCGTGCGCGGCCAGCAGGCCGGCCAGACCCGCGTAGACCGACGTGAGGTTGTCCATGCGGCCCGCGGCGAAGAACACGTCGTCGCGGCCGAAACGCTCGGGCGCGGTGGTCGCCGCGGTGAGCACGTCGTGCCCGGCGACGTCGGCGCGCGTGACTCCCGCGCGCTCGGCGAGGAGGGCGAGGATGTCCCCGGGCTCGCCCGCGGCCCAGATCGGCTGCACGTGCCGCTGCCGGTCGAGCGTGAGCCCCTTGTTCGCCTCACGGTCGAGGTGGATGGCGAGCTGCGGGATGCGCAGCATCGGGCCCGTGCGCACGAGGTGCTCGGCGCCGTCGACCGTCACCAGCCGGCCGGCCAGCTCGAGCTCGCGGTCGAGCCACGAGTTCAGCAGCGGGCCGCCGTAGACCTCGACGTTCGCCTGGCTGAGGCCGGCCGCCTCGCTCGACGGGTTCGGCTTGAGCTTGAAGCCGGGCGAGTCGGTGTGCGCGCCGAGGATGCGGAACGGCGACGACGCGTCGACGGACTCGGGCTGCACCCACGCGATCACCGCGCCGTCGCGCACCACGACGCGGCCGCCGGCACCCGTCGGCCAGGCGTCGCGTTCGTCGAGCCGCGCGAACCCCACGGCCTCGAGTCGGCGGGCCACCTCGGCCGCAGCGTGGTAAGACGAAGGCGAGGCCTTGATGAACTCGGCGAAATCGGAAACGTACGCGTCGGTCGCAACAGCCATGGTGCGACCAGCCTACCGAGGCCCGCCGATGCCAGGCGTCTACTCGGCGAACCGCACCGCAGCCTGCAGCCGCGAGCGCACCTCCATGACCTCGGTGCCGCCGAGGTGCGCCGACCCCGGCAACCCCTCGCGCACGGCGCTGAGCAGCCGCGACCGGCGGACGAGCGCGACCCCGGCGCCACGCACGGTGCCGCCGAGCTCCATCGGCTCGGCGAGGTGCTCGTCGGGCACGACGACCATGAGCGCCGTCGGCTTCACACGCGCGGCTCGGCCGATCGCCTTCGCCCGTGCGGCGAGCGCCCGGATCGGCCGCTCGCCGTCGAGCGCCTCGCCGACGATCTCGCCGCGGTGCATCGACACCTCGCCGCCCCAGTCCTCCGACTGGATGGCGAACAGGCCGGACGGACCCAGCACGAGGTGGTCGAGCTTCGGCGGGAGCCCGGGACCTGCGGCCTCCGTCGCCAGGTCATGCCAGATCGTGTACGCGATGCCGAGCGAGGGCAGTGCGCGCGCCGTCGCCTCCTCGGCGATCGCGTCCGCGAGGATGTGCCGCAGCTCGCGCGGTGCGGAGCGCACGAGCGCCGGATCGTACGGATCCTCGAGTTCGACGCCGCGCCCCGCCCACTCGCGGACGAGCACGAGATACCGCTCGCGCGAGAACCCGCCCGGGTGGCCGTACGCGCGCGCGAGGGGCCGCGAGTCCCGGCGCGCCTTCGGCGCGGTCGGCGCCCATGCCTCGCGCACCGGCGTGCCTGCGGTGCCGCGGCCGCGGTCGAACGCGGCGCGCGCCTCGGGCGTGCCGACGAGCTCCCAGGCCCGTTGCACCGCATGGAAGGCCGCGGGATCGCCGCCGGTGTCTGGGTGCGCCTGGCGAAGCGCCTTCCGGTAGGCGGCGCGCAGCGCCGTCGCGTCGGCGTCGGCGGGCACGCCGAGCACCTCGTACGGGGAGTCGGACAACGGACTTGTGGCCATGGGCTCGCTTTCGCGCGGGATGCCTCACGAGGATACCCGCGCCGGCTGAGCCCGCGCCTGAACAGCATCCATCGGCGCCCTGAACCCACTTCATTGTGTACTGAGTTCACGAAGTGTGCACAGCTCGCGAAATCGAGGATGCCTCGCCGCTAGACTCCGGGCACGAGGCCGCTGCCGCGGCCGGTCCTGCGGAGGTCTGCCATGTTCGTCGATGTCAACTACTGGGCGGTCATCGTCGCCACCCTCTCCACCCTCGTCATCGGGTCCGTCTGGTACACCCCTCGGGTGTTCGGCACGCGCTGGGCGGAGCTCGCGAAGGTCGACCTCGACTCGACGAGCGGCGCGGTCGGGGCGATCATCACCACGGTGATCGTGAGCTTCATCAGCGCGTGGGTGCTCGCGCTCGCCACGCAGACCGCGTGGCTCGCGTTCGACGGCGGGTACCTCGGCACCGCGGTCGCCGTCGGCACCATGCTCTGGGCCGGATTCACGGCGGCGAGGTTCATCACCCATGACGCCTTCGAGCGGCGCCCCGCCGCCCTCACGCTGCTCAACATCTCGCACGAGCTCGTCACCGTGATCGTCATGGCGCTCATCATCGGCGTCTGGCCGCCCGCGGGCACCGTCTGAGCGCTCGCGGCGCCCCGGTCAGGGCACGGGCGGTGCGGCGACCGAAGGCACGGCCGAAGCCGCCACCGCCGACGCCGCCACCACCGCCGACGACGCCGCCACCGCCGGACGCAGGATGCCCGCGTGCACGAGGTCACGCACCTGCGGCGCGAGCTCGTCCCACAGCGCGGTGGGGTCCACCTCGAGCAGGTCGGCGATGGCGTCGGCGAGCACACCGAGCGGGAGCGTGCCGTCCGCGGCGCCCACGAGCGCCGCGACCGCGGTGCCGACGTCGATCACCCGGCCGAATCCGCCGCCCTGGCGCAGCAGGATCACCGTCGGCGACTCGGCGCCCGGCCAGTGGTGCCGCTCCTCCGTCACATCGGGTGCGACCTCGACAGCGAACGCACGAAGGCCCCGGTCGTCGACACGAGCCAGCTCGTCGTCGGCGTCGAGCACCGCTGCGAGGTGCGCGCCGAGGCCGCCGGGATTCTCTCCGGCCGCGCCGTGCAGCCGTTCCGTGCGCCGCATCCGCGGCACCTCCCCCGGCGCGGGCTTCCGCAGCAGCACGTACCCGAACCCGACGCCCACGACCCCGCGCTCGGCGAAGTCCGTGAGCCAGGCCTCGTGCAACGCCTCGAACGCGGTGGTGCCGACGCGCGTGCCGCCGTCGCGGATCCAGGTCTCGGCGTACCGGGTCGGGTCGAGCACCTCGCGCTCGATCACCCAGTATTCGAGCCCAGCCTCGTCGAGCCAGGACGCGACGCGTTCGAGCCCGTCGACGCCCGGCCGACGCTCCCAGTTGGCCAGGAACTGGGCGATGCCACCGGGGGCGAGCCGGTCGGCCGCGCCGCGCAGCACCGCCTCGACGAGCGCATCGCCCACGAGTCCGCCGTCGCGGTATTCGTAGGCCGGCACACCCTCGCGGCGCGGCGTGATCACGAACGGCGGGTTCGACACGATCCGGTCGAACGTCTCGCCGGCGACCGGCTCGTACAGACTGCCGAGCCGGAACTCGATCGAGGAGACGCCGTTCAGCCGCGCGGTGAACCGCGCGAACGCCAGCGCGCGCGCCGAGACATCCGTCGCGACGACCCGCTCGCTGAACCTGGCCGCGTGCATCGCCTGGATGCCGCTGCCCGTGCCGAGGTCGAGGGTGACCGCCGCCGGGCGCTGCAGGAGCAGGCCGCTGAGCGTCGTCGTGGCACCGCCGACCCCCAGCACGTGATCCTCGGGAAGCGCGCCACCGGTCGCGAGCTCACCCGGGTCGGACGCGATCCACCACTCCCCTTCGCCGACCGCGTCGGCGAAGGCGTAGGGGCGAACGTCCACGAGCGCAGCGACGCGGGCGGGTACGGCGGGATCGGCCCCGGCGGCGGATGCCACGAGCCCGAGTTCGACCGCACCCGCGAGGCCGAGGCGCGGCAGCGCCGCCGCGACCTCGTCCGCCGGCTGCGGCAGGCCCAGCAGGAACAGCCGGGTCAGCGTGGCGCATGGGGCATCCGCGCCGGAGACCGATGCGAGCGCTCGAAACGCGGGCACGCGGTGCCCACGGCGCAGCGCCTCGCCGGGGTCGAGCTCGCCACCGTATCGGCGCCATAGCGCCTCGACCCCGGCGACCGAGTAGCCGGCCGATCCGAGGTCGGCGCGCAGCGCGTCGACGAGGGCGACGGTCTCGGCGGACGGGTCATCCCGCTCCCAACGGGCAGGGAACGTCGTGCGGTCCGGCTCAGGCAGCTGCATCCGTCCATTCAATCAGCGCGCCGCGGGACATCCGTTCGTCATCTGACGGTCACGCTGGGACGTGCGCTGTAACCGCGCCGTCATACGTCGCCCGTACGTTGGGTAGCATCGACACCACCATCGAGGGAGGTCTCGCATGACCGAGGCGACGACGCTCGACCGACTGCGTCAAGACGCCCGCGACGAACTCGCGGCGCTCATCGAGCTGCGGTGCCGGCTCGGCGAGGATCCGTGGTCGTTCCTGCCCGAGCTGCCGTCGGTCGACGAGCAGGTGGTCGCGACGCTCCGCGAAGACCGTCTGCACTCCGAGCGCTGGAGTCTCGCGCGCGCTCGCGCGCACCACCCGGCGGCACGCTCCGGCGACGCCGAACGTTTCGAGTTCGACATCCTCCGCGACATCGCCATGGACCACCCCGAGCTGTCGACCGCCGTCTGGGCCCTGCTCGACCGCATCACGGCACCGTGGTGACCCCGCGCGACCTGCGCTGAATACGCGACCACGTGATGAACCCGACGAGCGTGAACACGCCGTAGAACCCGTAGAGCAGCGCCGAGGCGTAGTAGCCGGCGCTCACGAGCAACGGCACACCCACGATGTCGACCGCGATCCAGATCAGCCAGAACTCGGTCCAGCCCTTCGCCATGCCCCAGGTCGCCAGGAACGAGCCCACGAAGATCCAGGCATCAGCCCAGACCGGTTCGAAGGATCCGAGCGCTTGGAACACCGGCGTGAGCGCGAGCGTTCCACCGACCATGCCGAGGCCGAGCGCGACGCGCACCTTCCAGCTCGCCCAGCGCGGCTCGACGGCCACGTGGTCCGCGCTCGCATGACGGTGTCGGGCCCACTCGATCCAGCCATAGATCGATACGGCGATGAACAGCAGCTGCCGCCCGGCCTGGCCGAGCAGGTTCACGGGGTTCGGCGTGTGGAAGACCGCACCGAGGAACACCGTGAACAGCAGCGCGTTGCCGACGATGCCGACGGGCCAGGCCCACACTTTTCGGCGCAGCCCGCCGAGCGCGCTCGCCAGTCCGAACCCGTTGCCGACGATCTCACGCCACAGGATCTGCTGATCGCCGATCGTGAGCGTCGCATCGAAGAGCCACTCGAACGGGTTCATCCGGCCGCGAGCTTCTCGAGCGCGGCGGCGTCCTCGACGGGCAGCGCGCAGACGAACGCCTCGCACCGGTAGGCCCGGCCGCGTTCACCGGCGGTCCGGGCGGCGAACAGCTCGAATCCGGCGGCGGCGAACGCGCGCGCCTGCGCATCGGTCACCACGACCGCGACGGATGCCTCGTGGTGCCGCGTCGCCGCGACGAGCTCCGTGATCCGGCGATCCGCCGAGTCGCGGCCGGTGGATGGCGCAGGGTCGGATGGCGCAGGGTCCGGGAGCACCGTGACGACCTGCACGAGCGGGGCGGTCAGCTCGGACATGAGCGCGAGCGCGCCGCCGAACGCCATGGGCCGCTCGACCGCGACGGCCGCCACGCCGGCCATCGCCGCGGTCGCGGCCTCGAGGTACCGGTCGCCCGCGCCGAGCGCGGAGAGCAGCCAGGCGGCACGCGCGGTCGACGTCACGCCCGACGGAGTCGCGCCCTCGGCCGGGTCGGGCGGCAGCGCGAGCCCGTGCGCGTCGAGGACCGGATCGGCGCCCCCAGGGACGCCGAACGGGAGCCCGTCGCGAGCTGCATCGAGCGCCGCGTCGACCAGCTCACGCGCGATCCGCGCCCACCGCACCTCACCGGTCGCGAGCGACAGCTCGAGCAGGCCCTCGGCGAGCATGCCGGTGTCTTCGAGCGCCGGCCGCGCTTCGGACGCCCGGCCGTCACGGGACGCACGGACGAGCGTCCCGTCGGCGCGGAGGTGCGCCGCGGTCAGGCTTTCTGCCGCGCGCCGGGCCGTCTGGATCACGGCCGGGTCGCCGAATGCGGCCCCCGCGCGGGCGAGTGCGCCGATCGCGAGGCCGTTCCAGCCCGTGAGCACCTTCTCGTCGAGGGCGGGCGGCGCGAGCTCGGCACGTGCGACGGCATCGCGCCGGTAGTACCCGCCTTCGTCGCGTCGGCCGTCGATGACGCTTTCGGAGTCCTGTGCGCTCGCGAACATGCCGGATGGGAGCCGCATGACGGTCGTGAGGAACCGGATGAGCCCGTTCGCCAGGTCTGACAGCCAGTGTTCGCTCCGGCCCGAACGCCTCAGGTCGGCGGCGACGCCGAGCAGCAACGCGTTGTCTGAGAGCATGCGTTCGTAATGCGGCTCGGTCCAGTCGGCGCGGGTCGCATAGCGGAAGAAGCCGCCCTCGACCGGGTCCCGGAGCGCCGAGGCGCCCATCCGCCGCATCGTGCGGGTCGCGAGTTCCTGGCCCTCGGGGCTCGCCGCGGTCAGGAAGGCGAGCACGGGCGCCACGGGGAACTTGGGTGCGCCGCCGAACCCGCCGTGCTCGAGGTCCTCGTCGTCGGCGAGGCGCCGAACGGCATCCGCGATCGCCGCCTGGTCAGGCACCCCGGTGCCCTCAGGGACGAGGGCGGCTGCGGCCAGTGCCTCGGCGACCGCGTCGGCCGTGCGCTCGAGCTCCCCGCGACGGTCGCGCCAGGCTTCCGAGACCGCGGCGAGCACCTCTCGAAAGGACGGCACGCCCTGCACCGGCCGTGGTGGGAAGTAGGTGCCGGCGTAGAACGTGCGCCCCTTGGGGTCGGCGAACACGGTGAGCGGCCAGCCGAGTTGCCGGGTGAAGGCGCTCGCGGCGGCGAGGTAGCTGCCGTCGACGCCCGGGTGTTCCTCGCGATCCACCTTGATCGCGACGAATCGCTCGTTCAGGAGCTGAGCGATCTCGGGGTCGCTGAAGCTCTCGCGCGCCATGACGTGGCACCAATGACACGTCGCGTAGCCGACGGAGATGAGCACGGGCACGTCTCGTTCGACGGCCGCCTGGAACGCCTCGGGTCCCCACGGGTACCA
Organism: Agromyces protaetiae; assembly: GCF_030866785.1. NCBI lineage: Bacteria > Bacillati > Actinomycetota > Actinomycetes > Micrococcales > Microbacteriaceae > Agromyces > Agromyces silvae. Next base: position 1,104,179 of record NZ_CP133018.1, on the reverse strand, counting down.
GTCCACGGGATTGTCGGCGTGCGCCCGGAGGTACGGGCTCACCGCCTCCGCGAGTCGCTCGGCCATAGAGGTAGTCAAACACGAAGAGCCACCCAGCATCGCGATGATGCCGCGTGGCTCTCCGGTGCGGTGAAACACGAAGAGCCACCCAGCATCGCGATGACGCCGCGTGGCTCTCCGGTGCGGTGAAACACGAAGAGCCACCCAGCATCGCGATGATACTGCGTGGCGCTTCGGTGCGGTGAAACACGAAGAGCCACCCAGCTTTGGGTGGCTCTTCGTTCAAAGAATGTCCGGCGGTGTCCTACTCTCCCACAGGGTCCCCCCTGCAGTACCATCGGCGCTGCGAGTCTTAGCTTCCGGGTTCGGAATGTGTCCGGGCGTTTCCCTCGCGCTATGGCCGCCGAAACTCTGGCCACACCCACGGGTCGCACCTTTGGGTGCGGGTTGGGGTGTGTGGTCTCGTGGCCCAACCCTGTGGCACCGTGTGCGGGTGTCAGGGGGTTGGGGTGTTCAAGTGTTGAGTTGTTGGTTCGTCTGTCCAGAACCACAGAGTGGACGCGAGCAATCTGTTTGGGGCCACCCACACCAGCCTTTGAAAACGGTGTTGGGTGTAGTGATTGTCAAGTTATCGGCTTATTAGTACCGGTCAGCTTCACACGTCGTTAGTTCGTGCTTCCACATCCGGCCTATCAACCCAGTCGTCTACTGGGAGCCTCTCCCCCGAAGGGATGGAAATCTCATCTCGAGGCCGGCTTCCCGCTTAGATGCTTTCAGCGGTTATCCATCCCGAACGTAGCTAACCAGCGGTGCTCCTGGCGGAACAACTGGCACACCAGAGGTTCGTCCAACCCGGTCCTCTCGTACTAGGGTCAGATCCTCTCAAATTTCCTACGCGCGCAGCGGATAGGGACCGAACTGTCTCACGACGTTCTAAACCCAGCTCGCGTACCGCTTTAATGGGCGAACAGCCCAACCCTTGGGACCTACTCCAGCCCCAGGATGCGACGAGCCGACATCGAGGTGCCAAACCATGCCGTCGATATGGACTCTTGGGCAAGATCAGCCTGTTATCCCCGAGGTACCTTTTATCCGTTGAGCGACAGCGCTTCCACAAGCCACTGCCGGATCACTAGTCCCGACTTTCGTCCCTGCTCGACCTGTCAGTCTCACAGTCAAGCTCCCTTGTGCACTTACACTCGCCACCTGATTGCCAACCAGGTTGAGGGAACCTTTGGGCGCCTCCGTTACTTTTTGGGAGGCAACCGCCCCAGTTAAACTACCCACCAGGCACTGTCCCTGAACCGGATCACGGTTCGAAGTTAGATATCCAGAGTGACCAGAGTGGTATTTCAACAATGACTCCACCGACACTAGCGTGCCAGCTTCATAGTCTCCCACCTATCCTACACAAGCCACACCGAACACCAATACCAAGCTGTAGTAAAGGTCACGGGGTCTTTCCGTCCTGCTGCGCGTAACGAGCATCTTTACTCGTAATGCAATTTCGCCGAGTTCGCGGTTGAGACAGCTGGGAAGTCGTTACGCCATTCGTGCAGGTCGGAACTTACCCGACAAGGAATTTCGCTACCTTAGGATGGTTATAGTTACCACCGCCGTTTACTGGGGCTTAACTTCTCAGCTTCGCACCGAAGTGCTAACCGTTCCGCTTAACCTTCCAGCACCGGGCAGGCGTCAGTCCGTATACATCGTCTTGCGACTTGGCACGGACCTGTGTTTTTAGTAAACAGTCGCTTCCCACTGGTCTCTGCGGCCATCCACGCTTCCCCCAGCAAGTGGGTTCACGCTTCAGGCCCCCCTTCTCCCGAAGTTACGGGGGCATTTTGCCGAGTTCCTTAACCACGATTCTCTCGATCTCCTCGGTATTCTCTACCTGACCACCTGAGTCGGTTTGGGGTACGGGCGGCTAGAACCTCGCGTCGATGCTTTTCTCGGCAGCATAGGATCACCCACTTTTCATCCGCATCGCGTCTCAGCCGTAATGAGTCGCGGATTTGCCTACGACTCGGCCTACACGCTTGCCCCGGGTCAACCATCGCCCGGGTTGGGCTACCTTCCTGCGTCACACCTGTTAATACGCTCACGCCACCAGACGGGGTCGCATGCCGCCACCGGCCTCACCCCGAAGGGATCACCCGGTCTTGGGATGCTTAGCACTTCTGATTTTGTGTGGGCGGTTCTTCGCCGGTACGGGAATATCAACCCGTTGTCCATCGACTACGCCTGTCGGCCTCGCCTTAGGTCCCGACTTACCCAGGGCAGATTAGCTTGACCCTGGAACCCTTGGTCTTCCGGAGGACGGGTTTCTCACCCGTCTTTCGCTACTCATGCCTGCATTCTCACTCGTGTGCCGTCCACGGCTGGATCACTCCGCCGCTTCACCCAGCACACGACGCTCTCCTACCCATCCACACGACTGGACCACGAAGGCCTATCGATTGTATGAATGCCACGACTTCGGTGGCGTGCTTGAGCCCCGTTACATTGTCGGCGCGGAATCACTTGACCAGTGAGCTATTACGCACTCTTTCAAGGGTGGCTGCTTCTAAGCCAACCTCCTGGTTGTCTGTGCAACTCCACATCCTTTCCCACTTAGCACGCGCTTAGGGACCTTAGTCGGTGGTCTGGGTTGTTTCCCTCTCGACGATGAAGCTTATCCCCCACCGTCTCACTGCTGCGCTCTCACTTACCGGCATTCGGAGTTTGGCTGACGTCAGTAACCTGTTGAGGCCCATCGGCCATCCAGTAGCTCTACCTCCGGCAAGAAACACGCAACGCTGCACCTAAATGCATTTCGGAGAGAACCAGCTATCACGAAGTTTGATTGGCCTTTCACCCCTATCCACAGCTCATCCCCTCCATTTTCAACTGAAGTGGGTTCGGTCCTCCACGACGTCTTACCGTCGCTTCAACCTGGCCATGGATAGATCACTTCGCTTCGGGTCTAGGACCTGCGACTGAATCGCCCTATTCAGACTCGCTTTCGCTACGGCTACCCCACACGGGTTAACCTCGCCACAGATCACTAACTCGCAGGCTCATTCTTCAAAAGGCACGCTGTCACCCCAACAAGGAGGCTCCAACGGTTTGTAAGCAAACGGTTTCAGGTACTATTTCACTCCCCTCCCGGGGTACTTTTCACCTTTCCCTCACGGTACTTGTCCGCTATCGGTCATCTGGAAGTATTTAGGCTTACCAGGTGGTCCTGGCAGATTCACACGGGATTTCTCGGGCCCCGTGCTACTTGGGATCCCCTTCCGGCCGGCATGCAATTTCGACTACGGGACTCACACCCACTCCGGTTCGGCTTTCAATCCGATTCGTCTATCACACACGCAGTCACCGCGACTGTCCGGCAGAACAGCCCGAAAGGTCCCACTACCCCGACCATGCAACCCCTGCCGGGTATCACACATGACCGGTTTGGCCTCTTCCGCTTTCGCTCGCCACTACTCACGGAATCACGGTTGTTTTCTCTTCCTGTGGGTACTGAGATGTTTCACTTCCCCACGTTCCCTCTACCCGCCCTATACATTCAGGCGGGAGTCACCAGGTCACCCAAAGGGCCTGGCGGGGTTTCCCCATTCGGAAATCCTCGGATCACAGCTCGTTTATCAACTCCCCGAGGCTTATCGCAGATTACGACGTCCTTCTTCGGCTCCAGATGCCAAGGCATCCACCGTTTGCTCTTAGAAACTTGAAATCACATGAGTTCAATCGTCCCGGCACCGAAGTACCGGTCAGAAATTGACCAGTGAACACACCAGCAACACCCCAAAGGATGCCACCAATGCGTTTCACCTATTGTGAAACAACACAAGTGTTGTTTCTAAGATGCTCGCGTCCACTATGTAGTTCTCAACAGACGAACAGTGCCCCCAAACCGCACCCGGAAACACCCGGTACGACCTGACGGCCTGTCAGAAGTCCAACACACACCACCCGAAGGCAGTAGCGCCCGGTCCCTCAGGACCCAACAGCGTGCATGTGCCCATCCCGCCGGCCCCGACCGTTCCAACCACTCCCGTTGTCGAAACAACACGAAGCAGCGTACTAAGCAAGAACCCTTGCGATGAGCACCTAGTTCAATGTTCCACCCATGAGCACCCAGCGAAGAACGAACGTCTTCGATCTGGGACTCCTGGAACCAGCAAGCTGGTCCAGTGCTCCTTAGAAAGGAGGTGATCCAGCCGCACCTTCCGGTACGGCTACCTTGTTACGACTTAGTCCTAATCACCGATCCCACCTTCGACGGCTCCCTCCACAAGGGTTAGGCCACCGGCTTCGGGTGTTACCGACTTTCATGACTTGACGGGCGGTGTGTACAAGGCCCGGGAACGTATTCACCGCAGCGTTGCTGATCTGCGATTACTAGCGACTCCGACTTCATGAGGTCGAGTTGCAGACCTCAATCCGAACTGAGACCGGCTTTTTGGGATTCGCTCCGCCTTACGACATCGCAGCCCTTTGTACCGGCCATTGTAGCATGCGTGAAGCCCAAGACATAAGGGGCATGATGATTTGACGTCATCCCCACCTTCCTCCGAGTTGACCCCGGCAGTCTCACATGAGTCCCCACCATTACGTGCTGGCAACATGCGACGAGGGTTGCGCTCGTTGCGGGACTTAACCCAACATCTCACGACACGAGCTGACGACAACCATGCACCACCTGTAACCGAGTGTCCAAAGAGTTCCCTATCTCTAGGGCGTTCTCGGTCATGTCAAGCCTTGGTAAGGTTCTTCGCGTTGCATCGAATTAATCCGCATGCTCCGCCGCTTGTGCGGGCCCCCGTCAATTCCTTTGAGTTTTAGCCTTGCGGCCGTACTCCCCAGGCGGGGCGCTTAATGCGTTAGCTACGACACGGAAACCGTGGAAAGGTCCCCACATCTAGCGCCCAACGTTTACGGCGTGGACTACCAGGGTATCTAATCCTGTTCGCTCCCCACGCTTTCGCTCCTCAGCGTCAGTTACGGCCCAGAGAACTGCCTTCGCCATCGGTGTTCCTCCTGATATCTGCGCATTCCACCGCTACACCAGGAATTCCATTCTCCCCTACCGCACTCAAGTCTGCCCGTACCCACTGCACGCTAGAGGTTGAGCCTCTAGATTTCACAGCAGACGCGACAAACCGCCTACGAGCTCTTTACGCCCAATAATTCCGGACAACGCTCGGACCCTACGTATTACCGCGGCTGCTGGCACGTAGTTAGCCGGTCCTTTTTCTGCAAGTACCGTCACCCGAAGGCTTCTTCCTTACTAAAAGCGGTTTACAACCCGAAGGCCGTCATCCCGCACGCGGCGTTGCTGCATCAGGCTTGCGCCCATTGTGCAATATTCCCCACTGCTGCCTCCCGTAGGAGTCTGGGCCGTGTCTCAGTCCCAGTGTGGCCGGTCACCCTCTCAGGCCGGCTACCCGTCGACGCCTTGGTGAGCCATTACCTCACCAACAAGCTGATAGGCCGCGAGTCCATCCCAAACCGAAAAACTTTCCACCAAACCTCATGCGAGGAAAGGTCCTATCCGGTATTAGCACCGATTTCTCGGAGTTATCCCAGAGTCCAGGGCAGGTTACTCACGTGTTACTCACCCGTTCGCCACTAATCCCCCCCAGCAAGCTGGGAGTTCATCGTTCGACTTGCATGTGTTAAGCACGCCGCCAGCGTTCGTCCTGAGCCAGGATCAAACTCTCCAAAAAAAATGGCTCCAACACCCACCAAAGCAGGCATCAGAAATTTGATCTCTGACTGAGAAACAATCATTGCTGACTGTCCATCAATCCAAAGGAATCCCACCCCATCCAAAGACAGGGCCAGGGTTCAAAAATTGGCATTGAACATAGTGCACGCTGTTGAGTTCTCAAGAAACGGACGCACCCGAGATTCAGCCTTGCGGCCTGCCCTCAGGGCAACCTATCTACCGTACCACACTTCGGTGAAGATCAGACCTGCAGAGGCCTGAACCGACCGGTCGCATCAAAGGACACGAGCCACGTCGAAACACCGTCCGAAGACCGTGTTCACTGGTGAGGTGGATTTTCCATCTTAGGCTTGAAATCACCGAGTCGCAATGCGCTCATTCGAGCTCTGCGCCTTCGAGGTTATTTGGCTAAGATCGTCATTCCCGTCGGCCCGTCTCGCTTTCGCTTTCCGGCCCGCCGCGGCGACATGTATGAATGTACGTGGCCACGCGGGCCGGGGCCAAATCCTGTTCGCATCCCGGGCGTGTCGCGCCCTGTCCATCCACGAAGAAGGGCCCCCGGCTGACGCCGAAGGCCCTGATCGCCGGTCGTTTCGGCGCGATGGTCTTGTCCCGCACCGCACCGCACCGCACCGAGTCATCCGGTCAGTTGAACTCGTCGGGGTGCGTACCGACGCGCCCCTCGCGCTCCAGTCCGGTGATCGCTGCCATCTCGTCGTCGTTCAGCTCGAAGTCGAACACGTCGAGGTTCTCCACCATCCGCTCGCGGCGGTTCGACTTCGGGATCACGATGTGACCGCGCTGCAGGTGCCACCGCAGCACGACCTGCGCCGGTGAAGCCCCGTGCGCACTCGCGGCCGACGTGACCTCGGGCAGCTCGAACAGGGGGTACTTGCCCTGCCCGAGCGGGCCCCACGCCTCGATCTTGATCTCGTGCTGCTCGGCGAACGCCGCCGTGGCCGGCTGCTGGTGGTACGGGTGCAGCTCGATCTGATCGACGGCGGGCGGAACGTCGGACTCGTCGACCAGCCGCTCGAGATGGTGCGCGAGGAAGTTCGAGACGCCGATCGATCGCACGCGACCCGTCTCCCGCAGCTCGACGAACGTGTTCCAGGTCTCGACATACCGGTCGTTCGCGGGGGTCGGCCAGTGGATCAGGTACAGGTCGACGTAGTCGAGGCCGAGTCGCTCGAGGCTGCGGTCGAATGCGCCGGGGGTGGTGGTGGCGCCCTGATCGTCGTTCCAGAGCTTGGTCGTGATGAAGAGCTCCTCACGGGGGATCCCGGAGGCCGCGATCGCGCGCCCCACACCCTCCTCGTTCCCGTAGATCCGGGCGGTGTCGATGTGCCGGTACCCGACCTCGAGGGCATCGGTCACGATGCGCTCGGTCTCGGCCGGGTCCACCTTGAAGACCCCGAAGCCGAGCTGCGGAATGGAGTGGCCGTCATTGAGCTGGATACGAGGAACACGCGTCATGTGTCTTATCCCACCACGGCGAAGGCGCCCCACCCGCGACCGTTCGCCCGCCGCGATCATGGCGTCCGGAATCGCACATCCGACCGCGCCGTACGATAAAAGGCCATGCTCGCGACGATCACCTTCCCCCCTGAGCTGCCGGTGTCGGCGCAGCGCGAGGAGATCGCGCGCGCCATCCGCGACCATCAGGTCGTGATCGTCGCCGGAGCGACCGGCTCGGGCAAGACGACGCAGCTGCCCAAGATCTGCCTCGAGCTGGGGCGCGAGTCGATCGCGCACACCCAGCCACGGCGCATCGCGGCCCGCACGATCGCGGAACGCATCGCCGAGGAGCTGGGCGGCGACGTGGGCGACCTCGTCGGCTACCAGGTGCGGTTCACCGACCGGGTGAGCGCGTCCACGCGCGTCAAGGTCATGACCGACGGCATCCTGCTCAATGAGATCCACCGGGATCGCGAGCTGCGCACGTACGACACGATCATCATCGACGAGGCGCACGAACGCAGCCTCAACATCGACTTCCTGCTGGGCTACCTGAAGCAGCTCCTCCCGCGCCGCCCCGATCTGCGCGTCATCGTCACGAGTGCGACCATCGATCCCGAGAGCTTCGCCACGCACTTCGCGGATGCATCGGGCGAGCCCGCGCCCGTCATCGAGGTGTCGGGGCGCACCTATCCGGTCGAGGTGCGCTATCGGCCGATCGGCGGGTCGACGGCGAGCGCCGACGACCGCGAGACCAGCGACGACGAGGGCGCGGCCGCCGACGACCGCGACGTGCAGCGCGGCATCACCGACGCGCTCGACGAACTCGATCGCGAGGCCCCGGGCGACGTGCTCGTCTTCCTCTCGGGCGAGGGTGAGATCCGCGATGCGGAACAGGCCGTGCGCGCGCACACCGCGAAGCGGGGTGCGGCGGGCGTCACCGAGGTGCTGCCCCTCTACGGCCGGCTCTCGGCCGCCGATCAGCACCGGGTGTTCGAGCGCTCGACCGTCGCCGGGCTCCGCCGTCGCGTCGTGCTGGCCACGAACGTGGCCGAGACGAGCCTCACGGTCCCGGGCATCCGCTATGTGGTGGATGCGGGTACCGCGCGCATCAGCCGCTACTCGGCACGCTCGAAGGTGCAGCGGCTGCCGATCGAGCCGATCTCGCAGGCCTCGGCGAATCAGCGCTCGGGTCGCTCGGGTCGTACGAGCGACGGCATCGCGATCCGGCTGTACGCCGAGGACGACTTCGATCGCCGCCCGGAGTTCACCGACCCCGAGATCCTGCGGACCAATCTGGCCGCGGTCATCCTGCAGATGGCCTCGCTCGGACTCGGCCCGGTGGAGGAGTTCCCGTTCCTGACGCCGCCAGACGGCCGCGGCATTCGCGACGGCCTCGACCTGTTGCGCGAGCTGGGCGCGCTCGAGCCCGACGACGACCGTCGCGGCGACCGACCGGCGCGCGGCCCGCGCCTCACCCGCATCGGCCGGCAGCTCGCGCGGCTCCCGATCGAGCCGCGCTTCGCCCGGATGGTCCTCGAGTCCAAGGCGCAGGGCGTCTCGCGTGAGGTCATCGCGATCGTCGCCGGACTCACGATCCAGGACCCGCGTGAGCGCCCGCTCGAGCGACGCGAGCTCGCGGACGCGGCGCATGCCCGGTTCGCGGACCCGACCAGTGATTTCCTGTCGCTCTTGAATCTCTGGAACCACCTCGAAGCGCAGCAGCGCGAGCTCGGCAGCAGTGCGTTCCGCCGGCTCTGCAAGGCCGAGTTCCTGAACTACCTGCGCGTGCGGGAATGGCAGGACCTGTTCCGACAACTCGTCAGGCTCGCGAAGCCGCTCGGCCTGCACATGGCCAAAGAGGCCGGCGCGCCCAACCCGGACGGCATCCACCGCGCGCTCCTCTCCGGTCTGCTGTCGCACATCGGCCTGCGTGACGACTCGCGCACGTCCTCGGGCCGCGGCGGTGCGGGTCAGGCACGCGATGCTGAGCGCAGAGGTCGCCGGCAGCAGGCCGAGTTCCTCGGTGCGCGAGGTGCGCGTTTCGTCGTCTTCCCGGGCTCGGCGCTCGCGAAGAAGCCGCCGGAGGCGATCATGAGCGCCGAGCTCGTCGAGACGAGCCGGCTGTTCGCACGCATGAATGCGAGCATCGATCCAGCCTGGGCCGAGCCGCTCGCCGGGTCGCTCGTCACCCGCACCTGGAGTGCGCCGCGCTGGGAGCGTCGGCAGGGCGCGGCGGTCGCCGACGAGAAGGTCACCCTCTTCGGAGTGCCGATCGTGCCGAAGCGGCGCATCCAGCTCGCACGCATCGATGCCGCGTTGGCGCGCGAGCTGTTCGTGCGGCACGCGCTCGTCGAGGAGGACTGGGACGTCAGCCGCCTCGACCGGCGCGTCTTCGGCTTCGTGCGGCGCAATCGCGACCTGCGGCGCGAGCTCGGCGAGCTCGAGGAGCGCACCCGGCGCCGCGACATCCTGGTCGGCGACGAGGCCGTCTTCGCCTTCTACGACGCGCGCGTTCCGGCCGAGGTGGCCGATGTGCGCGGGTTCGAGCGGTGGTGGCGCGACGCGCACCGCGGCGACCCCGGCCTGCTCACGATGTCGGCATCCGACCTCGTCGAGGAGAGCACCGAGCGGCCCGAGGCCGGCTTCCCCGACCGCTGGCGGCAGGGCGACCAGACGCTGCGACTGCGCTACCGCTTCGAGCCGGGCGCCGACGACGACGGCGTCACGGTGGTCGTGCCGCTCGTGCTCCTCCCCCGGCTCGATGCGGCGGGTTTCGACTGGCAGGTGCCGGGCCTTCGCGACGAGCTCATCACGGCCATGCTGCGGACGCTGCCGAAGGTGCTGCGTCGCCAGGTCGTGCCCGTGGCCGAGTGGGCGACGAAGATCTCGGCCGAGCTACCGGCGGGCCCCGAGGGCGGTGCGGTGCGCGAGCCGTTCGCCGAGGTGGTCGCCGCGACGATCAAGCGGCTCACGTTCGCGCCGGTCACCGCCGACGACTTCGACCTCGAGCGCGTGCCGCCGCACCTGCGGGTCACGTTCCGCGCGGTCGACGACCGCGGCAAGACCGCCGGCACCGACACAGACCTCGCATCGCTCCAGGCGCGGCTCGCCGACCGCGCGTCGCGCGCGGTCGCGTCGACGTTCGGTGCTGCGGATGCCTCGGGCGGCGCGCGCGGCACGAAGACGGATGCCCCGGGCACACCGCCTCGGCCGGCGGCGGCCGACATCCCGCCGGAGCTCGCCGAGCGCGGCGGCATCGCCACGTGGGACTGGGATCGGATGCCGGCCCACGTCGACACCCGCCAGGCCGGCAATGTCATCCGTGCCTACCCGGCGCTCGTCGACGACGGCGCCTCGGTCTCGCTGCGACTGCTGCCGACCGCGGAGGACCGTGATCGGGCCTCGCGCCGAGGCATCCGTCGCCTCTTGGTCCTCGCGACCCCGTCTCCGGTCGCCTACGTGCAGGAGCACCTGTCGAACGATGAGAAGCTGCAGCTTGCGGCGAGCGCCTACCCCGGCCCCCGCGCGCTCCTCGACGACGTGCTCGCCGCCGTCGTCGAGGCGGAGCTCGTCGCGAGGCATCCAGATGGCCTGCTCACGACGCGCAGGGAGTTCGAGGCCGTACGCGACGCGATCGCCGCGATCGTGATGGAGCGCATGTTCGAGACCGTGGGGCTCGTGGCGCGGATCCTGCGCCTCGCGCGCGAGGCCGACAAGGCGATCTCGAAGGCCGCGAGCCTCACGCTCATGTCCCCGTTGGCCGACGCCCGGGCACAGCTCGAGGCGCTCGTGCCCGCGGGCTTCGTGTCGGCGACGGGACTCGAACGCCTGCGGCATCTGCCGCGCTATCTCGAGGGCATCGTGCTTCGCGTGCGCAAGCTGCAGGACGACCCGGGCCGCGATCGGCGGTTCATGACCGAGTTCGAGACGGCCGTGAAGACCTTCGAGCGCGCCGGCGGCACGGTGCCCCTCGATCCCACGGCCGCCGCACAGCTCGTGCGGGCGCGGTGGCTCCTCGAAGAGCTGCGGATCGGCCTGTTCGCGCAGGAGTTGCGCGCCGCCGAACCGGTGTCGCCGCAGCGCATCGCCAAGGCGCTCGCGAGCTGACCTCCGCGCGGCGTCGCCGGGCCTGGACGCGACGGCGAAGCGGCGCCCGGATCGTGGCCGCCCCGGCGGCCGCAGGGGCCACGACCGCCAGTAGCATTGGCCTCCGTGGCCAGCTACTCCGATCTCCTGAAGACGCCGGGCGTCGCGCGCATCATCGCGGCGCAGCTCACCGCGCGCTTCCCGTCGGGCATGCTCTCCCTGGCCTTCCTGCTGCACGTCGAGCGTGAGACCGGCTCGTACGGTGCCGCGGGCCTGGTGCTCGCGGCGACCTCCATCGGCCAGGCCGTCGCGGGGCCGATGACGAGCCGGCTCATGGGCCGGTTCGGCATGCGCCCCGTCCTGATCACCACCCTCGTCATCTGCGCGACCGCCGTGATCGCGGTCGGCGTGCTGCCGCTGACCGTGCCGCTGTACATGATCGTCGGGCTCGTCGCAGGGCTCGCCACCCCGCCCGTGCAACCCGCCGTGCGCACCATCTACCCCAAGATGGTCAACTCGCGGCAGCTCACCCCGCTGTTCTCGCTCGACGCGTCGGCGCAGGAGATCATCTGGGTCGTCGGGCCCGTCGTCACGACCTTCGTGTCGACGCAGATCGGCACCGTGTGGGGCATCCTGCTCGCCGCCGCGCTCATGGTCGTCGGCGGCGTCTGGTTCATCTCTTCGCCCGAGCTGGGCCGCGTCCGCATCCCACGCTCGAAGCGACGGTTCGGGGTCGTGCTCGGCCGGCCGCCGGTGCTGCTCGCGACCGTGGTCGGCTTCCTGCTGGTCGGCGCGTGCGCGGCGATCGAGGCCGGTGTCGTCGCGGTGTTCGGCCACGACGGCGCCGAGGCCGGGATCGTGCTCGCGATCTTCGCCCTCGGCTCGCTCGCCGGTGGTCTCGGCCTCGGTCACGTGCCTATCGGGCCCTGGTCGACCGCGCGCCGCATGCTCATCGTGTTCGTCGGCACCGCGCTGGCGGCGCTCGCCATGGAGTTCTGGTGGCTGGCCGCGACCCTCTTCATCGCCGGCATCGGCATCGCACCCGCGCTCGCGGTGCTCTTCGCGATCGTGTCGGCGAGCGTGAAGTTCTCCGACACCGCCGAGGCGTACGGCTGGGTCGGCACCGGCCAGCTCATCGGCGCCGCGATGGGGTCCGCGCTGGCCGGGTTCCTCATCGACGGGGTCGGCGCGCAGGGCGCGTTCTGGGCGGCCGGGGCGCTCGCCCTGATCGGCGTGCTCGTGCCGGCGTTCGCGAGCCGGTGGCATCCCGATCTGCGCGGGCGGGACGCGAGCCCGATCCCCGACACCGAACCCGTGCCCATCACGCCGAGCTGACGCGGCGCCGACGTCCCTCGAAAGGTCTCATGTCCGAGCTCACCGCCCCCCGCCTCCCGCTCACCGACGGCGCGGCCATCCCGCAGCTCGGCTACGGGCTGTACAAGGTCCCGAGGGCCGACACCCGGCGGCTCACGCTCGACGCGATCGACGTGGGGTACCGGCACCTCGACACCGCGGCGTTCTACGGCAATGAGCGCGAGGTCGGCGAAGCCGTCCGTGATTCCGAGGTGCCGCGCGACGAGCTGTTCGTCACGAGCAAGGTCTGGAAAGACGACAACGGCTTCGACGAGACGCTTCGCGCGTTCGACGCGTCGATGGCCCGGTTCGCGCTCGAGCGGCTCGATCTCTACCTCATCCACTGGCCCGTGCCGTCGACCGACCGCTATGTCGAGACCTGGCGCGCGCTGATCCGGCTGCAGCAGGAGGGTCGGGTGCGGTCCATCGGCGTCGCCAACTTCCACGCCCACCACATCGAACGGCTCGTCGACGAGACCGGGGTGTGGCCCGTGGTCAATCAGGTCGAGCTGCACCCGTGGCTGCCGCAGACGCCGTTGCGCGAGTTCGACGACCAGCACGAGATCCGCACGGAGGCGTGGTCGCCGCTCGCGCGCGGGCGGGTGCTCGGCGACCAGACGCTCGCCGCGATCGGTGCCAAGCACGCTCGCACGCCGGCGCAGGTGGTGCTGCGCTGGCACGTCCAGCTGGGCAACGTCGTCATCCCGAAGGCCTCATCGCCCGAGCGCATCCGTGAGAACCTCGACGTGTTCGGCTTCGCGCTCGACGCCGACGACCTGGCCGCGATCGCGGCCCTCGAGTCCGGCGAGCGCACCGGTCGCGACCCCGATCTCGACTGACACCCCGGGCCGCGGTGTCGCGGGAATGCACGCCACATCGACGCCGGTAGCCACGAAACGCGCGACACCGCGTGGCTGAGTCGCGCACGCGCACCCACCCGCCCTCGAGTTCGAACCAGGTGCGCGACACCGTGCAGCGAGGGTCCACCAGACGAACGGCGCAGTGAAGGAGTGAAGGTCCCCAACGAACGGGTCCGGCATTCGGTTGTGGCCGCGAAGCGACTCCCAGCAAACCGCAATTCGATCGTGATCCGACTCCCAGCGAGCGTCCAGACATGGGGAGCATCCTCCGCTCTAGCCTGAGCGCATGCTCCGACCGTCACGTTCCCGCTCCCCCCGCCCGCACCGCCGGCTGAGCCGGTTCGCCGCCGTCTCTGGCACGGCCGCCCTCGCCGCACTGCTGCTCGCCGGCTGCACGGCGGGCGGCACCTACACCGGCGCCTCGGCTCCCATGTCGCCGGAGATCGCGACGCCCGACGGGCCAGTCGAGATGCTTCCGGGCGAGATGCTGCCCGGCCAGGTCATGCCGGGCGACGCCGCGGGCGGCGAGCTGAGCCGGGACATGGCGGGCGTCGAGGCATCCGATCGCAGCGTGATCACGACCGGGTGGGTCGCCGTGACCGTCGACGACCCGATCGCGACCGCCGAGGACGTCGCACGACTCGCGACGCAGGCCGGCGGCCGCGTCGACAACCGCACCGAGACCCCGGGCACCGACACCCAACCGGCGACCGCACAGCTCATGGTGCGCGTGCCCGCCGACGAGCTCGACGCCGTGATCGAGGATCTGCGTGAGCTCGGGACGGTCACCTCCGTGTCGCTCAACGCATCGGATGTCACGCAGCAGCGCCAAGACCTCGACGCGCGCATCGACGTGCTGACCGCCTCGATCGACCGGCTGACCGAGCTCCTCGCGCAGGCGACCACGACCACCGACCTCATCGCGATCGAGTCGGAGCTGACGACACGGCAGGCCGAGCTCGACAGCCTCACGCAGCAGCGCGACTGGCTCGTCGATCAGGTCGACTTCTCGACGCTCACCGTCGACCTCGGCACCGAGGCCACCGCGCCCGACGCCCGGCCGGGCGATTTCTGGAGCGGCATCGTCGCGGGCTGGAACGCCCTGCTCGCGTTCCTCTCGGGGCTCGTCGTCGCGCTCGGGGTGGCGGTGCCGTGGATCGTTGCACTCGCCGTGATCGCGGCGATCGTGCTCGTCGTGGTGCTCCTGGCGACCCGCGGGGCACGCCGTCGGGCCGCGAAGCCCGCACCCCCTTCACCCGACTCCCCCGAGTAGGTCCTGCTCCCCACCTCCCCACCCCCCGGCATCGCAGCGCGGGGACGCGAATGGTCGCTCCGCTCCCGCGTGAGCGACCATTCGCGTCCCCGCCCCGAGGCGTAGGCTGGCGCCGTGACTCCAGAGACGCTGCTCACCGACGACCTCATCGAGCGGATCCGCGAGCGCGCCGCGGGCTACGACGAGCACAACGCGTTCTTCGACGAAGACCTGGCCGAACTCACCGCGGCCGGCTACCTGCGGGCGCTCGTGCCCGCAGAGCTCGGCGGCCTCGGCTGGTCGCTCGACGACGCGGTGCGCGCACAGATCCGGCTCGGCGGCGCGGCACCCGCGACGGCGCTCGCCGTCAACATGCACCTTGTGTGGACGGGGGTGGCGAAGGTGCTCCGCGATCGCGGAGACGACTCGCTGGAGTTCCTGCTGCGCGAGGCCGCAGCGGGCGAGGTCTTCGGCTTCGGCATCAGCGAGGCCGGCAACGACCTCATGCTGTTCGGGTCGCGCACGGTGGCCGAGCCGCTGCCCGGTGGCGGCTACCGCTACACGGGCCGCAAGATCTTCACCTCGCTATCTCCCGCCTGGACCCGGCTCGGCACCATGGGCCTCGACACCGCCTCCGACGACGCACCGAAGCTCGTGTACGGGTTCATCGACCGTGAAGACCCCGACATCCGCGTGCTCGACGACTGGGACACCATCGGCATGCGCGCGAGCCAGAGCCGCACGACCGTGCTCGACGGTGCGTTCGCGGCCCCCGACCGCATCGTGCGCCGGCTCGACCCCGGGCCCAACCCCGACCCGCTCGTCTTCGGCATCTTCGCCTGCTTCGAGCTGCTGCTCGGCGCCGTCTACACCGGCATCGGCGGCCGGGCGCTCGAGCTCGCGATCGCCGCCGCACGCCGGCGCACCTCGATGAAGCACGACGGCCGCCCCCTCGCCGCCGACCCCGACGTGCGGTGGCGCATCGCCGACGCGGCGCTCGCACATGACGCCATCGAGCCGCAGCTCGTCGGTCTCGCGCGCGACGTCGACGCGCAGGTCGATCACGGCGTGTTCTGGTTCGCCAAGCTCTCCGGCGCCAAGGTCCGCGCGACCGAGACCGCCAAACATGTCGTGGACCAGGCGGTGCGCGTCTCGGGTGGCTCGAGCTACTTCACGGGCAGTGAGCTCGGCCGGCTGTACCGCGACGTGCTCGCCGGGATCTTCCACCCGTCCGACGACGAGTCCGCGCACGCGACGATCGCGAACGCGTGGATCGGGCCGGCCGACGCCTGAGTCGTGCCAACGGCCGAGGCGCCGACGCCCGAGTCACGCCGACCCCCGAGTCGTGCCCGATCACCGCACCGATAGACTGCGGATGGATCGCGCCGCCGCATCGCGGCCAGACACGCACGCGCCGCAGGAGGTATTCGTGAACGGCATTCTGTTCGTCATCGCCATGGGGATCTTCCTCTTCGGCATGTGGCTCATGGGCAACGCGTCGCACATGCTGGGCATCGAGTCGATCGTGTTCATCGCGGGCATCCTCTGCGTCGCGATCGCCCTCGCCATCCCGACGAGCCTGCTCGGCCGCGGCAACGGCGCCTGACCCGGCCACCCGGCCGGCGGGCGCCAGACAGAGCACGCCGCGACACCGGTGCAGGTCTACCATGTCGTGCGTGGGAGCACGCATCGAGAAGGTCGACCTGCCGGGCATCGGCCATCGGCACGATCTCGTCACCGAGCACGGTCGCCGTATCAGCGTCGTCTCGCACCGCGACGGCGAGCGCGACCTGGCCGTGTTCGACGCCGACGACCCCGACGCCAGCCGCGACCCCGTCGCCCTGACCGACGATGAGGCCGCCGCGCTCGCCGACGTGCTGGGGGTCTCCGTGATGCTTTCGCGGCTCACGAACCTCTCCGAGGGGACCGCGGGGCTCTACACGGAGCAGATCGCGCTGCCCACCGACTCGCCGTACCTGAACCGCCCGCTCGGCGACACCAGGACGCGCACGAGGACGCGCGCTTCGATCGTCGCGATCGTTCGCGACGGCGCCGTCATCCCCTCCCCCACCCCCGCCGAGCACCTCCGTGCGGGCGATGTCCTCGTGGTCGTCGGCACGCGCGAGGGGCTCGACGCGGTCGCACGTCTGCTCGCCAACGGCCCCAACTGACGCGAGGGGGGCGGCGGCATGCACGAGACCACGCTGCTCCTCATCGAAGCCGGCGCGCTCCTTCTCGGCATGAGTCTCGCGGGCCGGCTCGCGCACCTGATCGGCATCTCGCCGATCCCCTTCTACCTGGTGATCGGCCTCGCCTTCGGCAACGGCGGCATCTTCCCGTTCGACGCGAGCGAGGAGTTCTTCCAGACGGGGTCCGAGATCGGGGTCATCCTGCTGCTGGCGCTGCTCGGGCTGGAGTACACCGCGTCCGAGTTGTTCGGCAGCCTCAAGTCGGCGCGGGCGGCGGGGCTCGTCGACGCGCTGCTGAACGCGGTGCCCGGTGCGCTGCTCGCCCTCGCACTCGGCTGGGGTCCGGTGGCGGCGGTCGCGCTGGCCGGCGTGACCTGGGTGTCGTCGTCGGGTGTCGTCGCCAAGCTCCTCCGCGACCTCGGCCGGCTGTCGAACCGGGAGACGCCAGGCATCCTCGCGGTGCTCGTCATCGAGGACCTCGCCATGGCGTTCTACCTGCCGATCCTCTCGGCGCTCGTCGTCGGGGTGAGCCTCGTGCAGGGCGCGGTGTCGGTCGCGGTCGCGGTCGCCGTCGTGAGTCTCATCCTGTTCGTCGCGCTGCGCCACGGGTCGCTCGTGTCGCGGCTGTTCACGGCCGACCAGTACGAGCCGCTGCTCCTCGGAGTCCTCGGGCTCACGATGCTCGTCGCGGGGCTCGCCGCCGAGGTGAACGTGTCGTCCGCGGTCGGTGCCTTCCTCGTCGGCATCGCGCTCTCCGGGCGGGTCGCCGAGAACGCCAGTCAGGTGCTCACCCCGCTGCGCGACCTGTTCGCCGCGATCTTCTTCCTGTTCTTCGGGCTCACGACCGATTCGTCGAAGCTCGCCTCCATGGTGTTGCCGGCACTCGCCCTCGCGCTCGTCACGATCCTCACGAAGCTCGCGACCGGCGTGTATGCGGCGCGGCGGGCCGGCGTGGGCACGCTCGGCCAGTGGCGGGCGGGCTTCGCGCTCGCGCCACGGGGCGAGTTCTCGATCGTGATCGCGGGGCTCGCGGTCGGGGCGGGCGTGAACCCGCAGCTCGCCCCGCTCGCGACGGCCTACGTGCTCATCACGATCATCGCCGGCACGTTCCTCGCGCGGGTGCCCGACGCGCGCTGGTTCCGCGCGGCGGTCAAGCGGCGCCGGGCCACCCAGGCGGGATGAGCGGATGCCCCGGCCGCGCGCAGTCGCCTCGGCGCCGTGTCCACGTGCTGCGCGCCACCTGTGCACGACCGCGCCAGCACTGCGGGCGCGCACCGGCAGAAGTGGCGCGGGGCGTGAGGCGGCCGGTCAGGCGGATGCCTCGGACGGCGGCTCCTCGGCCTCGGCGAGCAGTTCGCGGACCCGCGGGACGACCTCGGTCGCATACCGTTCGATGCTCGCGGTCATCGCCTCGTGCGGCAACGTGCCGTTCGAGTACTTCAGGTCGAAGCGGCTCGCGCCGACCGCCTGCACCGCGCTCGCGATCTTCTGCGCCACCGTCTCGGGCGAGCCGGCGTAGAGCGCACCCTGCGCCGCCTCCTGCTCGAAGTGCTCGCGCGTGATCGGGCCCCAGCCGCGCTCGCGGCCGATCCGGTCCATGATCGACCGGTAGTGCGGCCAGAGCGTGTCGAGTGCCTCGTCGTCGGTGGCCGCGACGAAGCCGGGCGAGTGCATGGCGATCGGCTGCTCGGGGTGTCCGAACTGCTCGAGGGCCTTGCGGTAGAGGTTCGCAAGGGGCGCGAAGCGCGCGGCGGAGCCGCCGATGATGGCGAGCACGAGCGGCAGCCCGTACTTCGCCGCACGCACCACGGACTCGGGGCTGCCACCGACGCCGACCCAGGTCTTCAGCCGCCCGTGCTCGACGGGCGGGTAGACGAGCTGGTCGATGAGCGCGGGCCGCAGGGTGCCCTGCCAGGTCACCGGCTCCTGCGGCAGCAGCGCCGCGAACAGCTCGAGCTTCTGCTCGAACAGCTCCTGGTACTGGCTGAGGTCGTACCCGAACAGCGGGAAGGACTCGATGAAGGATCCGCGCCCGAGGATCACCTCGGCGCGGCCGTTCGAGAGGCCGTCGAGCGTCGCGAACCGCTGGAAGACCCGCACCGGGTCGTCGGAGCTCAGCACGGTCACGGCCGACCCGAGATGGATGCGCTCCGTGCGCGCGGCGATCGCGGCGAGCACCACCTCGGGTGCCGAGACCGCGAACTCGTGCCGGTGGTGTTCGCCGACGCCGAAGAAGTCGAGGCCGAGGCGGTCGGCCAGCACCGCCTGGTCCACCAGGTTGCGCAGGACCTGCGCGTGCGGCAGCGGTTCGCCGTCGGGCCCGAGCGTGACGTCGCCGAAGGTGTCGAGTCCGAATTCGAGCTCCTGAGTCATGCCCGCTCTCCTGTTCTGCTCGGCGTCGGGCCGAGGCATTCGTATCGATGCGTTCGCATCAAAATCTCGAACGGTGGCTGCCTCGACCCTATTCCCGGCGAGGCGCAAGGGAATGCGGCAGACACGCGCGCGTGTTATGCCGGTAGTGGCATCACTCCGGATGCCACGGATGCGACGCCAGAACGGATGCCACGGCAGAGGGGGCTCGGGAGCGAACGTGACGGATCGACCGGTGATCGGGATCTTCGGTGCAGGCAAGGTCGGCACCGCGCTCGCGCGACTCCTCGTCGCCGCCGGGTACGAGGTGCGCATCGCGGGCTCGCCGCGGCAGACCGCGCTCGACCTGCTCGTGAGCGTCGTCGCCCCCGGCGCGATCGTCACCTCACCCGAGGAACTCGTCGCCGCCGCCGACGTCATCATCGTCGCAGTGCCGTTCGGCAAGGGGCCGACCGTGCCGTGGCCGCGGTTCGACGGCAAGATCGTCGTCGACGCGATGAACTACTGGCCGCCGATCGACGGGCGCATCGCCGAGGTCGAAGCCGACTCGCGGTCGACCAGCGAGTTGAACCAGGCCAGGAACCCCGCCGCGCGGCTCGTGAAGAGCCTCAACCATCTCGGGTATCACGAGATGGAGGACGACAGCCTGCCGCCCGGCGCCGCGCTGCGGCGAGCGCTCGCGGTCGTCGGCGACGACGCCGATGCGCGTGCGGTCATCGCCCGCGTCATCGACGATCTCGGGTTCGACCCGGTCGACGGGGGCGCGCTCGCACACGGCCGGGAGCTCGAGCCCGGCCACCCGGCCTTCGGCCGCGAGCTCTCGGCAGCCGAGCTCGGCGTGCTGCTCACCCCGGCCGCGACCCGCGCCGCCTAAGGGCTCGCGCCCCGGGCGACCCGCGCTCCCCGGGCAACCCGCACGAACCTCATCGAACGGTCGAGGATGGCGGGTGTGCCACGACCGAACCCACCATCTGCGACCGGTCGGCGTGAGCGGCTCACCTCTAGGCTGACGGGCATGAGCGATCATGAGCGCGAGCGGGTCGACGCCGTCCCGGTTCGGCCCGGAGCCGCGGAGCGGCTCTCCCGCATGGTGCAACTGCCCACCGTCTCCGCAGAGCTCGAGACGCGCGGGCTCGACGACTTCGAACGGTTCCGCGAGCTCATCGACGAGCTCTACCCGCTCGTCAGCGCACAGCTCGAGCTCGAGCGGGTCGGTGACCTCGGGCTCCTCTATCGCTGGCGCGGCAGCGGCCCCGGCGACCCGGTCGTGCTCATGGCGCACTTCGACGTCGTGCCGGCCGCCTCGCGCGACGGCTGGCGAATCCCACCGTTCGAGGGCCGCATCGCAGACGGCGCGGTCTGGGGACGCGGGACGCTCGACGACAAGGGTCCGCTCCTCGTCGTGCTCGAGGCGGTCGAGAACCTGCTCGCCGTCGACGTCATCCCGGCGCGCGACGTCTACCTCTCGTTCGGCGGCGACGAGGAGAGCTACGGCAAGGCGGCCCGTGCGATCTCAGACCTGTTCCGGGAGCGGCGCATCACGCCGTGGCTCGTGATCGACGAGGGCGGCGCGGTCGTCGACGCGCCGCTGCCGTTCGTCAAGGTGCCGGCCGCCATGGTCGGCGTCGGCGAGAAGGGCGTGCTCACGGTGCGGTTGCGCGCCGTGAGCGACGGTGGGCACGCGTCCGCGCCGCCGAAGCTCACCGCCGCGGCCCGCGTCGGCCGCGCCGTCGCGAAGCTCACGCCATCGACCTTCGCCGCTCGCACACCCTCGTCGACGCGCGCGATGCTCCGCGCCTTCACCCCGCACACGCGCGGTGCCGCGCGCCTCCTGCTGCGCGTGCTGACGGCGGTGCCGTGGCTGACCGCACGCGTCTTCTCCCGGCTCGGCGGCGAGCCCGCCGCGCTCGTGCGCACGACGGTCGCCCCGACCATGCTGGAGGGCGGCACCGCGCACAACGTGCTCCCGTCCGAGGCATCCGCCATCGTGAACCTGCGCATCGCGATCGGCGAGACCGTGGCGACCACCGTCACACGTCTGCGCCGCGCCATCGGCGACCCGTCGGTCGCGGTCGAGATCATCGAGGGCAGCGACCCGTCGCCCGAGTCCCCCGTGGACGATGCCCGGTTCCGCGCGATCGGCGATGCGGTCGCGGCGTCGTACCCGGAGGCGATCACCGCGCCGTACCTGATGATGGCCGCGACCGATTCCCGGTGGTTCCACCGGTTCGCGCCGGCCGTGTACCGATTCGCCCCGCTCGCGATGACGGCCGCGCAGCGCGCGAGCATCCACGGCGTCGACGAGCACGTCACGATCGACAGCCTCGTACGCGGCGAGCGCTTCCACCGGACCCTGCTCACCTCCCTGCCCCACTGACCCCACCCACCCCGTCCCACCCCGTCCCATCCCGCCCCGTCCCACCCCACCCTCGCCGAGTGATGACGAAACGGCCCGAGTGATGACGAAAGGCGCGCCCATCGAGGACGTTTCGTCATCACTCGGCGCACGAACCGCGCACTAAGGTGTGATCACCCGATCCCGCAAGGAGCGAAGATGCCCCGTGCCACCGCCGCGCGCCTGCGCCTCGGCCCGCTCGCCACGATCGTCGGCTTCCTCGCCTTCGTCGAGTTCACGAGCGGCATCCTGCAGGGCTACTACACGCCCATGCTCACCGACATCGCGCGGCACCTCGGCATCAACGACGCCGACGTGAACTGGCTCGAGGGCTCGCAGCTCGCGCTCTCGGCGCTCGTCGTTCCGGCGCTCGCGAAGCTCGGCGACATGGTCGGGCACAAGCGCATCCTGCTCTGGTCGACGGCGATCACCGCAGCGGCGTCGCTCGTGCTGCCGTTCACCGACTCGTTCGCGGTGTTCCTCGTGGCGTGGGCGCTGCAGGGCTTCTACGTCGTGTGGCTGCCGCTCGAGATCGCGCTGATCTGGTCGCGCTCACGGGCGGCCGGGCACTCGGCCGCGCTCACGGCGAAGGCCGCAGGGCTGCTGGTCGCGGCGCTGGAGCTCGGCGCGATCACGGGCGCACTGGTCGGTGGTGCACTCATCGACACGCTGCCGCTGACGGTCGTGCTGCTGATCCCGGCGCTCGCGGTCGTCGTGTGTTTCGCGGTCATCTGGTTCGGGGTGCGCGAGCCGCCCGATCTCGCGGGCGGCCGGCTCGACACGGTCGGGCTCGTGCTCATCTCGTTCGCGCTCCTCGCGCTCACGGGCGGGCTCAGCTTCCTGCGCCTGAACGGCGTGGGCGACCCGCTGTCGTGGGCGCTCGTGCTCGCGGGCGTGCTGCTCGTGATCCCGTTCGTCAGGTGGGAGCTGCGGCACCCCGACCCGATCATCGACGTGCGCATGTTCCGCTCTGCGGCGCTCTGGCCGGTCTTCGTCACGGCCGGGCTCTTCGGCGTGAGCGTGCTCGGCGCGCAGGCGCCGCTCTCGACATTCGCCCGCACCGACCCTGACGAGGTCGGATACGGGCTCGGCACGGCGGGCTTCGCGACGAGCCTCATCATCGGGATCTACCTCATCGCGATGATCGCGGGAGCGCTGCTCTACCCCGTGGTCGCGCGCCGGCTCACCCCGCGGATCGCGCTCATGATCGCCTCGTCACTGGTCGCGGTCGGGTACCTCATGTTCCTGCCCCTGCACGACACGTACGGGCAGGTCGTGACGAACATGGTGATCGCGGGACTGGGCTCGGGTGCCCTCGTCGCCGCGCTGCCCGCCGCGGCCGCGGCCGCCGCACCGCACCACCAGACGGGCGTCGCGACCGGGCTCACGAACTCGGTGAAGACCGTCGGCGGCGCGGTCGCGTCGTGCGTGTTCGGCATCGCCCTCGCCTCACACGTCGTGGGCACGGGCGGCGCCGGAGGCGCCGAGAGCACGGCGGGGTCGTTCGCGGGCTACGTCACGGTGTGGCTCGTCTGCGGGCTCACGGCGGTGCTCGCGACGGTGCTGCTGGCCTTCGTCCCGCGTCAGGCGTTCACGGATGCCCCGGCGGCGGCCCCGGCCGCCCAGCGCTGATCACCCAGCGCTGATCACCCAGCGCTGATCGCCCGCGCCACTTCTGCACGGTTGCGCCAGCACAGCCGGCGCGACCGTGCACCACTGGCGCAACGCGTGACGAGGTGGCGCGCCGGCCGCCGGCTCAGCCGAGCCCGCGGCGCTGCCGGCGGCGCTCGCCGAGATCGGCGAGGCCCAGCGCGAGCGCGACCGCGAGGAACAGCGCGACCGCGAGCATGCCGTAGCCGTACGCGTGCTGGTACACCTCGAGGTCGGGGCCGTTGCCGTTCGACTCGCGCCAGATGGTCGCGTAGAACAGTGAGAGCCCGACGGCCGTGCCGACCGCGGTGCCGATGCGCTGGCCGAGCTGGCCGACCGAGCCGGCGAGGCCGCCCTGCTTCACCGGGATGTCGGCGAGGGTGAGCGTCTGATTGGGCGAGATCACGAAGCCACCGCCGAATCCGGCGATCGTCAGCGCCCCGGCCATCGCCCACGGCGCGAACTCGGGCGGCAGGAACAGGGCGACGAGCACGAGCGCGCCGAATCCGGCGAGCAGCAGGACGAGGCCCCACACCACGAGCGGCCGGCCGAGCCGGTTCACGAGGTTGCCGCCCAGCCACGACGCGACCGCGCTCGTGAGCGCGAAGCCGATCGTGACCATGCCCGCGAACACGGGCTCAAGGCCGAGCCCCTGCTGCAGGTACAGCGTGGTCAGCAGGAACGTGGCGGGCATCGCGGAGAAGAACGCGGTCGCGAGGGCGGTGCCGTTGCGATACGAGCTCACGCTGAACAGCGAGAGCGGCACGAGCGGATGCCTCCCCGACGCCGCGTACCGGCGCTCCCACGCGATGAACGCCGTGAGGCCGAGCACGAACACGACGAGCGTCCACCAGCGCGCGGGATTGTCGTCGGGCGAGCCGGTCGTGAACAGGAACGGCCACATGAGCGCGACGACGGTGATACCGAAGAGCACGAGCCCGATCGGGTCGAGCGCGAGCTTGCGGGCCGGCCGGTCGGGCGGGCCTGGCAGCAGGCGCGCGGCGAACACGATCGCGATGGCGGCGAGCGGCACGTTCATCCAGAAGATCCAGCGCCAGCCGTCGGTCGCGCCGCCGACGGCGATGAGCAGGCCGCCGAGCGTCGGGCCGAATGCGGTCGCGATGCCGATCGTCGCGCCGAACAGGCCGAAGGCGCGCCCGCGCTCGTCGCCCTGGAACAGCTGCTGCACGAGCCCGAGCACCTGGGGCATCTGGATGCCCGCGGCGATGCCCTGCAGCAGTCGGCCGATGAGCAGGATCGTCACGTTCGGGGCGAGGGCACAGATCGCGCTCGTCACCAGGAACGCGCTGAGGCCGATGATGAACAGCGCCTTGCGCGAGCGCTGGTCGCCGATGCGGCCGGCGGGCACGAGCGTGAGCCCGAACGCCAGCACGAAGCCCGAGACGATGAGCTGCAGCTCGGTCGAGCCGACGTCGAACGCCTGCTCGATGGACGGCAGCGCGACGTTGACCTTGCTGAGGTCGAGGATGGTGAGTGCGGCGACCGCAACGCAGACCCAATAGGCGCGCCACCGCTGCCCGGGGTTCAGCGGGATCGAGGAGGTGTCAGCTGGCGGCTCGGACATTGGTCCCACTGTATTGGCGGCGACCATTCTGGAGGCGGGCTTGACGGAATGCAACGGGGTGACGCCCGCTCCCGGTGCGACGTACGGTCGAGAGTGCACCGCCGACGAAGCCCTCGAATCGCCGACGAAGGAGCCCCATGGGACATGTCGTGATCTTCGCGCCCTCACCACTCGTCACCGTCACCATCGAGGACGCCGATGGCGCCGACCTGCACATCCACGCCGGCGGGCAGGGTGTGTGGCAGGCCCGCATGCTGCTGACACTCGGCGCCGATGTGACCATGTGCGCGACGCTCACCGGCGAGCTCGGCGAGATCGCCGGGCACATCCTCGAGGACGACGGCATCCGTGTCGCCGCGATCCGCCGCGAGGGACGCGGCGCCGGGTACGTGCACGATCGGCGCTCGGGCGAGCGCACCAGCCTCATCGAACAGGACGGCGACGCGCTGTCGCGCCACGATCTCGACGAGTTGTACGCGCTCACCCTGCGCGAGGCGATGGCCGCCGATCTGGTGTTGTTGAGCGGGCCGGCCGACGATGCGACGCTGCCTGATGACGTGTACCGCCGGCTCGCCTCCGACGTGCGGGCGGCGGGCGGCCGGGTGATCGTGGACCTCGCCGGCTCGCGGCTCGACGCCGCGGTCGAGGGCGGGGTGCTGCTCGCCAAGGTGAGTGACGAGGAGCTGCTCGCGTCGGGGCACACCGAGGCGGAGTCGGTCGACGGCTTCATCGCTGCGGCGCGCCGGCTCCGCGACGCGGGCGCGGAGCACGTGCTCGTGACGCGGGCCGACCATCCGAGCCTGCTCATCACCGGCGACGGCGCGTTCAGCATCCACGTGCCGCGCATGGAGGCCGTCGACGCACGCGGCGCCGGGGACTCGTTCACGGCCGCGGTCACCGCGGCTCTCCTCGACGGCGAGGAGCCGGTGGCGGCGGTGGAGCTGGGCGCGGCGGCCGCCGCGCTGAACGTGACGCGGCACGGGCTCGGGTCGGGCGATGCCGAGGCGATCCGCCGGCTGCGCGAAGAGGTCCGCATCGAGCCGGTGCGCGGCGACGGCGCGGAGCAGGTCTCGCCGACCGAGTTGGCCGGCCGGGTCGAGGAGATCGCCTCGTGAGCCGGGTCGCGCTCGTCACGAACGACGACGGCATCGACTCGCGCGGGCTGCACGCACTCGCACGCACCGCGATCGACGCCGGGCTGCAGGTGATCGTCGCCGCACCGTGGTCGGAGGCGAGCGGCAGCAGCGCCGCGATCACGGGCGCCGACGCCGACGGCCGGGTGCGCATGGAGCGTCGCGAGATCGAGGGGCTCGACGGCGCCACGGTCTTCGCGGTGCAGGCCGCACCCGCCATGATCGCGCTGCTCGCTGCGCACGGCGCGTTCGGCGCGACGCCCGACGTGGTGCTCTCGGGCATCAACCGCGGGGCGAACATCGGCCACGTGGTGCTGCACTCGGGCACGGTCGGCGCAGCGCTGACGGCGGGCGCGAGCGGGACAAGCGGGCTCGCGGTGTCGCTCGACGTGGGTCACGACCCCGACGCGCATCACTGGGAGACTGCGGCGGCCGTCGTCGCCCCGCTCATCGGCCCGCTGCTCGAGAGCCCGGCCGGCACCGTGCTGAACGTGAACGTGCCGAACCGAGCAGCCCTCGACGGTGTGGAGCCGCGCTCCGCGCGCCTGGCCGAGTTCGGCGTCGTGCAGACGACAGCCGCGGTGCCCGGTGAGGGCGAGGTGCGCCTCACCGTGGCCGACCTCTCAGGCGAGTTCGACCCCGAGAGCGATGCGGTGCTGCTGCAGGCGGGGCATGCGACGCTCACCGCATTGTCGGGGGTGGGCGAGGCGGCGCTGCCGTCGGCATGTGCGACCGTCTCCAGCTCGCGGTGATCTGGCCGCCGCGCGCCGAGTATCAGGTCGACGCGAACCTCGTGCTCTCCAGCAGGCTGTTGATGCGGGGAGTGTGCAGGTATTCATTGAGTTCGAGCGCCTTCGCGTACTCCGTCCACTGAGCATCCGTCGCGTCCGGAAGCTCGCTCCTCACCCGCCACTGGGCACGAATCAGGCTGTTGTCGACCGCACGGAAGTCGGCGCTGTGCTTGAGCACGAAGGAATCGAGTTCGAGGTTGGTCGGAGTGCCGTGCCGCCACCCCCTGGCGGTGTCAAGATATGCCGTCTTGATGCGGTCCAGACTCTCCTGAGCTCCATTCAGGAGCGGGCGGATCTGCGATGTCGACTCGTGCAGGTTCGTGACGATGTCGGTGTTGCTCACGTCGGTGACCAGCTTCTGGCGCCCGCGATGGAACTTGGCGATCTCATTCCCGGCGTTGAGGAGGTGCTGTTCCTCCTGCGCCCGCTGCGCCGCCTGCCGTGTATTCCACGCCTCGCTGACCTTGGCGACGACCTTCGGCGCCACGCGGAGGAGCATGCCGGCGGCTCCAGCCGCGAGCAGTCCGTATTCTGCGTGCTTCAGCGGCTCCTTATCTTCGGGCTGAAGGAACTTCGGCCC
Organism: Agromyces protaetiae; assembly: GCF_030866785.1. NCBI lineage: Bacteria > Bacillati > Actinomycetota > Actinomycetes > Micrococcales > Microbacteriaceae > Agromyces > Agromyces silvae. The sequence goes on along the minus strand of NZ_CP133018.1, from coordinate 1,076,752 downwards.
GTAGGTGTGGACGAGTCCGATCGTTCCGATCACGGCGGCCGCCGCGTCGGCGAGGAAGAAGCCGGTTGCCGCGACGATGCTCGGCACCGACATGGCTGCGAGGCCACCGGTCGCGTAGATCGAGACCCCCAGGAGCACCGCGAACACGACGCTCAGGCCGGTGGACAGCCCGTGGACGACGTCTTGAACGGCGAAGTGGCCTGACGGATCGATGTTGGTGATCGGGTTGGCGTTGGCGTAGCCGTAGCGGTTCTGCAGGGGAAGGGTGTCTTGCGTCGTGAAGGACATGCGCTCGGGGGCATAGGTGCGCACGGCGAGGTGCTGGGTTCCGTTGGGATCGGTGTACTCACCCGAGTAGAGGAACGGGTATCGGGATGCCTCGTCGACACCGGGTTCACGGGTGACGTGCGTCGTGGTGGTGCCGTAGTCGGTATAGGCGTACCGGGCGGTCCGGCTGCCGGCGGGGTCGGTGAGTTCGGTGGTGTTGCCGTGCCGGTCACGGACGGCGTAGTGCGTGGTGTCGCCCGTGAGGCTGCGGGACTCGCGGGCGATCCCGGTCAGATAGCTCGCAGTCTTCGTGGCGCCGGCGTCGGTGTGGGTGTGGGTGTCGTTCAGGAGAGTGCCGTCGTCCCAGTAGAACCCGGTCGTCTGGTCGGCGGAAGTGAGGGTGGCGCGGTCGCCGGTGGCCCAATAGTCGGTGCGGGTGACCGCCCCTCCCAGGCTGGTTTCGCGCACGGGCTGGTTCAGCGCGTTGTACACGTATCGGGTGCCGTCCGCGGCCAGGGCCGGCCGGCCCACCGCGTCATAGCTCAGCGTGGTGGTGTTGCCGAGCACGTCCGCGACCGTCGTCGGCTGCCCGTGCACCAGATCCGCCTCGGTGCTCGTCGTCGTCGCAAGCTCAGTGCCGGCCGCGATCGTCTCCGTCGTCGTCACCGTGCCGGCGGCCAGGTCGATCGTCTTGGCGTGCTCGGTCACCAGCGGCTCGCCGGCCCCACCCTGCGGGTACACCCGCTCCACGCTGACGAACCCGTCAGGTTCGACGACGAACTCCGACCGACCTGTGCGCGTCAACGTGCTGCCGCGAGTGCCCGCGAACGTCTCCTCGACGGTGACCGCGGTGCGGGCCTCGTTCAACGTGTACCGGGTCTCCGTCACGGCACCGTCCGGCGCCTCGGTGCGCTGTGAGATCGGCAACCCCACCGGCACTCCCATGTCCTCGGGGAACTCCGGGTCAACGGGCGACTCGGGGTCGTACTCGGTCGTGGTGACCGTGCCGTCCACCGCAGTCCGCTCGATCACCCGCCCGTACACATCGACGAGGTACGCCTCGGACACCGTCTTCGTCTCCCCCGCCGCATTCGTCTGCGTCAGGTCCATGCCGTTCGGCCGGTCCACCCGGCCCGGCGCCCCGCCATCCTGATCGGGATAGGTGAAGGCCTGCCGCTGCAGCACCCGCTCACCCGATGCGGACGTCACCGACGTCTCGCGGGCGGTCATCGACTGCCGGCCGTTGTACTCCGACTCCACGCGGGTCAGCCCGTCGGTCACCGCGGTGCGGGAGACCCTCGAGGGATCGGTGGTCACCGGCCATCCCGAGGCGAGCCCGTGGGCGGCTTCCCAGCGTCGCGCGGTGACCAGCTCACCGGTGGCCGAGTCGGTCACCGCGACCCGCTCGATTGCGGCCGTGCCATCGGACAACGGCTGCCAGACCACCGCAGTGACCGCCCCACTCGGCGCCGCGATGCGGGACACCAACCCCGTCGGCGCGTAGCTCACGGTCGTGCGCGCACCCGTGGCATCCACGATCGCGTCCACCAGACCCGCATCCAGCTCGATCACGCCCACCGGTCGAACGGAACCAGCCATACCCGCCCGGGCCTGGATCTCGACCCGCGCAGGGTCCGACCAGTCCAGCTCGGTCACCACACCCGTCTCGGTCACCACCCGGGTCAGCCGGTGTCCCGGCTGCCACGCCCAATCCACCCGACCACCGTGCGCATCCAGCTTCGCGACCGGGTCGCCCGCGGCGTCGAAGTACGACACCAGACCGCCCAGCTCACGCAACACGAACGTATACTCGCGCTCACCCACCACCCCATCGGCCCGTGCCGGCAACCGCCCTGGCGTCTGCGTGAACCGCACGTCGTCGCCCGGGTACCCGGCCAGGCCCGACGGCACCGAGTCATCGGCCTCGAACACCGCCTGCACGCCACCGGACGGCACCACCCGCACCCCGCCCGCGACATCCACGAACCCGATGCCGGCGACCGCCCACCGCGGCCCCAACCCGAACCGGCCCTCGCCGGGGCCACGCGAATCCCACTTCAGGCTCACCCCACCCAGCGGCACCTCGAACGAGAAGGCCCCCGAACGCTCATCCACCACGCCCTGCACCCCGGCACCGAGCATGAAGGGGCCGACGACCGCCGACCCGGCCCGACCACCTTCGTCAGTCGCCGCCCACGACGGAGCGGCGACGCCCGCCACGAGGACTGCGCACACCACACCGCCCAGCACCACACGCCAACGCCGAGATCGTGAATGGAGGCGAGCACCGGATGAGTCCACCTGGGCACCCTCCGCTGGTCACGCGATGACACGAACGTCAGAATTATATCAGTATTCGTGTCCAGTGACTCGCACCCTGAGCGGGGACGACCGTCCTTCGAATCGTGCTCGCGCGTCTCAGCCGGCCGCGCCGGGCAATGCACGCAGGCGCGGCGCGAGGTCGCGCTCGAAGAGCTCGAGGAAGCGGCGCTGATCGTGTCCGGGGGCGTGGAACACGAGGTGCGTGAAGCCCCAGTCGACGTACTGCGCGACCGCGCGCACCACCGCGTCGGGGTCGGAGCCGACGATCCAGCGCTTCGCGATCTGCTCGATCGGCAGGGCGTCAGCCGCGCGCTCCATCTCGACAGGGTCGGTGATGTCGTGCTTCTGCTCCTTACTGAGCGAGAGCGGCGACCAGAAGCGGGTGTTCTCGAGGGCGAGCTCGGCGTCGGTGTCGTACGAGAGCTTGATCTCGATCATCCGGTCGATGGACGTCGCGTCGCGTCCGGCCTGCTCGGCACCCGTGGCGACCGCCGGCAGCAGCTGGTCGACGTACAGCTCGGCGCCCTTGCCGGACGTGCAGATGAACCCGTCGCCCGCGCGGCCCGCGTAGCGTGCGACGAGCGGACCACCGGCCGCGATGTACACCGGCACGCCACCCTCGGGCACGTCGTAGATCGACGCGTCGTGGGTGGAGTAGTACTCGCCGTCGAACGACACCCGGTCGCCCGACCACAGGGCGCGCATGAGCGCGACCGCTTCGCGCAGCCGCGCGAAGCGTTCCTTGAACTCGGGCCACTGCTGATCGCCGGCGCCGCGGAAACCGGTCGCGATCTCATTGAGCGCCTCGCCCGACCCGACGCCGAGGAACACCCGGTCCGGCGCCAGCATGCCGAGGGTCGCGAACGCCTGCGCGATCACGGCCGGGTTGTAGCGGAAGGTCGGGGTCATCACCGATGTGCCCATGCGGATCGTCGAGGTGCGCTCGCCGACCGCCGCCATCCACGCCAACGAGAACGGCGCGTGGCCGCCGGCGTGCCGCCACGGCTGGAAGTGGTCGGACACCGCGACCGACTCCATGCCATGCCGTTCGGCGAGCACCGCGAGCTCGACGAGCTCGCGGGGGCCGAACTGCTCGGCCGAGGCCTTGTATCCGAGGGTGAGGGTCATGCGGGGCTCCGATTCATGGTCGTGGGGTGGTCAGGTCGCGGGTCCGCGACGACGTAGCGTTGACGTCATGGAAGCCGGCTCGCGAAGCGCCTCGCGGACTCAGAGGGATGCCTCGGCGAGTGCCGGCGCGCGTGCGGACCTCGCGCGCGTGGCCCGGGCGATGCTCGGCGAGTACGACGAGCTGCTCGACGCCATCGCCGAGCAGGTCTGGCGGACGGTGCCCGCGTACTCGCAGTACGTGCTCGAGCAGAGCGACCTGCGGGACCGCATCGGCGACAGCGTCCGCAACATCATCACGTGCCTGCTCGAGGGGCGCGAACCCTCGCCTGCCGAGCTCGCCCGGTCCGCGCGCAACGGCGAGCGCCGTGCACTGCAGGGTGTGGCGCCAATGGCCCTCATCCAGTCCTATCGAACGGCCGAGCGCATCCTCGGCGAGGAGTTCCAGGGCTGGTGCGCCCGCATGCAGGTGCGCCCCGCGAGTGCCCGGGCGGGGCGGGCCGCACTCATCTCGCACCTCGATCGGCTCGAACGGGCCACGCTCGACGCGTACAGCGAGATCCAGGCGCAGGTCGAGGCCGACGACCGACTCAGCGAGCTCACGCTGTTCCGGCGGCTGGCGGCGGGCGAGCGCATCGAACCCGCCGACATCGAACGGCTCGCGATCGCGGTCGGCATCGCCGACCCCGACCGCACGGGATTCCTCGCCGTCGCGGTCGGCCCACGCGTGGGCGAACCCCGCACGACCGAGTCGATCGACCGCACCTCGATCGAGCAGCACCGGCTGCGGCTCGCGGCCGCGCTGTCGGATGTGGCGGGCACGACGGTGCTGTCGGGCACCGTCGACCGCCCGGGCGGGCCGATCGTCCTGCTCGCGCTGCCCTGGAGCGACGCGCCCGAGGCGATCGTGCGCGACATCGATCGGGTGCTCGACCGCGTCGGTGCGGGCGCCCTGCGCGCTGCGGTCGGCGACGCCAGTCAGGGACTCGCCGCGCTGCGCACGTCGAGCGATCAGGCCATGGCCGCGCTCGAGGCCACCGCGGCGGCGGGCGTGGCCGGGCGCGGCGGCGCGGCCGAGACGATGATCTACGCCGACGCGCTGCTCGAGGTGCTCGTCCACCGCGACCCGCTCATCGCGCGCCAGCTCGCCGACCGGTACCTCGACCCGCTCGCGGGCCACCCGGAACTGCTCACGACGCTGCGCACGCACGTCGACCAGCACCTGTCGCCCTCGGCGACCGCGGAGGCGCTGGGCGTGCACAAGAACACCGTGCTGTACCGGCTGCACCGGATCGCGGAACTGACCGGGCTCGACCTGCGCCGGCCGCGCGATGTCGCACGTCTGGTCGTCGCACTCGACGGCGCGCGCGTGCAGGAGTGAGCCCGGGTGCCGTGCCACCGGCGTCAGCGGAGCCCGGCTCGGATCGCCACCTCGACGAGGGCATCGACCAGCCCGGCCGGCTCGGCCGTGCCGTCGTCGATGACGACGAGGGCGTCGACGCCGGCATCGCGGTGCGCGAGCAGTGCGGCGGCCGCATCGTCGCGCGTGCCCGAGACCGTCACCGCGCCCACGGTGTCGTCGTCCACGAGCTCCGTCCCCGGCGCACCCGCGAGGAGCCGGGTGCGCAACTCGGCGGCGAGCGCCTGATCGATGCCGGCGTGCGCGGTGATCGGCGATGCGCCGTGCATGCCGAGGAACCTGGCGGTGTGCGCGCGGAGCTGCTCGCGGGCGCCCGCTCGGGACTCCCCGACGGCGAACGACGCGTACGCCGTGACCTCCGCGGGCGCGTAGGTGCGCTTGACCCACGCGACGTACTCGGGCGATGACAGCACCGAGAGCATCACGCCGTCCGCGTGCTCGCGCGAGAGCTCGAATGCGCGCGGCCCCTTGACGCCCCAGATGATCGGGATGTCGCGCGGCGGCTGCGCGTCGAGCGCGGCATCCAGGTCCAGGCCCTGCACACGCTCCGCGACGCGCTCCCCGGCCAGCAGCCGGCGCAGCGCGCCCGTGTACTCGGCGAGTACCGAGATCGGCCGCTCGAACGGGATGCCGAGGCGACCGGTCATCCACCCGGCGTTGCTGGCGCCGAGCCCGACGACCGCACGACCGCCCGCGATCTCGTCGAGAGCGTGCGCCTCCATCGCGGTGAGCGCCACGTGCCGCGTCCACGGATTGATCACGCCGAGCCCGACCCGGATGCGCTCGGTCACGGCGGCCATCGCGCCGGCGACCGCGAACGCGCCGCGCTCAAGGTAGTCCTCGCTCACCCAGACCTCGTCGAGACCGGCCTGCTCCGCGAGCCGGGCGACCTCGACCGCGTCGGCGGCGCTCCGCCGGCCCGACGGCGCGACGCCCAGCCTCACGCGACCCCCTCCGCCGTCGGAAGGCGATCGGCCGCGGCGTCGAGCGCGCGGTCGAGCGCGGCGACCGTTGGCTCGATGACCGGCGTGGCCGGCAGCCGGGACGCCGTCGTCGGCACGTCCTTGAGCCCGGTCGAGGTGCCGATGAGCACGACACGATCGTCCGCGAAGAGGTCACCTCGGTCGAGCAGGGTCGGCAGCACCGCGACCGTCGTGGCCGACGAGGCCTCGAGGAAGAGGCCCTCCTGTGCGGCGAGCAGCTGCTGGGCGGCCATGATCGCGTCGTCGCCGCCCGCGGCCGCAGCCGCGCCTCCCGTGCGACGCAGCGCGTCCCAGCCCTGCCAGGTCGCGTAGGGCGTGCCGATGGAGAACGCCACCGTCGACCCGGCCTCGACCGAGGCATCCGCCCGGAAGCCCTCGCGGAGCGCATGCTCATACGGACCGAACGGCTCGGCCGCCACCAGCCGCGGCACGTGCGAGGCGATGCCGAGCGCGACCAGGTCCTCGAACCCGCGTGCGAGGCCCGCGAGCGCGTCGCCGTAAGCGACCGGGGTGACGACGGCGTCGGGCACCTCGCCCAGCTGGGCGTGCAGCTCGTACGCGATCGTCTTGTACCCGTCGGTGCCGAACGGGTTGGACCCCGAGGGCGGTCCGACGAAGCCCGACATCGGCACCCATCCGCGTTCGTCGACCATGCGCCGCATGAGCACCCAGCGATCGGTCGGCCGCTCGACCGCGATCGTGATCGCGCCGTACGACTGCATCAGCGTCGTCATGGCGAGCGGCACCGACGCCAGCGTGAGCACCACGCAGCGGATGCCGGCACGCGCCGCGTACGCCGCGACCGCCGCGCCGTGGTTCCCCGTGCTCGAGACGACGACCGTGTCGCGCCCGGCCTGCACGGCCTGCGTCACGGCCACGGCGGCGAGCCGGTCCTTGTACGACCAGGTGGGATTGCGCGACTCGTCCTTGACGTACAGCTGCGGCACGCCGAGCCGGTCGCCCGTCCGCACGATCGGCACGAGGGGCGTGCCGCCCTCGTGCAGGCTGACGACGGGAGCGTCGGAGACCGGCAGCAGCTTGCGGTACCGGAACAGTCCGGGATCGTCCGTCGTCTCGAGCCCGCGCAGCCGTTCGAGGTCGTAGGCCGGCTGCGCGTAGACGTGCCCGCCGTCGACGGCCGACGGCAGGTACGCGTCGGTCTCGTCGACGCGCGCGCCCGTGATCGGGTGGATCAGATGGCCGAGGTAGGCGCTCATGCCGAGATCACCTGCAGCTCGCGGCGGCGGTCGCTGAGCAGACGGATGCCGGTCTCGGTCACGACCAGCGCGTCCTCGACCATCATCCCGCCCCAGCCGAGCTCGTAGTACGGCGTCTCGAAGCAGAACGTCATGCCGGGGACCAGCGGCGTCGGGGCGTCCGGGCGGATGATGGGAGCCTCGTACACCTCGAGCCCGATGCCGTGCCCGCAGTGCTGGCGGCGATACGGCGCCGGCAGCCCCTCCGCCTCGGTCACCTCGATCGCGCGGCGGAAGATCTCCTCGGCGGGCACGCCCGGCTTGGCGAGCTCGAACTGCGCCTCCTCGCCCGCCAGGATCGCCCGGTAGAACGACGCCTGACGCGCCGTCGGCTCGCCGGCGACCGCGGTACGGCCGAGGTCCGCCCAGTAGCCCTGGTACATCCCGCCGATGTCGAACCGCACGAGGTCGCCCTCGCGCACGACGCGGTCGGTCGCGAACGCGTCGGCGAGCGCCGACCGCTCACCAGCCGTGACCACCGTGAACCGCGGGTCGAAGTCCGCCGCGACCAGCTCACGCGTGACGATGCGCGCGATGTCGGCCTCGGTCATGCCGATCGCGGCCTCATCGATCGCGGTGAGCATCGCGTGCTCGACGATGCGCGCCGAGCGTTCGAGCAGCTCGACCTCGCCCTCGAGCTTGACCGCACGCACCTCGGCGAGCCATCCGCTCGCGTCGACGAACTCGGTGGCCGGCAGCAGTTCGCCGAGTCGGCGACGAAGCGGCTCGGGGCAGGCCGCGTCGTCGATCGCGAGGCGTGAGCCGGCCGGGACGCGTGCGACGGCCGCGGCGATCGCGCTGGCGTAGTCGGCATGCTGGTCGACGAGACGGGTCGGTGCGGCCAGACCGCCCTCCGACTCGAAGAAGAACCGCCCGTAGGCGAGGTAGTCGTCCGGCTCGAGGCCGAAGTCGAACGCGGGCGCGCTGTCCGAGACCGGGCCGGCCACGATGAGCCGGTCCCCCGTCACGAGCGCCGCCAGCGGCGACGTGCCGTGCACGACCGCGGCGACCGAACGGTAGCCCGAGGCGTAGTCGACGTTGGCGGCGCTCAGGGTGAGCACGCCGTCGAAGCCGGCGCGATCGAGTGCCGCACGCAGATTCGCGCGGCGCGCCTCGACGAGCGCGGCCGGAATGCGTCGCGCGCTCACTTGCCCGCCTCGATCCCCGCGGACTTGCGGTACGGGGCGATCACGTGCTCGGCGAACCACGCCATCGCGTCCAGCGTCTCGTCGACGGTGTTGCGGGCGAACAGCAGCGCCGACATGGTCGTGACGCCGGCCTCGGCGTAGGCGTGCACCTGATCGAGCATCTGCTGGGCTCCGCCGATCAGGTTGCGGCGCGCGAAGTCGGCCGGGTCCTGGTCCTTCAGCGTCGACTTCGACAGCGAACGCATGTGCTGGTAGAGCTGCGACTGCTCGAAGTTCGCGATCGCGTCGGCCTGGTCTCGCCCGATCGAGACCGAGAACTGCGGCGCGACGTCGAAGTCGGCGGGCAGCTCGCGGCCGAACGCTTCGGCGCGCGCGCGGATGTCGGCGAGCCCGGCCGCGAGCTCCTCGGGTGCGAGCACCGCAGGGATCCAGCCCTGACCGTACTTCGCCGCGCGGTCGCGCGAGCCCTCGGAGTTGCCGCCCGAGAGGATCGGCAGCACCTCCTGGCGCGGCTTCGGGAAGCTCTCGACGTCGACGAAGTTCACGAACTCGCCCGAGAAGGTCGCGCTGCGCTCGGTGAAGAGCAGCTGCAGCGCCTGCATGTACTCGTCGGCCTGACGGCCCCGGTGGATCTTCGCGCCGGGCCACATGGCCTCCGCCTCCTCGCGGTACGCGCCGATGCCGACGCCGAGCTTGAAGCGCCCGCCCGAGAGCTGGTCGAGCGTCGCGACCTGCTTCGCGAGCACCACGGGATTGCGGAACGCGAGCACCGTGATCGCGGTGGCGAGGTGCAGGGTCGACGTCTCGGCGGCGACGTACGCGAGATAGAGGTAGGGGTCGTAGTACCGGGGCGGCTCGGCGAACTCTTCGCGCACGTAGCGCTGGGTCGTCACATGGTCGTTGCCCCATACGCCGTCGAAGCCCAGGCGCTCGGCCTCGACGGCGAGGCGCACGGCCTGCTCGGGGTCCGCGTAGGGCACGGGGTACATGAGGCCTTCGGTCCCGGTCGGGACCCCCAGTCCGAATCGCATGGTCAGATCTCCTGGCTCGTGGTGAACGTGGAAGGGTCGGGTTCGATCACGTCGGGGGTGACGAGCTCGGCGGCTGCGGGGGCGACGGCGGCCTCGCCGCGTTCACGCAGCAGTCGCCGACGGCGCCCGGGCTCGGCGGTCGGCACCGCCGCCAGCAGCGTGCGCGTGTACGCGTGGCGCGGATCGGTCAGCACGCTCCGGTCGCCGCGCTCGACGATCGCGCCGCGCTGCATCACGATCACGTCGTGCGCGATCGCCTGCGCGACGTCGATGTCGTGGGTGATGAAGATGTAGGTCAGGTTCCGCTCGGCCTGCAGCTCACGGAGCAGCGCGACGATCTTGCCGCGCACGGACTGGTCGAGGCCGCTGGTCGGCTCGTCGAGCACCACGAGGTCGGGACCGGGCCCGAGGGCCCGCGCGATCGCGACGCGCTGCTGCTGACCGCCCGAGAGCTCGGATGGCCGGCGCCGCCGCACCTCGCGCGGGAGGTGCACGGCGTCGAGCAGTTCGTCGACGCGTCTCGACGCGGCCTCGCGACCGAGCCCGCCCAGCAGCCGGAGCGGCTCCGCCAGCGTCGTCTCGACCCGGAACTTGGCGTTCAGGGACTGCAGCGGAGACTGGAAGACCATCTGGATGCGGCGGCGCTGCGCGCCCCGGAAGGCCCGCTCGTCGAGCGGCGCGCCGTCGAAGCGGATCGAGCCGGCCGTCGCGGGCTGCAGCCCGGCCACGATCGTGCCGAGCGTCGACTTGCCCGAGCCCGACTCACCGACGATCGCGAGGGTGCGACCCGCGTCCAGCGAGGCGGAGACGCCGGTGAGCGCGTCGACGACGTGCCCGCGGCTGCGGAACTGCTTGCTGAGCCCGTCGATCTCAAGCAGCGCCATCGCGCACCTCCAGCTCGTCGGCCGCCTCCAGCAGGTAGCGGGTGTACTCGTGCTGCGGACGGGCGAGCAGGTCGGCGGTGGCGGCCGTCTCGACGAGGTCGCCGCGATAGAGCACATTCACCCGGTCGCAGGTCTCGGCGACGACGCCGAGGTCGTGCGTGACGAGCAGTACCCCGCACCCGGTCTCCTCGGCGAGCTCGACGATCAGGTCGAGGATCTGCGCCTGCACGGTGACGTCGAGCGCGGTCGTCGGCTCGTCGGCGAGCAGCAGCGCGGGCCGGCACGCGAGCGCCATCGCGATCATCACGCGCTGGCACATGCCGCCCGAGAGCTGGTGCGGGTAGGCACGAGCGGTGCCCTCGGGGTTCGCGATGTGCACGCGGCCGAGCAGGTCGATCGCGCGGCGGCGCGCCTCGCGGCGGTCGGTGCGCTGGTGCAGCAAGACCATGCGCGCGATCTGATCGCCCACCCGCATCAGCGGGTTGAGCGAGTCGCGCGGGTTCTGGAAGATCATCGCGAAGCGCGAGGAGACCGAGCGGTGCGGTGCTGCGGTGACGTCGACGCCGTCGACGAGGAAGCGGCCGCCGGTCTGCACCACGCCGCGCGGCAGGATGCCCATGGCCGCGAGCGCCGTCATCGACTTGCCTGAGCCGGACTCGCCGACGAGGCCGACGATCTCGCCGGGCTGCACGTCGAGGCTCACACCGCGGAGCAACGGGGCACCGGTCGCTTTCACCTCGACGTCGAGTCGCTCGATGGTCAGCCGGCTCATGCGTGGTCTCCCGCCAGGTCGTCGCCGATGAAGTGCAGCGCCATCACGGTGATCGCGATCATCAGGCCCGGGAAGAACGCGGTCCACCACTGACCGGTGAGCATGTTCTGCGCTCCCTCGGCCACCATGACGCCCCATTCGGCGGTCGGCGGGTGGATGCCGATGCCGAGGTAGGCGAGGCCCGCGACGTTGAGGATGGAGTAGCCGCACACGAGGGTCAGCTGCACGGCACCCGGGCGGATCGAGTTCGGCAGCACGTGCCGGAATGCGATGCGCGGCCAGCGCCCGCCGGAGACGCGCGCCGCGGCGACGTAGTCGAGCTCGCGCTCGCTCAGCGCCTTCGCACGCACCAGCCGCACGAACGGGGCGACCTGCGCGACGGCGAGCGCGATGATCAGGTTCGGCAGCGAGTCGCCGAGTGAGACCAGCAGGATCATGGCGAGGATGAAGCCGGGGAACGCCATCAGGATGTCGACGGCCCGCATGATGACGTCGTCCACCCGGCCGCCGAGGTATCCGGAGATGACGCCGATGCCTGAGCCGACCACCATGGCGATGAGCGCCACGCTGACGCCCAGCACCAGGTCGAGCCGGATGGCGTGCACGCAGCGCGCGAAGATGTCGCGCCCGAAGCTGTCGGTACCGAACCAGTACTCGGCCGACGGCGGCAGGAACGGCGCGGCGACCCGTGCGGCGGGGTCGGCCACGAAGAGCGGGCCGAGGATGCCGAGGACGAGGAGCGCACCGATGATGATGAGCCCGGCGATGAGGAACGGACGACGCCGGCGAGTCCGCGCACGCAGGCCGGCGGCCGTGCCGGGCGTTCCCGGCGAGGTCGGCGTCGGCAGTGCGCCGCCGGTCGCCGTCGATGCGGTGGTCATGCGGCCCTCCTTCCGATTCGGATCCGCGGATCGACCAGTCCGTAGACGAGGTCGACGGCGAAGTTCAAGGCGATGTAGATGACGCCGATGATGAGCGCGTAGCCCTGCAGCAGTCCGAGGTCGTTGCTGCCGAGGGCGTCGTATGCGACGCGTCCCATGCCGGGCCAGCTGAAGAGCCGTTCGACGATGACGTTGCCGCCGAGCAGGAACCCGAACACGAGACCGATCGCGGTGAGGACTTGCAGCATGGCGTTGCGCAGCTGGTCGCGCCACAGCACCTCACGTCCGGGGACGCCGTAGGCCCGCGCGGTGCGGACGAAGCCCGAGTCGTCGGTCGCGATCATGGCCGAGCGCACCATCTTCAGCACCGCGGCGGAGGCGCCGATGCCGAGCGTGAGGGCGGGCAGCGCGAGCGCCCTGAGCGCGTCCCAGCTCGCGGCCGGATCGCCCGTGAAGAGCCCGTCGAGCACGAACAGGCCGGTGACGGTCTGCGGCGGGGTCTGCCCGATGGGGAGCCGCCCGACCGGGCCGGGGAAGAGGCCCGCGGTGGAGTAGAGCGCGAAGATCAGCAGCAGGCCCAGCCAGACCGGCGCCATGCTCGAGCCGAGCACGGCGAAGATCCGGGCGAGCACGTCGGGCACCTTGCCGCGCTTGGCGGCCGCCAGCATGCCCAGGGGGAACCCGATGACCAGGGCGACGACAAGCCCCGCGATGGCGAGCTCGATCGTGGCGGGCAGCCGGGCGAAGAGCTCGTCGGCCACGGGCCGGCCGGTGGAGATCGCCATGCCCATGTCACCCTGCACGAGGCCGCCGAGGTAGTCGAACAGCTGACGCCAGAGCGGCTGGTCGAGGCCCATCTGCTCGCGCAGGGCCTGGACGTCTTCGGCGGATGCCTCGGGGCCGAGGCGTGCCGCGGCGGCATCGCCGGGCAGGATGCGGACGACGAAGAAGACCGTCAGGACGAGTCCGAAGACGGTGACCGCCGAGATGGCGAGCCGGCGCAGGATGTAACCGATCACGCGGGCGACTCCTTCGATGCGTGGGCGTGAGACGGGGCGGGAGGCGATGGCGGGGTGGGGATGCCTCGGCGTCCCCACCCCGCTCCGCTCACTCCTTGGTGAGGTACTGCAGGCGCAGCTGCTCGGTGTTGTCCTTGGTCACACCCGAGACGCCGTCACGCACGACGTACGTCCAGTCGGGGTTCCAGATCGGCACGAGCGGCATCTCGTCGAAGATGATCTGCTGTGCCTCGGCCGAGATCGCCGCACGCTCGTCGGCGTCCTGCGTCGCGAAGCCCGAGAGGATCAGCTCGTCGAGCGCCGGGTTGGAGTAGTTGTTGAAGTTGGTGCCCGCACCGGTGCCGACGAGCGAACGCATCTGGTAGAACGGGTCGGCTCCCCAGCCCAGGAAGTTGTTCAGGTAGAGCTCGAGGTCGCGGGCCGTCGTGCGCTGCGTGAACTCCGCGTCGGGCAGCGCATTGATCTGAACGTCGATCCCGATCTCGGCGAGCGCGGACTGGATGTAGACCGCTGCACGGCTCTCGACCGCCGACGACTGCTTGAACGACAGCGACGTGGTGAACGGTCCGACCCCGGCCTCGTCCAGCAGCGCCTGCGCCGCGGCGAGGTCCTCCTCGAAGGCGATGACGTCGGAGTGGGTCTCCATCCCGGCGGGGACGATGCCGGTCGACGCGTTCGCGTAGCCGTACATCACCTCGTCCACGAAGGTGTCGTAGGGCAGGGCGAGGGCGATGGCCTGACGCACGCGTGGGTCGTCGAAGGGCGCCATGGTGGTGTTGATGCCCAGGTATTCGAGACGGTTCGAGTCGAGCGAGACGACATTGAGGCCGTCGACGTCCTCGAGCTCCGCGACCTGGTCGAGCTGCAGCCCGCCCGCGAGGTCGATCTCGCCGTTCTGCAGCAGCAGTGCGCGCTGCGACGCGTCGGCGACGAACTGGATGGTGACCCCGGCGTTCGCGATCTTGTCCTGGTCGTAGTACGCCTCGTTCGGCGTGAGCGTGATGCTCGTCGTGGGGTCGAACTGTCCGACGCTGTACGGACCCGACGAGTTCGCGTTCGCCTTGAACCAGGCGCCCGCCCAGGCGTCGTCCGCGGTGGCGTTCGCCTCGCCGGTCGTCTTGGAGAAGATGCCGAAGGGCTGCATGGCGAGCATCTTGTCGAGCAGAGGGCTCGCGAAGGCGGCCGTGACCTGGACCGTCGTGTCGTCGACGGCGACGAAGCTGTCGGCGGTGAGCCCGACCATGGCGTACAGGGTCTTCGTGTACGCCGAGGTCATCTCGAGCCCGCGCTGGTAGGACCAGACGACGTCGTCCGCGGTCAGCGGGGTGCCGTCGGCGAAGGTGAGGCCGTCCTTGAGCGTGGCGGTGAGGACGGTGCCGGTCTCGTCGTACTCGTAGCTGTCCGCCAGCGCGTTGGAGAACTCGGTCGTGCCGACCTGCACGATCCCGTCCTCGTCATAGGTCTGCTCGATGAGCTGTTCGACCAGTCCGCCCGTGGTGACCATGGAGCCCGGCGTACGCCACTGCTGCGGGTCGAGGATGTCGACCGCGCTGTCGAGGCTGATGACGAGCGGCTGCTTCTCGGAGTCGGCGGTGCCGCCGTCCGCGGGGCCGGCCGCGGTGCAGCCGGCGAGCGCGACGATGCCGGTCAGGGCGAGGGCGGCGGCGGCAGGGCGTCGCCGAAGACGGTGCGATTTCACGGGCGGATCCTCCAGGGTGTCAAGACAGTGGTGCCGGACACAGGACGCCGTGGCGTGCAGCTTGCGCGGGTGAGGAGCAGCCGCGCGTGTGCCGAGGCGTCGCAGTATGGACACCTTGCCCGAACCGCGTCACCCCGGCCTCGGGCCTGGAACCAAGTCCGTTCGCGGCGGCGTTGTGCTCGAGCACAGATACGTTCGGCTCGCGTGCAACGGCGGGCGCGCGCGACACGGCGCTGCCACCACGGCGAAACACGGAGTTTACGTCGGCAGCGCCCGCCCGGGCCGTTCTTGCCGAGACACGCCTGAGCCGGGATTCCCCTGCCGCTCGCGCGCCGGAAACGACAAACGGCTGACCTCGCAGCGGGCGAGCATCAGCCGTTCTTGTATTCCTATGTATCGATTTGTGGACCCAGGGGGATTCGAACCCCCGACCTTCTCATTGCGAACGAGACGCGCTACCAACTGCGCCATGGGCCCAAGCCGTGAATGACTCTATCATCCCGTACCGCGTGATCTTGACCACGCTGGCCCGCGGAAGGCTCAGACCGCCTCGCGGCGACGGCGCAGTACGGCGTCGAGGCCCTCGAAGCCGGGCTCGGCGTCGCCCACGAGGCCCATGCGCGCGTAGGGATTGGCCGGCACGGATGTCTCGGCCGACGCCGAGGCCGACGCGGCGGGCGCGGCCGGCACGGCCCGCGGCGCGAGCTTCGGCAGTTCGGGCTCGAGCTTCGCGGCCCGCTCGGCGATGGCCTGGTCGACCGCGGCCCGCCGCAGCCCCTCGGCCGCCTCGACCGACGCCATCGCAGCGGCCGCGATCGTACCGCGGGAGAGATGCAGCGGCTTCGGCAGCGGCTGGGGCGTCCAGCTGGTCGCGGGTGCCGTGACGGGTTCGGGCAGGTCGATCGGCTCGAACCGCGCGGCGGGCGCGGCGGGGGCGACGATGGGCGCGGCGGCGACCGGCACGCGACGGCGTGCGAGCACGGCCACGCCCGCGAACCCGGCGACGGCTCCCGCGAGTCCGGCCGCGGCGACGAATGGAGAGAGGCCAAACGGCAGCCCGACGGCACCCACGACGACGACGATGACCGAGACGAGCATGCCGAGCGAGCATGCGGCGCGGCGACGACGCAGGGCGCGGCGCGACACGACCGGGTCCGAGCTCCTCGCGGCGACGGATGCCTCGGCCTCGGCCCGCCGCTTCGCGGCCAGTGCCCGCTCCGCCTTCTCGCGGGCTGCGGCAGCACGCTGCTCGGCGGCGGCGCGCTCGGCGATCGCGAGCTGCTCGGCGGCCTCGGCCTCGAGTCTCGCCTGCTCGCTGCGCTGGGCGAGGATGCGCTGCTGCGCGGCCACGTCGCGAGCGGTCGCCTCGACCCTCACCTCTTCGGGAGTCTCGGCGGTCTCGGCGAGGATTCGGAGCGTCTGCTGCAGCCGCACGGCGTTGCGCTCGGTCGCGAGGTACTGGCCGCGACGGAACCACGTCGGCAGCAGGTAGGCCACCCAGAGCGCAGCGGCCACGGCCACGAGCACTCCCCCGCCGATCGCGTCCATGCGTCAACGCTAGGGGACGCGAGGCATCCGGTGGCGCCCGCACCGCGGGCGTGTCAGCGATCCGGCGGCGAGTTCCCAGCTCCGTGGCCGGATCCCGGCCGGCGAGCGGCGCTCAGCGCCGATGCGGCAGCTGCAGCGGCAGCGCCGCGGCGTCGAGGTCGGCCTGCGGCACGCGCGCCGCGTCGGCGGGCACCCGGCCGTCGCGCCAGCGGGCGAGCACGCCGCCCGGCACCTCTTCGGCGACGAGCGCGAACGCGAAGTGATCGCGCCAGTCGCCGTCGATATGGATGAACCGGCGCCTGAGCCCCTCGTACCGGAACCCCAGCTTCTCGACGACCCGCAGCGAGGGCGCGTTCTCGGGGCGGATGCAGATCTCCATGCGATGCAACCGGAGCGTCGAGAAGCAGTAGTCGGTCGCGAGCGCGACCGCGGCCGGGGTCACACCACGACCCGCGAACCCCTGCGCCACCCAGTACCCGATCGATGCGGACGACAGCGAGCCGTACGCGATCGAGGAGACGTTGAGCTGGCCGACGAGCGCGCCGCCGACCTCGATCACGAAGGGCAGTCCGTTGCCGGCGCGCGCATGCGCGGTCAGGCTCCGGATGCTCGCCCTGGTGTCGATGATCGTGCCGCCGCCCGGATAGGTCGCCTCCCACCGCCTGAGCCAGGTGCGATTGTCGAGCAGCACCCGCTCGAGCGGCCTCGCGTCCTTCGCGCGAATGGGCCGGAGCGTGACCTCACCGTCGCGGAGCGTCGGCAGGACGGCGGCGGGCATGGTCAGGCGACGCCGTCGCCGGCGACGAAGCCGGCGAGCCACGCACGAAGGTCGGGGCCGATGTCGTCGCGGTCGACCGCGAGCTGCACGACGGCCTTGATGTAGTCGAGCTTGTCGCCGGTGTCGTACCGCCGGCCGCGGAACACGACGCCGTACACGCCACCGGTGCCCTCGACGTCGGCGGCCATCTCCATGAGCGCGTCGGTGAGCTGGATCTCGCCGCCCTTGCCGGGCTTGGTGTGCTCGAGCACGTCGAACACGTCGGGCTTCAGCACGTACCGGCCGATGACGGCGTAGTTGGAGGGCGCGACCTCTTTCGCGGGCTTCTCGACGAGGCCCGTCACGCGCACGACGTCGGGGTCGTCGGTGGCCTCGACCTCGGCCGCGCCGTACATGTGGATCTGGTCGGGGTCGACCTCGAGCAGCGCGATGACGGTCGCCCCGCGCTTGTCGTGCTCCTCGAGCATGCGCGTGAGCAGCACGTCCCGGGCGTCGATGAGGTCATCGCCGAGCAGCACCGCGAACGACTCGTGGTTCACGTGCTTGCGGGCGCGCAGCACCGCGTGGCCGAGCCCCTTGGGGTCGCCCTGCCGCACGAAGTGCACGTCGGCGAGGTCGCTCGACTCGGTGACCCGCTTGAGCTTGGACTCGTCGCCCTTGTTCTCGAGGGTCTGCTCGAGCTCGGTCACGCGGTCGAAGTGGTTGGCGAGCGCGTTCTTGTTCCGCCCGATGATCATGAGCACGTCGTCGAGCCCCGCGGCGACCGCCTCTTCCACGACGTACTGGATCGCGGGCTTGTCCACGACGGGGAGCATCTCTTTCGGCATCGCTTTCGTGGCTGGGAGGAATCGCGTGCCGAGTCCTGCCGCAGGGATGACTGCCTTCGTGATGCGCTTCGTCGTCATGCGGTTCAGCGTAGCGAACACCGGTGTGCACACGAGGGACGCCTAGGATCGTGGCATGCCCCCTGAGGACCCGGACGTGGTCAAGCGCATCCTCCGCGCCGAGCTCCGCGAGCGTCGCCAGAACATGCCCGCCCACGAGCGCGAGCTCGCGAGCGAGGGACTCACCGCGCGCTTGAGGGAGCTCGTCGCCGAGACCGGCGCCACGTCGCTCTCGTGCTACCTCTCGATGCCCGCCGAGCCTGATACGCGCCCGTTCGTGAACTGGGCCGAGGCATCGGGCATCCGGGTGCTGTTCCCCGTGACCCGTGAGGACGGCCTGCTCGACTGGACCGTCGGCGAGGACGAGACGGAGCGCTTGGGACTCGCGGGCGTGCCCGAGGCCGAGGGCGAGCTGCTCGGGCCGATGGCCATCAACGACGTCGACCTCATCATCGTGCCGGCCGCCGCGATCGATCGCACGGGCATGCGGCTGGGCTGGGGTCGCGGGTATTTCGACAAGACCCTCGGTTCGATGGGAAAATGTCCCCCGGTGTACGCCGTCGTCTTCGAACGCGAGTTCGTCGAGTCCGTGCCCCGCGAGCTGCACGACCAGCCCGTGAACGGCGTCGTGACGCCGACGCGCATCATCGCCTTCTGAGCCGGGCCTCCGGCCCGCACCCAGCCGAAAGAGCACCATGCCCACCTATTCCTACCGCTGCACCGAGTGCGGCAACGCCTTCGACATCCACCAGGCGTTCACCGACGACTCGCTGACCACCTGCGAGGTCTGCGGCGGCGGCCTGCGAAAGCTCTTCAACACCATCGGCGTCACGTTCAACGGGTCGGGCTTCTACCGCACCGACTCGCGCGCGGGCGCCGGCACGGGCGGGTCGGATGCCTCGTCGGGCAGCGGTTCGAAGAGCGGCGGCTCCTCGGAGTCGAAGCCGGCCGCGTCGTCGAGCACCGCCGGCTCGTCGAGCTCGTCCGGCTCGTCGGGCTCATCCGGTTCGTCCGGTTCATCCAGTTCCTCGTAACATTCGCAGACCATCCCCATCCGTCCCCTACCGACGACAGGAGCGCAGCGTGCTCAAGGGTTTCAAAGAGTTCATCCTCCGCGGCAATGTGATCGAGCTCGCGGTCGCGGTCGTCATCGGCGCCGCGTTCACGGCCGTCGTGAACTCGATCGTGAACAACCTGATCAACCCGCTCATCGGCGTGATCTTCCAGGCCGACAGCCTCGACAGCGCATTGGCGGTGACGATCCCCACGCTCAGCGGTGAGGACGCCGTGATCAGGTTCGGCGCCGTCCTCGGGGCCATCATCACCTTCCTGGTGGTCGCCGCCGTCGTCTACTTCGTGTTCGTGATGCCCATGAACACCGTGAAGGAGCGCGCCGAGGCCCGCCGCAAGGTCGGCGAGCCGGACGCCGACGACCCCGAGACCGAGCTCACCCTGCTCACCGAGATCCGCGACCTGCTCGCGGCCGAACGTGGCACGACGCACACCCCCGCGAGCGGAACGGTCGGCGGCTCGGTACCCGCCCCTGACGCGCCGAGCCCCGACGGCAGCCACGGCAAGCACGCCCAGTAGCCCCGAAGCATCCTCCACCGGTCGAGCCGGCCGGCCCACCGCCACACAGACTCACCGAACGGTCGCAGATGGCGGGTCGCGCAGTGACACACCCACCATCCGCGACCGTTCGCGCGGGAGTCGTCACCAGTGTGGGGGGCGCTCGCGCGTGATGCGCTCGTCGTCGGGGGTGCCGCCCGGGGCGGGCTCGTCGCGCTCGGCCTTCTCCGGCGAGGTGTCGGTGTCCGGAGCGGGCGTCAGCCGTGCGCGGCGGCGGCCCGTGCGCTCCACGCGCTGACGCGCCGGCTGCCGCTGTGCGGGACGGCGTTCGCCCGAGGCATCCGCACCGTCCGACCCACCCGAGGCATCCGACCCACCCGGGCCGGCCGACCCATCCGGCGCGCCCGCGCCCGGCCCGCCCGCCGCAGCGATCACGCCGCCGAGCGCTCGACCTTGCCGAGCACGCTCGCGACGCGGCTCGCCACGGCCTCGGGGTCGCCGAACAGCTCGAAGCTGTGCACGCGCAGGTAGTGCCAGCCCAGCCGGCGCAGCACGTCCGGTCGCAGCCGCAGCGATTCGCGCAGGCTCTGACCCGCCAGGGAGGCATCCGTCTCGATCACGACCGCCTTGCCGGCATGCGCGGCCGCGAGCGCGAGCCGCCCGCGGTAATCGAGCTTCACGCGGATGCCTCGTCGCTCGAGCCGGGCCGCGAGATCGGCGAGCATGACGTCGGGCGCACTGCCCGCGGGGTCCTGCGCCTGCCGCTCCTCGGTCTGGCTCAGCACCTGCGCGAGCGCGAGCACGCCGTTCGACTGCCGCTCGGCGTCGATGTGCTCGGGCCGGAACGCCGACACGAGGTCCATCGAACGCCGGGCACGGGTCATGCCGACGGCGAGCAACCGGTCGCCGCCGGGCTCGCCCAGCGCGCCGAAGTTCGACAGCAGGCGGCCGTGCGGGGTGCGCCCGAACCCGACCGAGAACACGACCCGGTCGCGGCTCTGCGCGACGGACTGCTCGAGCGTCAGCACCGTGAACGGCTCAGCCCGGTCTTTCAGGATGAAGTCCGACAGGTCGCGCCGCTTCGCGAACGCCGCGAGCACCGCCTGGTGCACGCGGCCCGCATGGCGCGGACTCGCGGTGATCACCATGAGCGACTCGCGCGGCCGCTTGACCGCGTGGTCCATGACGAGCTCCACGACCTTCGCGACCTCGGCGTCGAGGCTCTCGACGGTGCCCGTGATGGGGTCGGGCAGGCCATTGTCGTTCACATAGTGCAGCCGCAGGCTGCCGTGGCCGAGGAAGCTGCCCGCCCACGGCAGCGACGAGATGCGGCCGCCGTAGAAGCGACGGTTGACGAGCTCGGCGAGGTCTTCGCCGCCCGCGCGGTAGCTGCGCGTGAGCGTCATCGTCGGCAGCAGCTCGCTGAGCCGCGCGAGCGCCGAGTCGGCGTGCATCGCGTCGACCCCGTGCTCGGCGTCGTGGGCCGAGCCGGCGTCGCCGTCGTCGATGCCGGTCTCGAAGTCGGTCGGCGTCTGCGTCACGGGGTCGCCGAAGGCGACGACCTGCTTGGCCCGGCGGATGGCGCCCAGGTTCTCGGCGATGGTCGTCGCGCCGGCGTCGACGAGGATCACCGCGTCGAACGTGATGGCGTCGTCGATCGCGGACACCTCGTAGGGCGATGCGAGCCACACGGGCGCGAGCAGCCGGAACAGGTGCGGCGCCCCCGCTTGGAGGGCGGCGGGCGGCACGCGGTCAGCACGCAGCATGCGCTTCAGCCGGTCGGCCTCATCGGGGTGGTCGACGAGCGCGACCTTCCAGTTCTCCGCGAGCTTCCACGCGAGCATCGGGCCTCCGGCGGAGGCGTGCGCCTCGTCGACGAGCCGGAAGTCCGCCTCGAGCCGGTCGAGCACCTGCGTGTTGGCGCCGAGCAGCGCCTTGTCGTGCGCGAGCACGCTCTCGAGCATCGACTGCCACCACGCGAGCTCGAGCTCGTCGGCGACCTGATGCTCGGGGACGTGCCGCACCGTGAGATCGACGAGCAGCGGGTCGAGGCCGAGGTCGCGGAGCTTGCCGAGCAGCGCGGTGCGCTCCTGCAGGTTCTGCAGCACCTCGGAGTCGGCGGCGAGCCCGGCGAGCATGCTCGTGAGCTCGCGGATCGGGCGCGCGCCGAGCTGGCGGGCGGTGCCGAGCAGGCCGAGCGGCGCGTCGAGAGACTGCAGATCGGTCGCGACGGTCTGGTAGGCGACGTGCACGTCGTCGATGCCCACCGGCACACCGGGGGTCGCGCCGGCGTCGGAGTAGCGCTGCCACAGCGTGCGCTGCTGCTGGATGCCCCGGAGC
Organism: Agromyces protaetiae; assembly: GCF_030866785.1. Lineage (NCBI taxonomy): Bacteria > Bacillati > Actinomycetota > Actinomycetes > Micrococcales > Microbacteriaceae > Agromyces > Agromyces silvae. The sequence continues at coordinate 1,054,826 of NZ_CP133018.1, read as the reverse complement.
GCGGCGTTGAGATCGGACACGTGCACGCCCGGCCGGACGTATTCGAGCGCGAGCCGGCGAAGCCGTCGCCGATTCGCGCCGGTCATGCCGGGCTCGTCGCGGCGCGAGCTGGTCGCCGCGATGAGCTCGCCGAGCGGGCGATCGAAGACCGTCGGGCGGAATCGGTCGAGCGTGTCGCGCACGTCGAGCAGCAGCCGCAGGAAGACGCCGAGCTCGGCGATCGACTCGAACTGGCGCAGACGCGTCTGCGCGATGAGCGAGCGGCCGCGCTCGAGCAGCCGGGGCACGCCGGTCTGATGCAGCCGCTTCGCGAGCGCGTGCGCCGCTTCGGATTCGCCGGCCGACTCGAACGTCGCGCCGTACCAGGGCGAGTCGCCCGGCCCGTACTTGAACTCGCCGAGCGCGGCGGCGCGCACGAGGTCATGGGCGACCTCGGGCCGCCGACCGGCGATCGCCACGAGGCAGCTGTGATCCAGCCGGGCGGTCGTCTGCGGCGCCGGGCGCTTCAGTGCGAGCCGCGAGAGCTCGCCGAGCGCGTCGAGCACCGAGACGCCGAGTTCGGGATCGGGGCGGGTGAGCCCGCCCCGGTAGTCGAGGAGCACCTTGCGCAGGCGCACGAGCGCGTCGTCGACGTCGGCGACGCGCGGCCGCTCGGCTTTCTCGTTGCGCGAGATGGACTGGATGAGCTCCCGTCGGATGCCGGCGGTGGTGACCGCGGCGCCCGGGAGACCGACCTGGCCGAGGCGGTGCGCGATGCCGTCGAGGCTCGCGCGTCGCGAACCGACGACGAGGACCCGCCGGTCGCGCGCGACGAGCGCGCCCACGGCGTTCACGATGGTCTGGGTGCCGCCGGTGCCCGGCAGCGTCTTCACGACGACGGATGCCCCGGCCTCGACCTCGGCGATGACGCGCTCCTGCTCGGGGTCGGCGTCGAGCAGCAGGCGATCACCCTGCGGCGGACGCTGGTCCTGCGGCACGATCGTCGCGGGTTCGCCGCGATTGGCGAGCGCGGCCTTCGCCGCGGGATGCCCGGCGACCGCGTCGATGAGCGGGTGGCTGAGGTCGGCCGCGTCGAGCGCCATCGCCGGGCCGACCTCGGCGAAGCTCGAGACGACGAGGCGCGGCGCGACCCGGAACCACGGCAGGTGCGTGGTGAGCCCGCGCAGGCGATCGATGACCGGCTGCGGCTTGAACACGCCGTTCGTGATCGCGAGCGCGACGAAGGCCTCGGCGTCGAGCGTGATCTGGAACTGGCGTTGCAGCTCGCGCGCGAGCGCGGGGTTGAGGAACGGTTGGCCCTTGAGCTTGAGCTCGAAGTCACGACCGTAGCGGCGGATCGCCAGCGGGCGCAGCAGCACGGGTGCGAGGAACTCCTGCCCCTCGTTGCGCCACGACGCGAGCCCGATCGCGAGGTGCACCGATTCGATGCCGCGGACCGAGCGCAGCTCGATGCCCTTCTGCGTGATCTCGGCCGCGGCCGTCTTCGCGTTGCGGAGCGCGAGCTCGTCGCGGATCAGGCTCGACAGCAGCGTCGACTTGCCGGTGATGAACTGGGGCAGCCCGCCCGGGTGTGTCGTGGACAGCTCGATGCGGGTGCGCGGGGTGTCGACGAACCGCACGAGCGGCGAGCGCCCGCCGAGGGCGCCGAGCTCGGCGAGCCAGCGACGGCGCGCGGGATCGGCGACGTTGCCGGCGACCAGAGCCGGGTCCCCGAGGCTGAGGCCTTCGGGGCTGGTGTGATGCGCAGCGCGAGGTCCCGGGGTGAGGCGGTCGGCGGCGACGTCGGCTTCGCGCGGGAGGAGTTCCTCCCCATCTGGATTCCGATTGAGCCACGGCACACGGAGAGGATATGTGGGAAGTCGGCCGGATCCGCGCAATTGCGGCGGCGATGCGTGGGTTTCGCCTCGAGGCTGCCGGCGGCGTAGCCTCGGGACATGCAAGCAACCGAGCCGGAGCTGCCGACCGCGACGCCTGGAGAGGTGAATGCGCTCGATGACGCGTATGTGCTCGACGTGCGCGAGGCCTCAGAACTCGAGCAGGCCCGCCTCGACGACGCACACCACATCCCGCTCGGCGAGCTCGCCGACCGGGTGGCCGAGGTGCCGCGCGACCGTGCGGTCTATGTGCTCTGCCACGTCGGCGGACGCAGCGCGCAGGCCACGCGCTTCCTCACGCAGCAGGGTGTCGACGCCCGCAACATCGACGGCGGCATCGTCGCGTGGTACCGGGCCGGGCTGCCCGTCACCACGGGCGAGTAGCCCGTCGGTCGGTGTCGATGCGCGCGCCGGCGCTCGCCACTCGACCGACGGGTGGCGTGACTACGCGCTCGCGAGCTCGAGGCCGTGTGCCTTGGCCACGCCCTCGTTCGTGAGGCGTCCGCCCGTCGCGTTCAGGCCCTTCGCGAGCGCGGCGTCTTCGGCGAGCGCGGCCTGCCAGCCGAGGTCGGCGATCTTCGTCGCATACGGCAGCGTGGCGTTGGTGAGCGCCGGTGTCGAGGTGGCGGGCACCGCACCGGGCATGTTGGCCACGCAGTAGAAGATGGCATCGTGCACCGGGTAGGTCGGCTCGGCATGCGTGGTCGGACGTGAGCCCTCGAAGCATCCGCCCTGGTCGATCGCGATGTCGACGAGCACCGCGCCCGGCTTCATGGAGGCGACCATCTCGTCGGTGACGACCTTGGGCGCGGCGGCGCCCGGCACGAGCACCGCGCCGACGACGAGGTCGGCGTCCTTGACCTGGCGCGCGATCTCGTACGGGCTCGATGCGAGCGTCTTGATGCGGTGGTCGTAGCGGGCGTCGAGCTCGCGGAGCTTGGGCAGCGAGATGTCGAAGACCGTGACGTCGGCGCCGAGGCCGAGGGCGGTCGCGGCGGCCTGCTCGCCCGCGACGCCGCCGCCGATGACGACGACCTTCGCGGGTGAGGTGCCGGGCACGCCCGCGAGCAGCACGCCGCGGCCACCCTTGGAGGCGAGCAACGACGCGGCGCCGACCTGCGGTGCGAGCCGGCCTGCGACCTCGCTCATGGGGGTGAGCAGGGGCAGCGACCGGTCGGCGAGCTGCACGGTCTCGTAGGCGATCGCGGTGACACCCGACTCGAGGATCGCACGCGTGAGCGGCAGGTCGGCCGCGAGGTGGAGGTAGGTGAAGAGGGTGAGGTCTTCGCGGAGGAAGCCGTACTCGGCCTCGATCGGCTCCTTGACCTTCAGGACGAGCTCGTTCGCCCAGGCCTCGTCCGCGGTCGCGACGATGGTCGCGCCCGCCTCGCGGTACTCGGCGTCGGTGTACCCGGCGCCGGTGCCCGCACCCGCCTGGATCTCGACGGCGTGACCGCGCTGGGCCAGCGCGTGCGCGCCCGCGGGCGTCATCGCGACGCGGAACTCGTTGTTCTTGATCTCAGCTGGCACGCCGATGCGCATGGTTACTCCGAATGCTCTGTGGTGCGGATGCCTCTATGGTGACTGCTTGTTCGATCGGAGGGAAGGGCTACCGCACATCGTTCGGTAGAGTAGGTTTCGCTCAGCCGAATGTTCGCCATGGGAGGCGCTCGTGACCGACGGACCGAAGATCAGCGCACCCCAGCTCAGCGCACCCGAGCCCAGCCCGCCCGAGCCCAGCGCGGCGCCCGCGCTCCTCGACGAGGTTGACCGGCGCATCATCGCCCTGCTCCACGAGAACGCCCGCCTCCCCAACGTCGAGCTCGCACGCTCGGTGGGCATCTCGCCGTCGACGTGTCTCGCCCGCGTGCGTTCGCTGCGCGAGCGCGGCGTGATCGTGCGCTACACCGCCGAGATCAATCCGGTCGCCCTCGGCTTCACGCTGCAGGCGCTGGTGAGCGTGCGCATCAGGCCGGGCGCACGGCACCTGATGGAGCAGATCTCCGACGAGCTGCGCCGTGAGCCCGAGGTCGCGCAGCTGTTCTTCCTCGGCGGCACCGAGGACTTCCTGATCCATGTGCGCGTGCGCGACAGCGAGCACGTGCGGCAGTTCGTGCTCAAGAACCTGTCGGCGAACCCGGCGGTCGCGCTCACCGAGACCAACCTGGTGTTCGAGCATCACTCGGCCGGGTCGGCCGGGCTCCGCGCCGTGCTCTGACGCCCGAACGCCCGACGCCCGAACGCCTAACGCCCGAACGCCTAACGCCCGCCGAGCGGCAGGATCGCGCCGAGGTCGACGTCGGTGGGCTGCTCGAGCTGCTCGTAGGTGCAGGTCTCGGGGTCGCGGTCGGTCCGCCACCGGCGGAACTGCGCCGTATGCCGGAATCGGTCGCCCTCCATGTGGTCGTACGCGACCTCGAGCACGCGCTCGGGCCGGAGCGGCACGAAGGAGAGGTTCTTGCCGGCGCTCCACCGGCTGACCGCACCGGGCATGCGCGTCGACGCGTGCGCCTCCTGGTCGGCCCATTCGCCCCACGGGTGCGACGACAGGTCGGTCGCGATCAGCGGCTCGAGTTCGTCGACGAGCGCCTTCCGCTTCGCCATCGGGAACGACGCGGCGACGCCCACGTGGTGCAGTCGACCGTCGTCGCCGTAGAGCCCGAGCAGCAGCGAGCCGACGACGTCGCCCGACTTGTGCCAGCGGAACCCGGCGAGCACGCAATCCGCGGTGCGCTCGTGCTTGATCTTGAACATGGTCCGCTTGTCGGGCTGATACGTGCCGTCGAGCGGCTTGGCCACGACCCCGTCGAGTCCTGCGCCCTCGAACCGCGTGAACCAGTCGGCCGCTTCGTCGAGGTCGCTGGTCGCGGGCGTCACGAACACCGGGTCGGATGCTTCGGCGAGCGCCTGCTCGAGGAGGCGCCGCCGTTCGGAGAAGGGATGCCCTGTCAGATCGTCGTCGCCGAGCGCGAGCAGGTCGAAGGCGACGAAGGAGGCGGGGGTCTCGCCGGCGAGGAGCTTCACCCGGCTCGCCGCCGGGTGGATGCGCTGCTGCAGCGCGTCGAAGTCGAGACGCCCCTCGCGGACGAGGATGATCTCGCCGTCGACGACGCACCGATCCGGCAGGTTCGCCCGCAACGACTCGACGAGCTCGGGGAAGTACCTCGTCATCGGACGCTCGTTGCGGCTGCCGAGCTCGACCTCGTCGCCGTCCTTGAACACGATGGTCCGGAAGCCGTCCCATTTCGGCTCGATGTGGCCCACGTCGGGGATCGTCTTGACCGACTTCGAGAGCATCGGCGCGACGGGGGGCATCACCGGCAGGTCCATGCGTCCATCGGTAGCAGCGCGGGACGGTTGGGTCAATCCCATGCCCCCTTGCGGGGGCCATGCGTACTGTCGATGTTGGGCACGTCAGACGCTGTGCGAGCCCATGAACAGAAGGAGCGACGATGACCTCACCTGACCCCCAGGATCCGGCGGCGGCCGACGAACTCGACGAGGCGGTCCGCGCATCCGAACAGCATCGACTCGCTGAAGAGGACGCCGACCCGGACGAAGACGTCGTGGTGCGCGACCCCGAGTCGGGCGCACTGCACGAGGAGCGGGCGCAATGACCACGATCCTGGAGCCCCCGGCCCCCGAACGCCACACCCTGCGGGCCCTCCCGCCCATCGGCGTGTGGTGGCCGATGCTCGAACGCCCGCTGCAGCGCGAGGTGCTCGAGAACCCGAACGCCCCGCTGCGCGCGTTCGTCGTGCGTCGCATCATGGAGCTGTGCGAGCTGGACGACCGTCCGATGCCGCGCGGCACGTTCCGGCTCACCGAGAACGAGCGCGCGTACCTCGCCGGCTGGACCCATTCCGTCGATTGGGACTGACGGTCGACCAGACCGTCCGCGGGTCGGCAGCGACCCCCGCCTCGAAGCGCCGGCACCCCGGAATCGTCCGGGACACCGGCGCTTCGGCGCGTCACCGGTGCTCGAGCGGCGGACCCGGGCACACTCGGGATCGTGAGCGATACGAAGACGCCCCGTTCGCCCTACGACCGCGACAGCGTCGAGTTCGCGCGCGCGTTCACGTTCTTCGATGCGGTCTACGCGTTCGCGCTCACGCTGCTGATCGTGAACATCGATCCGCCCGAGGCATCCGACTGGAGCGACCCGTGGACGTGGCTCGCCAGCGGACTGGGCTGGCAACTGTTCGGCTTCCTCGTGAGCTTCGTCGTGATCGCGGTGTTCTGGCGGACCAATCACCGGCTGAGCTCGGGGTTCATCGCGATGACCCCCGGGACGATCACCGCCAACGTCGTCGCGCTCGCCTTCATCGTCTTCATCCCGTTCTCGACCCAGGGCATCAGTGACCCCGAGACGGGCGACCAGCCGCTCGCCGTCGCGGTCTACGCCGTGAACATCGCCGCGGCGGTCTGCGCGCAGTCCGCGATCTTCCTCGTCGCACGCCGCGACCGGGTGATCGCCGATCCGCTCCCCCGCCGCGCCGACACCATCCGCCTGCTCGACACCGCCACCACACCGCTCATCTTCCTGCTGTCCATCGTCGTCGCGTACACCTTGGGCGCGGACTGGGCACGGATCACCTGGGGGCTGCTGCTCGTCGTCGGCCCGATCAGCGGACGCATCGCCGATCGCGCGATCGCGCGCATCGTCGCCGAGGACGCGGCCGCCCGGAACCGGTAGACCCGGCGCCCCGCCGGCACACGACCAATCCGTCACCGTCTCCGCACCGAATACCGGATGAGCGCGGCGCGGGTCGCGGGTGCGGAGGAGGAGCATGGCGCGACCGGAGGTCCGCCGGAGGCGGAGATTCCTGGGGTGGGCCGCTCTGGCCGGGGTGATCGGCGCGGCCGTGTTCCTCGCGATGGCGGAACTCGTCGCCCTCGTCGTCGCGCGTGAGGGCAGCCCGATCCTCGCGGTCGGTGCGTTCGTGATCGACATCGTGCCGCAGCCGTTCAAGGAGTTCGCGATCGCGACGTTCGGCGAGTACGACAAGATCGCGCTCCTCGCCGGGTTGGGACTCGGGGCGTTCATCGCCGCCGCGATCACGGGCGTGCTGCAGTTCATGAAGCCGCCGTCGGGGCTCGTGCTCCTCGGGGTCGCGGGCGTCGCCTCGACGGCCGCGATCGTGACGCGGGCGGGTGCGACGGGCCTGGCGTGGGCGCCGCCCGTCGTCGGGACGATCGCCGGATGCCTCGTGCTCACGCTCCTCGTCACGCGGCTCCGCCGCTGGGCCGCGGCCGACCCGGCCCGCATGGCCGACCCGGGCCGCCCGGCCGAACCCGTCGAATCCGCCGGCCCCGTCGAATCCGCCGGCCTGGACCGCCGCGGCTTCTTCCTCGTCGCCGCGATCGCCGGGGCATCCGCGCTCGTCGTCGGGATCGGCGCCCGCGCCGTCAATGTGGCGACCTCGTCGATCGAGGCGGTACGCAACGCCCTGCGGCTGCCGGCGGCCCGCACGACCGTGCCGATCCCCACCGGAGCCGAGCTGCAGGTGCCCGGCATCTCGCCACTGTTCACGCCCAACGCGGACTTCTACCGCGTCGACACCGCGCTGACCGTCCCGTCGGTCGATCCCGGCACGTGGCGGCTCGTGATCGACGGCATGGTCGACGAGCGGGTCGAACTCGACTTCGACGAGCTCGTCGGCATGGGACTCGACGAGTTCGTCATCACCCTGACCTGCGTCTCGAACGAGGTCGGCGGCGGCCTCGTGGGCAACGCGACGTGGCTCGGCGTGCCGGTCAGGGACGTGCTGAGCCTCGCCCGGCCGCAGCCGGGCGCCGACATGGTGCTGTCGCGCAGCGTCGACGGATTCACGGCGAGCACGCCGCTCGAATCGCTGACCGACGAGGGCACCGACGCCATCCTCGCGGTCGCGATGAACGGCGAGCCGCTGCCGTTCGAGCACGGCTTCCCCGTGCGGATGGTCGTCCCGGGTCTCTACGGGTACGTCTCGGCGACGAAGTGGCTGACCGAGTTGAAGGTGACCACCTTCGACGCCGACGAGGCGTACTGGACGCCGCGCGGCTACAGCGCGAAGGCGCCCATCAAGTTCTCCTCGCGCGTCGACACCCCGAAGAGCGGCCGACCCGTTCAGGCCGGAACCGTGCCGATCGCCGGGGTCGCGTGGGCGCAGACGGTCGGCATCGACCGCGTCGAGGTGAGCATCGACGACGGCGAGTGGCAACCGGCGACGCTGTCGACGCCGATCAACGACGACACCTGGGTGCAGTGGGTGCTCGAGTGGGATGCCGAGCCCGGCACCCACTACGTCGCGGTGCGCGCGGTGAACCGGGCCGGCGAGACGCAGATCCAGGAGCGGGCGCCGATCGCCCCCGACGGCTCATCCGGCTGGCAGCGCACGCTCATCACCGTCACCTGACGGCCGCCTCGGCCCCGCAACGCCGGCGTGCAGGCCTGATAGCATGTGCTATATGCACGAAAGCCCGCTCGAACAGGTGCTGCGGGAAGCCACGCAGCGCGCCGACGCGCTGCACGCGGAATCCCGCCGAATCCTGGTCGAGTCCGCTCGCGCCGGTGCGAGCGCCGGGCTCTCGCAACGTCAGATCGCCGCTGCGATGGGGCGCAGCCAGCCCGAGGTCTCGCGACTGCTCCGCTTCCATGGCCGTTCGCCTCTGGCTCGATCGCTCGAACGATATCGCTCTGCCGTGCTCAGCCGCCTCGCACGTTCGGGTGCGCACCATGTGCGCGTCTTCGGCAGCGTCAGCAGGGGTGAGGACGGACCCACGTCCGACATCGACCTGCTCGTCGATTTCAGCACCCCGCCGAGCCTGTTCGAGCTCGCCGAGCTCGAGGCCGACCTGAGCGACCTCATCGGCGCAAAGGTCGACGTCGTCGCCGCACACGATCTCCGAGCCAACCTCGCGCCACGCGTGCTCGCCGAAGCGGTTCCGCTGTGAGCCGCAGCGACGCCGAGCTGCTCAGCGATGCGCTCGAGCACCTCGCCACCCTGCACCGCCACCTCGAACGCGCCGACCTCGACGACGCAACCGTCGCGGATGCCGTGAGCCTTCGGCTGGCCTCCGCGATCGAGGCGCTCGCTGCGACCTCTGATGAGGTACGAGCACGTGTCAGCGGCGGCCGGTGGCACGTCATCTGGGCGACTCGAAACCGCATCGCGCACGGCTACGCCGGCATCGACCACGCAATCATCCGGGCCACCGTCGAGCGCGACCTTCCGGCGCTCGAGGCCGCGCTTCGGCGAGAGGTCCAGCAAGCGCTGCCGGATCGACCGCGCAGCTGACCTGCGGTTGGGCCACGCTTGAACACGCGTCGGCTACCGGCGGTCGTCACACGCCTGAGCATCGGATACGACGCGTCCGAGCGATACGAGGGCTGATCTCCCCGAGTCACCCGACGGCCGCGGCCGCCGGTTCGCGCAGGTTGGCGCCGCTGCGGCAGCGGGCTGCCGGATGCCGCTCGGGAAGCCGCGCACCTTCGCCGAAGATGCGTTCACGGAGGGTCTCCCCCGGCACGTACGCCTCACGGATGCGCCCGCGTCGCCGCAGCTCGGGCGTGACGAGATCGCCGATCAGGCCAACCTTTCAGTATACTGGGACAATCCCTCGCAGCCAAACATTGCTATATATATTGAGGCATTGTCAGTAATCGGCTTTGCTCCTCCGAAGGGGAACGATGTCGAGATCATCGAGCCAGGCGGAACTATATGGGGCATATACCTTCAAGCTGGTCATCGGTGGCGTGGAAGTTCAGAGGCCTACGTACTGCGCGCGGACCATCCATACGAGTGCGACGACGTATGGTGATGGTGTATGTGGCATGTAGTTAGTTGAGAAGTCGGCGCGTACATGGAAACCTCGTCAAGACGATCTAACCCGTGGGGCACTGCTCTTCTCGCGAGTCTCGCGGGTCTGGTCGTGGCCATCGTGCTTGCTGGGCTACTGGCTCCCGCTTGGCTTTTCGTGGCGCTTGCTTTTTGTGTCTTCAATGTGCTCCGCCAAGTCGACGGAATAGCACGTCACGGACTGAGTGTGGCTGCAGTCATCCTTCTTGCCATCAACGGGGTGGCAATCGCTTTCATAATCACCTGGTTTCTTGTTGGCGCCGGGAACGGTCGTTGACGTTCGTGCTCGAGCGCCGCGAGGAACTCATTCAGATCTGCGTATCCGGCGGGTACCCTATTCCCCGCGCCCGGCGGCCGCGGCCGCCGGTTCGCGCAGGTTGGCGCCGCCGCGGTAGCGGGCTGCCGGATGCCGCTCGGGAAGCCGCGCGCCTTCGCCGAAGATGCGTTCACGGAGGGTCTCGCCCGGCACGTACGCCTCGCGCATGCGCCCGCGTCGCCGCAGCTCGGGCGTGACGAGCTCGCCGAAGTCGCGGATCGTGTCGTACGAGTGGTACTGCCGCAGGTTGATGCCGTCGATGCCGTCCTCATCGAGCCAGCGCTCGATCGTGTCGGCCACCTGCTCGGGCGTGCCGACCGCGAGGAAGCGAGCATCCCAGGCTTCGTCGACTCCCGCGCGGAACGCGCCGACCGTGAGCTCGAGCGGCAGCCCGCCCTCCGCGATCACGTCGTGACGCCCTTCCGCGACGAGCGCCTCGCGGATGGTGATCGACGGGTCGTGCTCGAGCGGGTGGAACGGCACGCTCATGTGCACGAACGACCCCTCGGCGTCGCGGAACGCGCGATAGTGCTCGTACTTCTCGCGCGCCTCGGCCTCGGTGCGGCCGACGATCACGGTCGCCATGACGAGATAGCGGGTGTCGTCCGCACGCCGGCCGGCCTCGACAGCGGCCTCGCGGATCGCCGCGATGTTCCGTTCGAGCGCGCCGGCGGGCCGGTCGGCCGTGAACAGCACCTCGGCGTGCTTGGCCGCGAACGCGGTGCCGGCCTTCGACGCGGACGCCTGGAACAGCACGGGAGTACGTTGCCGCGACGGCTCCGACAGATGCGGGCCGGCCACCCGGAAGAACTCACCTTCGTGATCGATGCGGCGCACCTTGGCGGGGTCGGCGTAGCGATCGCCCTCGCGGTCGACCTCGATCGCGTCATCGTCCCACGAGCCTTCCCAGAGCTTGTAGAGCACGTCGAGGTACTCCTCCGCGATCCGGTAGCGCTCGTCGTGCGGGATCTGCTCCGCGAGCCCGAAGTTCCGGGCCGCGTTCGGCAGGTAGCTCGTGACGATGTTCCAGCCGACCCGGCCGTCGGTGAGGTGGTCGAGCGTCGACATGCGGCGCGCGAACGCGAACGGCGGCTCGTAGGTCGTCGAGAACGTCACGCCGAACCCGAGGTGCTCGGTCACGGCCGCCATCGCCGGGATGACGAGCATCGGATCGTTGTTCGGGATCTGCAGGCCGCGCTGCACCGCGGGCGCGAAGTCGTCGTCGTACACGTCGTACGCACCGACGACATCGGCGAGGAACACCGCGTCGAAGCCGCCGGCCTCCGCGATCCTCGCCAGTTCGGTCCAGTACTCGATGCTCGAGTACCGGTCGCGCTGGTTCCCGGGAAGGCGCCACAGGCCGTGTGTGATGTGACCGGGCGTGTTCATCTCGAACACGTTGACGATGAGTCGCTTGGTCATGCGCGGGCCTCGGCCTTCGGGGTCTCGGCGTTCGGGGTCTCGGCGTTCGCCGTCTTCCCGGCGGCGGTGCCGGCGGTCACCGCCCAGCCGGGCGGCGTACCATTCAGTTCCCAGTCGCCGACCGCACGCTGCCGGTGGACGGCAGGATTGTGCGTCGCGACGGTGCGCGCGTTCCGCCAGTGCCGGTCGAGTGCGAGCTCGGAGTCGACCGCTGAGGCGCCGCCCACCTCGAAGAGCCGGGACGCCGCGTTCACCACGGTCGGGAGCACGGTCTGCTGCGCGCGGTACACGTCGAGCTGGGCCCGCGTGAAGGCGTCCGGGTCGCCGCGCCCGTCGAGGTACGCGTCGAGGGCCCGGTCGAGCGACCGGGCTGCCTCGAGCGTGACGGCGCGGACTGCGAAGGCATCGGCCGAGAGCTCCCCGACGATGGACTGGACGAGCGGATGCTCCCGCGGCAGCGCCTCGCCCGCATAGCCGAAGATGCGGCGACGCGGCTGCACATAAGCGACCGCGTCGTCGACGACGGCACGGCCGATGCCCGCGACGACGGCGAGGAGCACCAGTTGGAAGAACCCCATGAGATACGGATGCCGGAAGCCGTCGTGGTCCGCCGAGTAGGGCCGTACGTCCGACGGGTCCACGGCGACCTCGGAGAACGTCGTCGTGCCGCTGCCGGTGAGCCGCTGGCCGAACCCCCGCCAGTCGTCGATGGACTCGACGCCGCGGTCGCGGGTCGCGACGAGCACCTGCACGTCCTCGTCGCCGTGCCGTGCGGAGAGGTCGATCCAGTCCGCGTAGATGCTGCCCGTCGTGTAGTACTTGCGGCCGTTCAGGCGCAGGCCGTCGCCGTCGTCGGAGAGCGTGGTCGCGAGGTCCGAGGTGGCGGTCAGCTCAGATTGGGCGTTGCCCACGAGCGACCCCGAGAGCACCCGGCGGTACCAGATCGCGCGCCGCTCCTCGTCCGGCTCGAAGAACTGCTGCTCGATCACCGCGAGGTGCCCCCGGAAGACGTGCGCGATGTTCGAGTCGGCCGCCGCGAGCGTGATCAGCTGATCGGTGAGGTCGGCGAGCGACGCGCCGGCGCCGCCGGCCGAAGCCGGCACCCGGGCGGCCGGAAGCCCAGACGCGAGCACTTCGGCGACGAGTTCGCGCGGCAGCTCACGCGACCGGTCGCGTTCCGCGGCGCCGGCACGGATCCGTTCGAGCAGCTCGGGCGAGAGTGACATGAGGACTCCTGGTTCGATGGGCACCGGCGGCCTCCGGCCACCGTGAGCGGTCATTTGACGGCGCCGAGCGCCAGCCCGCTGATGAGGCGTTTCTGGGAGATGAGGAAGACGAGGAGGAGCGGCAGGGAGGTGATGACCGCGAGCGCCATGAGGCTGTTCCACTCGGTCGAGTAGACCGAGCTCTGCTGCGCGAGCAGTCCGCTGACCGGCAGCACGACGCCCTGCGGCAGGAAGTTGATGGCGTACACGAACTCACCCCAGACCGAGATGAACACGATCGCGAGCACCGTCACGATGCCGTTCCCGAGCATCGGGACGGCGACGCTGCGGAAGGTCTGCCAGCGCCCCGCACCGTCGAGCTCCGCAGCCTCGTAGACCTCGGGCGGGATGGCGAGCACGAACGGGCGCAGCAGCATGATCGCGAACGGCAGCAGCAGCGCGATGTCGGCGAGGATCAGCCCGCCGAGCGATCCGAGCAGTCCCCACGACGCGAGCACGCTGTAGAGCGGGATGACGGTCATGGGCTGCGGCACCATCTGCAGCACCAGCAGCGCCGCGAGCACGACGGCGATCACGATGCTCCACCGCCGGTTGATGCGACGCGCGAGCGCGAACGCGGCGGGCACGGCGAGCAGCAGCACGACCGCCGTCACGACGACCGCGATCTGCAGTGAGGTCAGGATCGCCCCGACGCCGTCGCCGACGACGTCGGCATACGTGTCGAGGGTCGGCGCGAAGACGATGCCGTTCGGGTCCTTGAGCACCTGCTGCTGCGTCTTCAGCGAGGTGAGGACGACCCAGAGCAGCGGCACCAGGTAGATCAGACCGAGGGCGATCGCGATGACCCGGAACCAGCGGCGCGTGCGGCGCGAGATCACGACGCCGCCTCCTCTCGGCGGACCGCGCGGACGTACGGCACGGCGAACAGCGCGACCGCGAGCATCGCGATGAGCGCGACCGTGGCGCCCTCGCTCATCTGGAAGTCGTTGAACGCGAGCTGGTACGACAGCACGGGCAGCGTCGTCGTCGTCGTGCCGGGGCCGCCCTGCGTCGTGACGTAGAAGAAGTCGAAGCTCTTGAACGCGTACAGCACCGTCAGGATGGCGAGGATGCCGAGCGTCGGCCGCAGCAGCGGCAGCACGATCTTGACCTGCGTGCGCCAGAAGCCGGCACCGTCGAGCGCGGCGGCCTCGAGCAGCTCGGGCGAGACGGCGAGCAGACCGCCGCGGATGACGAGGATCGAGAAGGGCAGCGCCGCCCACGCGATGATCGCCGCGACCGAGAACAGGGCGAGGTCGGGCGAGCTGAGCCAGGAGACCGTGGGCAGGCCGAGCGCGGCGATCGCGGTGTTGATCGGGCCCGAGTCGTCGAGCAGGAACTTCCAGGTGCTGCCCGACACGATGGGCGGCAGCGCCCAGACGAAGACGAGGAGCGCGAGCACCGCCTCGGTGATCCGGCCGCCCGCCGAGAGCACGGAGGCCGCGAAGAACCCGATGACGAAGTTCGAGGCGAGCAGCACGACGGCGACCACGAGCGTGCGCCACACCGCCGCCCAGAGTTCCGCGTCGGCCAGCGCGGCGGCGAAGTTCTGGGGACCGACCGCCGGCCAGTCGCCGATGATGTTCGACGGTCCGACATCGCTCAGCGACATCCGCACCAGCACGATGAGCGGATAGATCGCGAGCCCGGCGAGCAGGCCGGCGGCCGGGACGAGGAACCAGATCGGCGTCCTCGTGACCAGCCGGCGCACCGCACCGGGCCTCGGACGCACCGGCGGGGGCGCGGTAGCGCCCCCCGCCGTGTCGTCCTTCGTGAGTGCGAGGGTCACGAGCAGGTCCCGCCGCCGTCCTCGATCGCGGCCGCGATGTCCGCGGTGGCCGTGGCGCTCGCCTCGGCCGCGGACGTCTGCCCTGACCAGACGCTGCTGATCGCCTTGCCGAGCGCGGTCTGGATGCTCGCCGTGTTCTCATTGTTGGGCCACGACGCCGCGGTCTGGGCGGCGGCGACGAAGGGCTGCACCTCGGTGTTCTCCTCGATGATCGGCAGCTCCGAGACATCCGCTCGCACCGGGATCGAGCCGGCCGCCTCGAAGATCGCCTCGCCCGCATCTGAGCTGAGCACCGCCTGCTCCAGGAACTTCCACGCGAGATCCTTGTGCTCCGACTTCGAGCCGATGGCGAAGCCCTCGCCACCCGGGTAGACGATGCTCTCGCCGCCCGCCGGCGCCGGGTACTGCGCGGTGCCCCAGGCGAAGTCGACGTCCGCGGCGTTGCCGAGGTTCCAGTTGCCGTTGATGCCGAACGCGAACTCGCCGGTCGCGAACTGCTGCCACGCATCGGTC
This sequence comes from Agromyces protaetiae, assembly GCF_030866785.1. Lineage (NCBI taxonomy): Bacteria > Bacillati > Actinomycetota > Actinomycetes > Micrococcales > Microbacteriaceae > Agromyces > Agromyces silvae. The sequence goes on along the minus strand of NZ_CP133018.1, from coordinate 1,039,806 downwards.
TGATCCCACGTGGCCGTCGCCTGCGGCGTCGAGCCCGCCTTGGCCCAGGACTCGGCACGCGCGAACGCCGCCTCGACCTCCGGGCCCTCGAAGGTGCAGTAGTCGACGCCGAGCCCGAGCAGCTGCGGGGCGAAGAGCCAGGCCCCCTCGACCGACGGGGCGCCTGAAAGCGCGAGTCCCTTGTACCGGCCGTCGGCCGCAATCGTCGCGAGGTCCTCGGTCAGCTCGTCGAGCGTCGCGGGCGGGGCGTCGATGCCGACCTCGGCCAGGATGTCGGCGTTGTAGTACAGCCCGATCAGGTTGGTGAACGGCAGCAGGTTGTAGACCTTGTCGTCGGTGCGCCACGCCGCCGCCTCGGGGTACTGCGCCGAGTCGGCGTACGCGTCCCAGTACTCGGTGAGGTCCGCGGTGACCTCGCCGGCCACGAGCGTCGGGTAGTCGACGACGATGTTGTTGATGAACAGGTCGGGGGTCGACCCCGTCGCGACCGAGGCGAGCAGCTTCTGGTCCTGCTGGTCGCCGACCGTCTGGACGATGTCGATCGTCACGCCCGGGTTGTCCGCCTCGAACTGATCGACCTGCGCGGCCAGCCAGTCGGCCTGGGTCCCGTTGTAATAGCTCCAGAAGGTCAGTCGCGTGCCCTCGCCGTCGTCGCCGCCCTGCGAGCTGATCGCGCAGCCGCTGAGCAGGAGCGTGGCGGCCGCGCCTGCGGCCAGGGTGCGGATCGTGCGGGACGCGGGCATGTGGGAGTCCTCTCGATGACGAGCCTGGGGTCGGTTCGTCCGAGGAGACTACGAGAGGTCGTGGGGCCGTCGTTCGCGCCGCCGCAACACCCCGACACATCGGTCACACGACGCAACATGGGGTGCCGGCATCCCACCTGAGGGGCCGTTTCGTGACGATCCGTGACACGCACGGCCGCACATGACCTGCCCCGGTCCCGGCGATCGCCGGACCGCACGCACGTGCCCACGATCGGTGCCGCGTCTCGCGCACGACTCCCAAGGTGCCCCTGGAGGGACTCGAACCCCCAACCCTCTCCTTAGGACGGAGCTGCTCTTCCATTGAGCTACAGAGGCTGGCCGGGGACGAGTCTACCGGCTCGCGATAGCCTGGCCGTCGGCCCGGACTCCGTGTGGAGAACCGGTGCACCATCGATGAGGAGCGAGGGCATGACGGAGACGACGAGGTTCTGGATCGGCGCATCGACGCTCGGCGAGCTGGGCTCGGCAGCCCGAGGCATCCGCCCCCTCGATGTGGACGCGTCCGGCGCGGCCGTCCTCGGGGAGCCCGTGGATGTCGGCCCGAACCCCATGTTCCTCGCGCGCGACGCGCGCGACCGGCTCGCCGTCGCGCACGAGCTCGACGATGGGCAGGTCTCGACCTGGCAGGTCGACGGCGATGCGCTGCACGCCGTCGCCCCGCGGTCGGCGACGGGATCGGCGCTGACCTGCCACGTCGCGTTCGACGCCGACGGCAGCCGCGTCTTCGCCGCGGACTACCTCGGCGGCCGGCTCGCGGTGCACGACGCCTCGACCGGCGCATTGCTCGCGGCGTTCGACTTCGAGGGCGACGGCCCGAGGTCCGACCGGCAGGCATCGCCGCATGCGCACCAGGCGGTGCTCGACCGCGCGCGGTCGCGGCTGCTCGTCTGCGACCTCGGAGCGGACCGCATCCGGGTCATCCGGTTCGCGCCGACCGGCGAGCCCACCTACGACCCAGCCGACGATCTCGTGCTGCACGGCGGCGCCGGCCCGCGCCACCTCGTCGTCTCAGGCGATCTCGCGGTCGTCGCGAACGAGCTCGATCGCACGGCGAGCCTCGTCGACCTGATCTCGGGCGCCGAGCTTCAGGTGGTGCCGATCGGGCCTGACGTCACGCCCCGCGGGTTGGGCGCTTCCGCGATCGCGCTCACGCGGGCGGGCACGGTCCTGATCGGCGACCGTGATCTCGACGGCGTGCAGGCGCTGCGACTGGATGCCTCGGCGCGGACGCTCTCCCACGTCGCGTCGCTCGTGACGGGCGGGGCGCATCCCCGCGATCTCGAGCTGACGGACGACGAGCGGCACCTCGTGGTGGCCGATCAGGCATCGGATTCGATCGCGGTGGTCGCGCTCGATGAGCTGGGCGTGCCGACGCACGTCGTCACGACGGTCGCCACACCGGCTCCGGCGTGCGTCGCGCGCGGCTGACGCGGGTCGGTGCGGCTCAGGCCGGCGGGTACAGGAACAGATTGACGCTGCTCGCCGGGATCGTGCGCGTGTGATACGCGTGATCGTTGCCCCAGTTGTACTCCTCGAGCGTGACCGTGCCGTCGTCGTGCACGGCCTGCACGTACGCGACGTGGTTACCCGTAAACCAGGCGACGGCGCCGACGATCGGGACGTCGCTCGTCTGACGGCCGCGGTCGGCCCACTCGGCGGCCCACCGGTGCGCACTCCCCGACGCGAGGTTCGACCAGTCCCACTTCCAGGGACCGCTGGTCACGCCGGCGTCGCGGTTCAGGCGCCAGGCGACGAAGTCGACGCACTCGCGGTAGTAGTAGCGGAGCGGCGACAGGCCACCGCCCTGATTGTCTGAGGCCTGATCCCACCAGGGGTAGTCGTCGCCCTCGGCCTGCTGCGTGGGTGTCGAGTACGCTCCGGCACGGTTGCCGACACTGCCGAGCGCGGCCGAGCGCTCGGCGGCGGCGACGCGCGCCGCCTCGGCGTCGATCTCGGCCTTGGTCTGCACGGCGTAGGCGTCGTTCGAACGCAGTGCGCCGCCGGCGAGCGCCGACACGTCCACGTTCTGCGCCTCGGCCTGCGTCAGGCTGAACTCGTGGGAGGTGCCGAATCCGGCGGCGCCGTGCACCGACGCGTAGGCCGGCAGCGCGACGGTGCCGACGATGGCGGGCACGACGAGCACGGTGGCGACGACCCGCGCGTGTCGTCGGGACGAACCGACGATCGGCGTCGTGGCGGCGGCGACCGGGGCCGTCACCGGGCCGACCGCGGCGGGGACGGCGGGTGTGGCGGGTGCGGCGGCGGGGCGAAGGCGCCGCAGCACGGACGGGAGCTTCACGGAGCGGCGCGGGCGCCTGGACGCGGCCTTGTCGGCGGCTCGGCGGGCTGCTCGGGTGGGCGGCAGCTCGCCGCGCGTCACGTCACCACTCACGTATCGAAACCTCCGGGACCGTCGTGCTCTGGGGTGAACCGCCGGTACGAGTCGTCTCGCTCGGCGCGGGGGTGGCGGCGAGCTTCCACCACAATAGGGCAGGCGCCGCCGGATGTCACGATCAGATCACGCGGCCTGCAGGAACTCGCTCCACTGCGGCAGCGGGCGCTCGACGCCGCGCATGACCCAGTCGCGACCACGCGGCATCCCGGGCGTGAACCGCAACTGCCAGCCCATCTCGGCCGGAGTGTGGTCGCCCTTGACGTTGTTGCAGCGCAGGCAGCAGGCGACCAGGTTCTCCCACGTGTCGCGGCCGCCGCGCGAGCGCGGCAGCACATGGTCGACGGTGGCCGCCGAGGCGGCGCAGTACGCGCAGCGGTGTTCGTCGCGGCGCAGCACGCCGCGGCGACTCACCGGAACGTGCTGCAGGCGCGGTGGCCGCACGTATCTGGTCAGGATGATGACGCTCGGCCGGTCCCACGCCCCGCTCGTGCCGATGACCGGATGCGCCTCATCGCACAGGATCACGGTGGCCTTCTGATGCATCACGAGCAGCAGGGCGCGTTTGAACGAGACGACGGCGAGTGGCTCATAGCCGGCATTGAGCACGAGCGTGCGCATAGGGCGCCTTTCGATCGGGGCTGGATGGCTTCCAGCCGCGTGCACGGATCGACGGCCCGCCGGCCTGCGCCGGGGTGACGCGGAAAGGTTCCGGAAACGAAGAACGGGCACTGTCGAGAAGACAGTGCCCGTCGGCATGCGGCGCGCGGAGCTCACGGTGCCCGCGCGGTTGACTGCTGCGGCGCTGGTCGAATTGCGCGCGCGCACCCCTGGGAAGGATGCCTCGCGCCTCGGCCATCGCCACTCTCCGTTCCGGCTCGCGGATCGTCAGGAGACCAGGGTACGCGACGAACGGCGCGCCGGGACCCCCCGCCGCGCCGTTCTCGTCCCTCGTCACGCGGTGTTCACGCGTCGGACGCGCCTCAGATGCCGATGCGCACGATTCGGTAGTCGCTGGTCCAGATGGGCTGGATGCGAACGGATGCCCCTTCGTAGGGCGCGTGCAGGATCATGCCGTTGCCCGCGTAGAACCCGTCGTGCCCGGACATGATGACGAGGTCGCCCGGCACCGCGGCGGACTCGGCGATGGGCGTGCCCATCGCGCCCTGACCGGCCGACGAGTGCGGCATCGAGATGCCGAACTGCGCGAAGACGTACATGACGAAGCCCGAGCAGTCGAAGCCGGCGGGCGTCGCGCCGCCGTAGACGTAGGGCGTGCCGATGTACTGCGTCGCCACGTTGTAGACCGAGGCCAGGTCGTAGCTGGGGTACGGCGGGTTGGCGAGCAGCGAGGACACGGACGGCCCGCTCGACGATGCGGCGTAGGACGCGAGCTGCGCCTGTGCAGCCTGACGCGCGGCTTCCGCAGCAGCGGCGGCCGCCTCGGCCTCCTGCTGCGCGCGGATCTCTTCGCCGGTGACCGCCGCGTAGGCGTCGGAGGACTTGGGCGCCGCGATGACATCGTCGGCGACCTCGACCGACTGGGCGCCGGCCTCGGTGAGCTTCGCCTGGTCGGTCGCGCCGAACTGCGGGCCGACGGAGCCGGGAGCCATCGCGTACGCGGGGATGGCGAGCGTGCCGACGATGCCGGCGGAGACCGCCATCACGGTGAGGTTCGCGAGGCCGCCGCGGCGAAGGCGGCGGGTCGACGCGAGCGGACGCTCGGGGGTCTCGGTGGTCTGGGGTGCGTGGGGCTGGGCAGCGGGGGGCTGAGCGGCGTTCGAGCGACGCCGGATGGATCGAGCCAAATCGGGTACCTCCGTCGCCCACGACACGAGGCCGTCTCACCTGGGTTACGCGCGCGGGGGGCGCTTACGGATACCTCGATCGAGCGGTGAGCCGAAAGGGAGGCGACTCGATCTGAGGTTCCCAACGGCTGGCTGCTGCCGCGGGACTCGACCGACCCTACGCGAGGATCACGCGATTGTCACACTCTGATAACGGTTTCCTCAGGAAACTGCCATGTATGCGCGTGCATTTGCGTTCTGCGCGGGTGTGGACCCCACGCTGGACGGGCACTACGCGCTGATGAACAGGTGCCCGGCGACCTCGGTCGGCAGCTCGAGCCCGCCGTCGACGCCGTCGACCCGCACGAGCACATATCCGCCGTCGGCGGTGAAGCTCGCCGCCGCGCCCGGCACGATGCCGGCCTGCTTGAACTGGCCGAGCAGCTCGGGGTCGAACTGCACCGGCTCGGCGAGCCGGCGGACGACGCCCTGGACGGCCCCGCCGCTCTCGTCGAGCGCGACGAGCAGGTTGCGGACGCCGCTCATGAAGGGCTGCGCGGGCGGGAGCCCGAGCTCTTCGAGGCCGGGGATGGGGTTGCCGTACGGGGACTCGGTCGGGCCGCCGAGGATCTCGATGAGCCGTCGCTCGACCTGCTCGCTCATGACGTGCTCCCAGCGGCAGGCCTCGTCGTGCACGAACTCCCAGTCGAGCCCGATCACGTCGGCGAGCAGTCGCTCGGCGAGCCGGTGCTTGCGCATGACGTGCACGGCCTTGCTGCGGCCCTCCGGGGTGAGCTCGAGGTGACGGTCACCCGAGACCACGACGAGACCGTCGCGCTCCATGCGGGCGACGGTCTGCGACACGGTGGGGCCGGAGTGGCCGAGCCGCTCGGAGATGCGCGCGCGCAGCGGCACGATGTGCTCCTCCTCGAGATCGAGGATCGTGCGCAGGTACATCTCCGTCGTGTCGATGAGATCCGTCACCAGCGTCCCTCCCTGTCGGCACGGCGCGCCAGAGCTGTGCGCGGCCGCCTCCCAGCCTAGCGTGAGGCCGCTCGTCGCTAGACTCGTCGGCATGCCCAGCCTCGTGATCCCCAGCGACCTCCTGCCCGCCGACGGACGCTTCGGCTGCGGACCGTCGAAGGTCCGGTCCGAGCAGCTGGCGCACCTCGCGGCCGAGGGGCCGCGGCTGCTCGGCACCTCCCACCGTCAGGCGCCCGTGAAGCAGCTCGTGGGCCGTGTACGCGCCGGGCTCGCCGACCTGTTCTCACTGCCCGACGGCTACGAGGTCGTGCTCGGCAACGGCGGGTCGACCGCGTTCTGGGACATGGCGGCCTTCGGCCTCATCGACCGCCGAGCGCAGCTGTGCTCGTTCGGTGAGTTCGGGGCGAAGTTCGCCAAGGCCGCCGGCGCACCGTGGCTCGACGCGCCCGACGTGCGCAAGGCCGAGCCCGGCACCCGGAGCGAGCCTGCGGCCGTCGCGGGCATCGACGTCTACGGGTCGCCGCAGAACGAGACCTCGACCGGTGTGGCAGCGCCGGTGCGCCGGGTCCAGGGCGACGCGGGCGCGCTCACCGTGATCGACGCGACGAGCGCCGCCGGCGGCATCATGGTCGACCCGGCCGAGTTCGACGCCTACTACTTCGCGCCGCAGAAGAACTTCGCGTCCGACGGCGGGCTCTGGTTCGCGCTGCTCTCCCCCGCCGCGATCGAGCGCATCGAGCGCATTGCGGCGAGCGACCGGTACATCCCCGACTTCCTGTCGCTCAAGCAGGCCGTCGACAACTCGCGCCTCGACCAGACCCTGAACACGCCCGCGCTCGCGACGCTGCTGCTCATGGAGAACCAGATCGAGTGGATGAACGCGTCGGGTGGCCTCGCGTGGGCCGACGCGCGCACGCGCGAGTCGTCGGGCGTGCTCTACAACTGGGCCGAGGCGTCCGCCGTCGCGACGCCGTTCGTCGCCGACCCGACGCACCGGTCGCAGGTCGTCGTCACGATCGACTTCGACGAGCAGACCGACGCGGCCCGCATCGCGAAGGTGCTGCGCGAGAACGGCGTGGTCGACACCGAGCCGTACCGCAAGCTCGGCCGCAACCAGCTCCGCGTCGCGACGTTCACCGCGATCGAACCCGACGACGTGCGCGCCCTCACCGCGTCGATCGACTACGTGCTCGAGCACCTGGACTGAGCCGCATGCGCCTCTGGGTGAGCGAGGACGAGCGCCGGCCCGAGCCGGCGCCCGCCCGCGCCGACGCCAGGAAGGCGCTCGTCGCGGGCACCGCGGTCTGGCTCGTCGCGCTGATCGTCTGCTGGTGGTTCTTGGAGCCGCTCGACGACGCCGGGTTCGCGTGGCTCCTGCCGACGGCGATCGTCGGTGTGGTGTTCGGCGTCGCGGGCGTCATCGTCGTGCAGGTGCACCGCGCGCGGCACCGCCGCGAACCTGAGGCGCGCGGCGGTCGCGATTAGAACTTCTTGAGGAAGGACTTCGCCATGATGTGCGCCAGTGCCAGGCCCTCCGTGAACTCGGCCGGTATCGAGCTCAGGTCCTTCGTGAGCTCGGAAATCTTCGTCAGCTCCGTATGGATCACGTCGACCTCGCGGTTCGCGTCGTCGATGAATTGGAGCAGCTCATCCTGACCCGTCGACCTCATCATGAGGGCGCGTTGGGCCGCGACGATCCCGCCTTGCTCGAGCTGAGCGGTCACCGCGCCGATCGATCCCCGGACCGCCGTGCCGATCTCCGGTGAGAAATTTCCGGCCTTGGCCGCCTCGTCCCAGTGACCTGTGGTTTTCTTCAGTACCTGGGCGAGCACGTCGAGCGGATATGACGTGGCGTGATGGTCAGGGCTCCCGAGGAAGTCAGCGGCCCTTTTCCCGATCGTCCAGCCCATCCCCAAGCGCTGTGCATTGCGGTGTGCCGCTTCGATTCTGGACTCAGGGGTGACCGACTCGACCTTGGTCTCGGGAATGACCGGCTCGACCTTCGTCTTGGCGGCAACCGTCTGATCCGGGGTCGTCGAGCCGGGCTTCGGGCCCGCCTTCGGATCGACGACCTTGGTCGTGGTCCGGCTCGTGAGCTTTCCGAGCCCGCCGGCGATGCCGAATACGGCGCCGGCGCCGGCGAGCCCGATGCCGGTCGCGAGGGCTTCGTCGTCGGACATGAACTTGGTGTCGGTGAGGATGGCGTGCGTCTCGACCGCGGTGAACGCCATGTCGGCCACGGCGAACGCGATCGCGGCGAAGCCGAGCACGACCAGTCCGAGCCCGCCGTTCGCGGGGCTGAGCGCCCAGAATGCGCCGACCGCGCCCGCGAGTGACCCGAAGTTGTTCAATGTGACCGTGATCACATCCCACATCGACGCCCGCCCACTGGGATCGACCATCATGATCGGATTCGCGTTCGCGTAGCCGTACAGGTCGTGCAACGCCTCACGGTCCTTGCTGGTGAACGACAGCTGCCCCGGATCGTAGGTGCGCTCGCGGAGGAACTGCGTGCCGTCCGTGTGGGTGTACTCCAGGGCGTACTGGAACGGGTTGTAGCCCAGCTGCCCGACCGCGCCGGGCAGGCCCGCTGCCTGAGCGATGACCCCGGTGCCGGCGGTCGCGACCCCGTAGTCCGAATATGCATACGTTCCGGCCGCGGCGCCGGAATCATCGGTGAGTCCGGTCACGTTCCCGTGCCGGTCGGTGCTGTAGTACTGCGTCTCCGCCGCGTCCGCGTGTGTGGTGCGGGCGTGCCGGAACGCCCCGATCAGGTACGACGCGACCCCGTCGGCCTCTGTCTCGTCGTCGGCGGCGTGGGCGTCATTGATGAGCGCCGTGTCATCCCAGTAGTACGTCGTGGATCCGGCATCCGTGGCGCGGCCCTTCCGCGTGCCGTCGGCCCAATAGGTCTGCTCGATGCGGGTACCGTCGGCGAGGATCTGCGCGATCTGCCGGTTCGCCGCATCCCACTCGTACCGCGACCCGTCAGCGGCCGACATGAGGTTCCCGGCCGCGTCGTGTTCCTGCGGCGCGGTCTGCGGCACGCCTTCCGGACCGGTCGTGGCGATGGCCACGAGCGCACCGACCGGCGAGTACGCGAAGTCACGGGTCGTGATGGTTCCGGATGTCTCGTCGGTAATGGTCTCGGCGGCGACCTGCCCGGACACACCGATCTCATACGCGACGCTCTGGGTCGCGGGCGCGTCGGCGGCGTCACCGTCGCGGATGGTGGACGCGGTGAGCCGGCCGAGATGGTCGTAGGCGTACTCGCGGCGCTCCACATCCAGGTCACCGGATGCCTCGTCACGCACCCGATCGATACGGACGAGGAGGTTACCGGTCGCCGGGTCGTACTCGTACTCCCGCTCCGCCTGCACCGCACCATCGGGCCCGGTCGTGGTCTCAGATTCGATCTCACCCGCACTCGTGAACGCATACTCCGTCACCACACCGTTGCCGCGCGCGACCTGCTGAATCCGGCCATACTCGTCCGGGCTGTAGCCGACGCGGGCCAGCTCGTCACCGTCCGCGTCGGTCTGCACCACACCGGTCAGGAACCCGTCATCGGCGTATGAGAACGCGGTGCGGTTGCCGGCCACATCGGTGGTCGCGGTCTTGCGGCCGTGCCGGTCGTACTCGTGCGCGATCGCAGGTCGGGCCGCGCCGGCCTGTTCGGCCGGGTACTGCACAGTGCGGATATTGCCGAACCCGTCATAGCTGTAGGTGATCTCCGTGCCGACCCGTTCAGCCGGATCGAACACCGCCGTCACCCGCCCGGTGACCTCGTCATAGGCGTACCCGGTCACCACCGCCTGCTGCCCCGGCGCCTCCACCCGGACCTCGATCACCGCACGGGAGGTGTCGTCGTACGCATACGTCGTCACCTGGCCGGCACTGGTAGTCACCCGTTCGGGCAACCCGTCGACCGTGTACTCATACCCGGTGATGGCACCGACCTGGTCGGTCTCGGTCACCGTCCGGCCTAGCACATCGAGCTCACGTGACCCGCCTGAACGTTCCTGCCCGCCCGCGGACATGGTCTTCTCCAGGCTGGTGCCGAACCCGTCGAAGCGTCGCTCCGCGACCAGCGCGTCAGCCGCAGCAGCAGGATCCTCCGGGCTGATGGTCGTGGTCGCCGGATTCCCGTGGGCGTCGAACTCGACACTCGTGCGGGTCGCACCGTTGCTCGTCTGAAGCTCGCGACCGAACCCGTCGTACACCGTCGAGGTCTCCGGCACCGGCACGCCGTCCGCCCTGGTCCCGTCCGTGCCGGTCTCCCGGCCTGACACGTCCATCCGCGACGTCGTGATCTGCGCCGCATCCGCCAACCGGCCCGTCGGCGTCGACCCGGAAGTCACCGTCCCGTGCACGTCGTCGTGCTCGGTGACCTGGACCAGCCCGTTCGCGAGCGTCGCCCGGGCCGCCCGGCCGTGCACATCCTGCTCGACCCGGGTCGTCGCACCCCACGCATCAGTGATCTCCTCGACCCCGGGCGCCGGGAACCCGTGCCGCTCAAACACCCGCACCTCACCGGCCACCGGGTCGCCGTCGGGGTTCAGGTTGTCGTGCTTCTGCACCACCCGGCCCAGCACATCCCGCACCTCCGTCACCGCGACCCCGTCCGGGCCGGTGACCGTGACCTGATCCCCGCCGAACCCGCCGAACCCACCATCCGCCGGCGCATACGCGGTGGTCGTGACCCGATCCGCGGCATCACGCGCAGACACCGGCCGGCCCAGCTCGTCATAGTCCGCCGACGACATGTGGCCGAGCACGTCGGTCGACTCCAACGCGCCGCCGTGCAGCAGTGAGGTCGTCGATGACGTGGACGCTGCCAGCTCGGTGCCGGCCGCGACCGTCTCGACCACCTCACGCACCCCACGCTCCAGGTCGATGGTCTCGTCCCACCGGGTCGCCACCGGCGCCGCACCAGCAGCACCGGCATCGCCGCCCGGATACTCCCGCTGCTCCACGACCACACCGTCCTCGACCGTGTACTCGGTCCGTCCGGTCACCACAGCGGCGCCACCGGGCGCCTGCATGGTCTGCTCCACAAGCACCGGGACGGTCCGGGTGTCATCCAGCGTCGTCTCGGTCGTGGTCACCGACCCATCCGGAGCGGTCGACCGCTCCGACACCGGCGACCCGACCGGCAGCAGCCGGCCCTTGGAAATCTCCCGGTCATACCCCCGCTCCAACACCGTTCCATCCGCGGACTCCCGGCGGACCATCCGGCCCAGATCGTCGTACTCATACGACTCGGTGCCGGCCCGCACCCCACCGGACACGTCCAGCGACCTGACCTCGGCCGCGACCGGCTTCCGGGCCAGATCGCCCACACCCACCGGGTCACCGTCGGGATAGGTCAGCTCCTGCTCCTGAACGGTCTGCTCACCCGCCGAAGACGACACCACGACCCGCTTACCCGCCAGCCGGCCCCACTCGTCGAACGAGGACACCACCCGCGTCTTCCCATCCGACACCTCGACCGAACGCGCACCACCCACCGCACCGGCCACCGCGCCGGACACGCTCGCCGGATCCACGGCCGGCCAGCCCGATGGCAGCACCCCGTCGACCTGCCGCCACCGCCTCGCACTCAACTCCGTACCATCCGAATCGGTGACCGCGACCCGGTCCACCCGCGACACCGCGTCCGTATCCGACCGCCACGACACCGTCGTCACCGCACCAGACCCGGACACCACCCGCTCCACCCGACCCGCACGGTCATACCCGACCAGACTGCGACCACCGACCGGGTCGGCCACCTCACCCACCCGACCGTCGACCAGCTGCACCCGCCACACCCCGGCGCCACCGCCCTCGGCCGGCACATTCACGCCCGGCCGCACCAGCACTTCGCCGGGGTCGGACCAGTCCAGCTCGGTCACCACCCCGTCCACACTCACCACCGACCCCAACCGGTGCGGGTTGCCGGCCACCCACCCCCAGTCCGACCGGTCCCCACCCGCGGCCACCTTCGCCACCGGATCCCCGGCCGCGTTGAAGTACGTGATCACCCCACCCAACTCATGCAACTCGAACGCATACGACTGCGCCCCCACCACCCCATCCGCACGCCCCGGCAACACCCCACCCGGAACCTGCCGGAACACCACATCCGAGCCCGCATACCCCAGCAGCCCTGACGGCACCGAGTCGGCGGCCTCGAACACCCCGCCCGACGCCGGCGACACCCGCACCCCACCCTCGACCTCCACCACCGCGAACCCGAGCCCCCACCCGACCCCGAACCCATACCGATCCACCCCAACCCGCGAATCCCACCCCAACGACACCCCCGCAACCGGCACCACCACCCCGAACGACCCATCGACCTCATTCACCACACCCTCAAGCCCATCCCCCACCCCGAACGACCCCAGCTCCACCACCGGCGGCACCCCCGGCTCCCCGGCCTCACCCGCCCACACCGGCGACACCACCCCCACCAGCAACACCCCACACACCGCAGCACCCACCACACCCAGACCCACACGCCCGACCCGATCCACCCGACCCACACCACGAACCCGCACGACGCGCTCCAACCACAACCGACAAATCACTTCAATATATCAATACATGGACAGTGTGCGGTGCACCACTGTGGAGAATGACGTTGTGGCCCCAGACCGAGTTCGTTCGCTCGTGCGTGCATCGTCAGGTCAACTGATCGACCTGACGCGACGCGAACGTGGCGTGGATCACCGCGCGTGCAGCCAGTCGGGCACTCGCTCCATGACACGGATACGGCGGGTGCGGCGGCCAGCACGGGCGTGTGCGGGGCCTTCCCCGGCGACAGCAACGGCACTGCCCGGCACGTCGCACGCGCACGCGCACGCGGCCTAGAACTTGTCTCTCGCTACATCGAAGGTCACGAAGTCCTGGTCCGCGTATGCCCGCACGCGGGAAACCGCCTGGCTGAAGGCCTTCCCCCCGTCGGTGGTCAGTCCCTTGGCGGTCGCATCCAGTTCGCTCATCGCGCTACGGACGGCCAAGATCTGGTCGTCTGCCCGCCAAATCGTGCGCAGATCAGCGTCGGGGAGCACCCTCGAACCTGTGCCCTTCACGAGAGCCTGGATCGACGCCTCCCACTTCACGAGCGCCTGGTATGCATCGTCGAGATCCGCGCTCTTGACGGTGCGCTCGAGGGTGTGCAGCTGGCCGGTGAGTGAGTCCATGAGGTTCCCATCTTCGTGGTCGACCTTCATGAACAGCTCGTCAAGTTCCCTCACGTGTGTGCGCATGGCGTCGATGCCTCGCTTCGTCGCGCGGGGATCCGCATCCTGTAGATTCTCAGTCGCGCGAAGCGCCTTCCACTCCGACAACGGGGCGGACGGGTACGGGTCCCGTTCGGCGAGGGTGGCGGACGTCACGTCCTTGAAGTCTCTGAGGGGCGTTCCCTCTTCTGCCACCGCGCTCCTGGCCCCGGGGCGTCCGAGCTTGAGGGCCCCTCGACCGCCGACCGCGGCGAAGCCGCCCGCCGCTCCGAGGGCGAGCCCCGTGAAGAACGCGTCACGCTCACTCATGAACCTGATGCCGGAGACCGCGCTGTAGAGCTCCATGCCTGCGAACGCGGCGTTCGCGACACTGATCGACCCGGCGATGAGCCCGATCGCGAGGAGCGTACCGCCGCTCGCAGCGGTGGTGAACACGGCGGCGAGCGCGCCGAAGACGCCGTACAGCCCCGCGGCAGCGCCGACCGTGGTCACCCCGATCGTGGCGAAGTCCCAGAACGAGAACCGGCCGGTCGGGTCGACGAGCATGATCGGGTTCGCGTTGACGTAGCCGTAGAGATCGTGCAGGGACGCCACGTCCTTCCGCGTGAACGACATCTGCGTCGGGTCGTACGTGCGTTCGCTGAGGAACTGGGTCCCGTCGGCGTGCGTGTACTCGAGCGAGTACTGGAACGGGTTGTAGCTCAGCTGCCCGACCGCGCCCGGGAGTCCGGCCGCGGGGCGGGTGACCCCGGGCCCGCTGGTCGCGACGCCGTAGTCGGAGTACGAATAGGTGCCCGCGATCGCTCCGGACTCGTCGGTGAGCGCTGTCACGTTGCCGTGCCGGTCAGTGGCGTAGTACGTCGTCTCGGCCGGCGCGGGCGATTCGGCTCCCGCGCTGGTGATCCTGGCATGCCGTGACGTGCCGATCAGGTACGACGCGATTCCCCCGGCCCCCGCGTCGGACTCAGTCGGTTCCGTGGAGTAGCGCTCGTTGACGAGGACGGAGTCGTCCCAGTAGTACGTCGTGGACCCGACTTCCGTGGTCCGCGCCTTCCGGGTGCCGTCGGCCCAGTGACTCGATTCGATCCGCACGCCCTCCGGCGTGGTCTGCGCGTTCTGGCGGTTGGCGGCGTCCCACTCGAAGCGTGAACCGTCAGCGCCGCGGACCGGTCGCCCGACCTCGTCGTAGGACGCCGTTGAGGTGCGCCCGAGCACGTCCGTCGAACTGAGGGCGCCGCCGTGCAGCACAGACGACACCGATGACGTGGTCGACTCCAGGTCTGTGTCGGCCGCGACCGTCTCTGTCACCTCTCGGACCCCGCGCCCCAGATCCACGTGCTCGTCCCACCGGGTCAGCACCGGCCGAGCGTTTCCATCACCACCGGGGTACTCGCGCTGCTCGACGACGACACCGTCCCGCGCGGTGTACTCGGTGCGACCCGTGACCACCGGTTCGGCGCCGGGCGCCTGCATCCACTGCTCCACCAGCACGGGGACCGTGCGGGTCGCGTCCAACTCGGACTCTGTCGTGGTCACCGAACCGTCTTCCGCGGTCGAGCGTTGCAGCACCGTCGCCCCGACCGGCAGCACACGGCCTGCCGGCATCTCGGAGTCGTACCCGAACTCGAGGACGGTGCCGTCGGCGGACTGTCGACGGAGCATCCGCCCCGACTCGTCATACGCATACGACTCGGTGCCGGCCCGCACCCCGCCGGCCGCGTCCAGGAACCGGACCTCCATGCCGGCCGGCTTGCCGGTCAGGCCGCCCACCCCGATCGGATCGCCGTCGGGGTAGGTCAACTCCTGTTCCTGGACGACCTGCTCGCCTGCCGCGGTCGACGCCAGCAGCTGCTTGCCCGTCAAGCGGCCCCACGCGTCGAACTCGGACACCACGCGGGTGCTGCCATCCGACAGCTCGACCGAACGGCCCTCGCTCGCGCGACGGGGTCCGGTGACGCCGGCGGCGTCGACCGCCGGCCACCCCGTCGGCAGCGCCCCGTCGAGCTGCCGCCATTGCCGTGCGCTCAGCTCGGTGCCCTCCACGTCGGTCACACCGACGCGGTCCACGCGGGACACCCCATCTGCATCCGAACGCCACTGCACGCGCGTGGCCGCCCCCGAGCCCGACACCAGGCGGTCGATCCGACCCGCGTCGTCGTACCCGACCCGGCTCCAGCCGCCGACCGGATCCGTCACCTCGGTCAGCCGACCGCCGTCCAATCCGAGTCGCCACGTGCCGGCCCCACCGCCGTCGGCGGGCACGTTCACGCCCGGCCGCACGAGCACCTCACCCGGGTCCGACCAGTCCAGCTCGGTGACCACGCCGTCGACGCTCACCACCGACGCCAAGTGGTGGCCGGCCCCGGTCGCCCAGCGCCAGTCCGTGCGACCGCCCGTCGCGGTCACACTCGCGACCGGATCGCCGGCGGCGTTGAAGTAGGTCACCATACCCCCGAGCTCGTGCAGCTCGAACGCATACTCCCGCGCGCCGGCCACGCCGTCTCCGCGAGCCTCGAGCACCCCGCCCGGGACCTGCCGGAAGACGACATCCGTGCCCTGGTACCCCGCGAGACCCGACGGTACCGTCGTGTCAGCGGCGAATGTGCCGCCCGACGACGGCGACACCCGGACGCCGCCCGCCACCTCGACCACCGCGAACCCGTACCCCCAGCCGACGCCGAACGCGTACCGGTCGACCGGCACCCGAGAATCCCACGACACGGACAGCCCGGCCACCGGGATCTGTACGCCGAACGACCCGTCTGCCTCGTTCACCAGTGCCTCGACGCCATCGCCGACCGCGAACGACCCCAGCTCCACGACGGGCGGCGCCCCAGGCTCCGCCGCCTCGCCGGCCCAGACCGGCGACACCGTACCCGTGACCAGCACCCCACACACCACCGCGCAGGCCAGACCCGCACGCCCAAGACCAAGAACTCGCACCAGACGCTCCAAGCGATCGACGGATTGGACGTGAGCGTATCAATATCCAGTGACAGCCGGTCGGGTCAGTGCGCTCGCTTCAGCCAGTCCATGACCACACGCGGCGGATGTGCCCGGCAAATACCGGGATACGACGGCGCCGCGCCGACGGCGTCGCCACCGAAGTAATCAACGCCGACGCAGGCGCAGCGCTGCGGGTGTTCATCGAGAACGCGCGCCATGGTGTGCAGCTCAGCGCACTCCACACGCGGAGCCAGGCTTCCCCGTGAAGCGCATCGCGGCAGCCGGGAACGACGAACCGAGACCGCTATCGCGCCTCGTCGGCGCGCTCGCCAGCGCCCTGGTCGCCGCCCGTGTCGCCGTCCTCGTCCGAACCTTCTACGTCGATGTCGTCGTCGAACTCGTCGTCATCGTCCTGGTCCTCGTCCGAGTCGTCGTCGTCATCATCGTCGTCGTCGTCATCGTCGTCGTCGTCGTCGTCGTCGAGGTCATCGTCATCGCCGAGTTCGTCGTCGTCGAGGTCATCGCCGAGTTCGTCGTCATCGACCTCGACGTCGTCGTCGAGTTCGTCCACGTTGTCGTCGAACTCGTCGTCGTCGAGCTCGCCGTCCGGGGCATCCGTCTCGTCGTCGCCGGACTCGCCCGAGGCATCCGCACCATTCACCGCCGCCTCGGCGGCCGCGGCCGCCTGCGCGGCCCGGTATTCCGCCAGCCGGTCAGACCAGGGCAGCCACTCGGGCGCGAGGAGGGCACCGTCGCCCGGCATGAGCTCGGTCTCGAGCACCGTCGGTTCAGCCCCCTCGACACGGGCGATGGTGACCGCCCAGTGCCAGCCGCGGTAGCCGGGCACGTCGGCCGCGAAGAGCAGGGTGAGCACGTGCTCGCCCTCGACGACATGCCCGATGACCGAGCCGACCGTCTCGGGCGCGGTCATCTCAAGCAGCGCGCGCTGGGCGAGCGATGTGGAGCCGAGCAGCACCTCGTCGGCGACGGCCTCGACCTCGGGCTGCGCATCCGTCACGACACCCGACTCGCCCGAGGCATCCGTCACGACACCTGACTCGCGCGAGGCATCCGTCACCGAGTCCGGCTCGACCTGCTCGACCGGCGACGCGTGCTCAGCCTGCGCCGGCTCAGCCGATTCCCGCCCGCCATCGACGGCGGGCCGCTCGTCAGGCATCCAGGTCGTCCGCGACTCGACGGAGCACGGCCGCGACCGTGCGGGCCTTGCTCTTGTCGGGGTAGCGGCCACGTCGCAGGTCGGCGCCGACCGCGTCGAGCACCTTCACGAGATCCTCGACGATGACCGCCATGTCATCGGCGGGCTTGCGATGCATCTTCACCATGCTCGGAGGTGCGTCGATGACCCGCACCGACAGCGCCTGCGCACCGCGCTTGCCGTCGGCGATGCCGAACTCCAGCTTGGTTCCGGCACGGACGGTGGCCCCCGCGGGCAGCGCGGACGCGTGGAGGAAGACCTCCTGGCCGTCATCGCTGCTGATGAAGCCGAAGCCCTTTTCCTCGTCGTAGAACTTGACCCTGCCGGTGGGCATCGCTGAAACCTCGCTCGTATCGTGCAGCCGCGCCGGATTCGCGGCGGGCCTTCCATCTCCCAGTCTAGAGTCGCGAGCGGGCGGAGCGAGTCCTAAGCTTGGACGGTGACCAGCCAGCGCCCCGTGATCGACCACCGAGCCGAGCGCGTCCTCGCCTACATGGTGGCGGGCACCGTCGGGGCCTCCATCATCGCGTTCTTCGCCGTAATGATCGGGTCGTTCGCCAACCAGGGCCAGGCCGAGTGGGCCGACCAGGGCATCTGGCCCTTCGTGCTCGTGTTCCCGCTGATCGGGCTTCCCGTCGGCTTCATCCTCCTGGTGGCGTTGCTCATCGTCAACGGCGTGCGACGTTCTCGCGCCGCCCGGCAGGGCTCGGACTGACGGCCGCCCATGCTTGAGCTCGCCGCACGGCTCCGCGCAATGTCGCGAGATGAGCTCGCGGTCGCGCTCCGTGGGCGCGAGTTCGATGCGAACGGCAGCCGTGACCTGTTCGATCTCGCCGAAGCGCTGCTCGCGGCCGACAGCCTCGACACCGCGATCAGCCGTCTCGACCGGCCGCACCTCGCCGTACTCGCGGCCGCGGCCACCATCGCCTCCGCCGACGGCGGCTTCGAGGACGCCGCGCTCCTCGCCGAGCTCGAGCGACTCGACGCCGACGACTCGATCAGGCGGACGCTCGACGAGCTCGTCGCCGATCTCGAGGGGCGACTGCTGATCGTCGCCGGCGAGCACCGCCGGCACGTGCCCGCGCCCATCGCGGGCCGGCTGATCCCGCGGCTCGGCGCCGACCTGCCCGACCCCGCGGACCTCGCCGCCCCCGCCCCGCGCGTCCTCGAACCCGTCGACCCCGTCGACCGGCGCCTCCTCGACCGGCTCGGCGCCGAGGCGGCCTACTCGACCGTCGCGGCCACCGCCGAGCTCATCTCGGCGCTCGGCCTTCAGCCCGCACGAGAGCTCGCCAAAGGCGGGCTCTCGTTGCCCGATGCGAAACGACTCGCCGAGGCGACCGGGGTCGAGCTGGAGCGGCTCCCGCGCGTGTTCCAGCGCGCCGTCGAGGCCGGGCTCGTCGCACGCGACGGCGCCTACTGGCTCGAATCCGACCGCGGCGGCAGCTGGGTCATGGAGTCCGCGGCCGGGCGCTGGCGGCGTCTCGCCGAATGCTGGCTCGACCGCATCCCGCCGACGCTCCGCGAACTCGTGGCCCGCCGCAGCGACACCCTGTCGGCGACCGCGTTCCGCGACGACGTGCGCTGGCTCTACCCGGCGGGTGGCCGCTGGCTCGACGAGGGGCTCGAGCGGCTCGCGGACGACGCGGAGGCCCTCGGGCTGGCTGTCGGTGGCGAACCCGTCGACGCGGCCCGGCTGGTGGTCGCGGGTGAGCTCGACGGAGCGGCCGCGCAGCTCGCGGCCCGCTTCCCGCCGCAGGTGGAACGCGTGTACCTGCAGCACGACCTCACCGTGGTCGCCCCCGGCCCGCTCGCCCCCGCGATCGATGCCCGACTTCGTGGCTTCGCCGATCTGGAGGCCCGCGACCTCGCCGCGACCTATCGCGTGAGCGCGGCATCCGTCAACCGCGCCCTCGCCGCGGGCGAGTCGGCGGAGTCGCTCCTCGCCTTCCTCGAGTCGATCTCGCTGACGGGCGTGCCGCAGCCGCTCGACTATCTCGTACACGAGGCGGCGCGCCGGTTCGGCAGCGTGCGGGTCACGGCCGCTTCCGAGACGGATGCTCCGGCCAGAGCCTCGATCCGCAGCGACGACGCCCAGCTGATCACCACGCTCGAAGTCGACCAAGCGCTCACCCCGGTGGCGCTGCGTCGGGTGGGCGAGCACCGTCTGCTGTCGCGGTTCGCGCCCGATGTGGTCTTCTGGGCCCTGTCGGATGCACGCTATCCGGTCGCCGCCGAAGACGCCGACGGCCGCATCGTTCGACTGCAACGCCATCACCTCGCGGCGACTCCCGCGCCCGTCGAGAAGTCCGACCCGGTCGACGAACTGCTCGATCGCGTCCTCGAACATGGCGACGGGCCGGCGACCGAGCAGGCCTGGCTCGCCCGTCAGCTCGAGGCGGCGGCGCGCGCGAAAGAGACGCTGACCGTGACCGTGCACATGCCCGGCGGGCAGACCGCCGACTACCTGCTTGCGCCCGCGAGCGTCGCAAACGGTCGACTCCGTGCACGCGACCGCAAGGCCGACATCGAGCGCACCCTGCCGCTGTCGGCGATCGCCGCGGTCGGGCCGGCGCCCGCGGAGTAGGGCGGTCCCGGTTCGGGCCGGATGCGCCGCTCGGGCGGGCCGTCCCCGCATCACAACCTCATTCCCGGCGAGACGGCGTAGACTTGCGCGCTATGTCAGACGGCCCCCTGATCGTCCAGAGCGACCGCACCGTGCTGCTCGAGGTCGCGAACCCGCTCGCTGAGGATGCACGCCACGACCTCGCCGTGTTCGCCGAACTCGAACGCGCCCCCGAGCATGTGCACACCTACCGCATCACTCGCCTCGGGCTATGGAATGCGCGCGCGGCCGGCCACACCGCTGAGGACATGCTGGGCACGCTCGAGCGGTACGCGAAGTTTCCAGTGCCGCAGACCGTCTCGGTCGACATGCGCGAGACGGTCGCCCGCTACGGGCGACTCGTCATCGACCGCACCGACGACGGCGCCCTGCGGTTGCGCAGCTCCGATGCCCCTGTGCTCACCGAGGTCGCCAACGGCAAGCGCATCGCGCCGCTCCTGACCGAACGCATCGACGACGCGAGCTTCCTCGTCGCCCCCTGGGCTCGGGGTGCCTTGAAGCAGGAACTCGTGAAACTGGGCTGGCCGGCCGAAGACCTCGCGGGCTACACGCCAGGCACACCGCACGACATCGGACTGCAGCAGAACGGCTGGCACCTACGCGGCTACCAGCAGCAGGCCGTCGACAACTTCTTCGAGGGCGGCTCGGGCGTCGTCGTGCTGCCCTGCGGCGCCGGCAAGACGCTCGTCGGCGCCGGCGCAATGGCGACCGCGAAGACCACGACGCTCATCCTCGTGACCAACACCGTCTCGGCACGGCAGTGGCGCGACGAGCTGCTGCGCCGCACGAGCCTCACCGCCGAAGAGATCGGCGAGTACTCGGGGCAGGTCAAAGAGGTCAAGCCCGTCACGATCGCGACGTACCAGATCCTCACCGCGAAGCGGAAGGGCGAGTACGCCCATCTGTCCCTCCTCGACGCGCTCGACTGGGGCCTCATCGTCTACGACGAGGTGCATCTGCTTCCGGCTCCGGTGTTCAAGCTCACCGCGGAGCTGCAAGCACGCCGTCGCCTCGGCCTCACCGCGACGCTCGTGCGCGAAGACGGGCGCGAAGGCGACGTGTTCAGCCTGATCGGCCCGAAGCGCTTCGACGCGCCCTGGAAGGAGATCGAAGCCCAGGGCTTCATCTCGCCCGCCGCATGCTTCGAGGTCCGGGTCGACCTGCCGCAGGGCGAGCGGCTCCAGTACGCGGCTGCGGCCGACGACGAGCGCTACCGCCTTGCTGCGACGGCGCCCGCGAAGCTCGACGTCGTGCGCCAACTCGTGGCCCGCCACGCCGGCGAGCGCATCCTCGTCATCGGCCAGTACCTCGACCAGATCGACGAGCTGGCCGAGGCCCTCGGTGCACCGCAGCTCACCGGGTCGACCCCGGTCGACGAGCGCGAGCGGCTGTATCAGGAGTTCCGCGACGGCACGACGCCCGTGCTCGTGGTGTCGAAGGTCGCGAACTTCTCGGTCGACCTGCCGGAGGCGACGGTCGCGATCCAGGTCTCTGGTTCGTTCGGCTCACGCCAGGAGGAGGCGCAGCGCCTGGGGCGGCTGCTCCGCCCGAAGGAGTCGGGCCTGTCGGCGAACTTCTACACCCTCGTCGCCCGCGACACCGTCGACCAGGACTTCGCGCAGAACCGGCAGCGCTTCCTCGCCGAGCAGGGCTACTCGTACACGATCCTCGACGCCCACACGCTCGCCGCCGCCGCCTGACGTCTCACCGCATCAGCACCACGGCCCGTACTCCGGGATAGGCATAGTGCCGCAGTCCGGAAAGCTCCCGCCGCTATCGGGGTCGTACGGGCGGGTGGGCAACGACCCACCGCCCTCGGAACCGGCGGCTGCGGACGCGGCGGAAGCCGCCGCACCGATCGGGTTCCGGGGGGGTACACAACGTCGGGCGTTCAGCTCGCGCGCGCATAGCGCAGCAGCACGAGATCACCTGTGGGCATCGCGTGCACAAGCCGCATCCGGCGCGCCGCCTCACTCGCGCCACGCACGATGCGACCGGCGTCGCCGCCGACGAGCGTCGGACTGAGACTCAGGCAGAGCTCGTCGACCAGCCCCGCCTCGAGCAGCGCGCCGAAGAGCGACGGACCGCCCTCACAGAGCACCTGCCGCAGGCCCTCGCGCGCGAGCCGGTCGAGCATGGCGTCGACATCGACGGCCGTCTCGCCGCTGACGAGCACGTCGGCGACGTCGGCGAGCGCGGTGCGCTCCCGCTCAGGGGCGCCGGCATGGGTCACCACGATCGGGCGCGTCACGGCCTCCGCGAACACCGGATGCCCCGGGTCGAGCTCGAGCCGGTTCGACACGATCGCCAGTCGGGGCTGCGCCGGCCATCCGCGCGACTCGCGCCACGAGGCATCCGTCTCGCTCACTCGCACGCCGCCGTACCCCTCGACGCGAATCGTGCCCGCGCCGACGACGATGACGTCGGCGAGCGTGCGGATCGCCTGCATGGCGGCGCGGTCGCTCGCATCGCCGAGCCCGCCGCTCGTCCCATCGACCGTGACGGCCCCGTCCAGGCTCATGATGAAGTTCATGCGCACGCGGGGCGTGCCCCGATCGGGGAGTGCGTACGCGTCGAGCAGCGTCTCACGGTCCGGGATTACGGTCATGCTGCGCCCTTCCATCATCGGTTGTGCTCGAGGTACGCCGGCTCGCGCCAACCCTCGATCGCCTCGATCATGCGCATGGCGTCGACCGTCTCGCGGACATTGTGCACGCGCACGATGCGCGCACCTCGCGTGACCGCGTACACCGCGGCCGCGATCGACCCTTCGACGCGCTGGTGCCGGTCACGGCGACCCAGACTCTCCCCCACGAAGTCCTTGTTCGAGAGCGCCACGAGCGTGGGGTGTCCGAGGGCGACGACCTCGTCGAGGCGACGCGTGAGCTCGAGCGAGTCGAGGGTGTGCTTGTTCAGGTCGTGTCCCGGATCGACGATGATGCGGTCGGATGCCACGCCCCTCGCCTCGGCGAGCGCGATCCGATCGCGGAGGAATGCGACGACCTCGTCGACCACGTCGTCATACGTCGGCGACGGATAGGCGGTCCGTGGCGCGGCTTTGCTGTGCGTGATGACGATCGCCGCGCCGGCTTCGGCGACGACGTCGGCCATCGCCGGGTCGTGGATGCCGGTCGTGTCGTTGATCACGTGCGCGCCCGCAGCGAGCGCGGCCCGGGCGACCCCGGGCTGGAAGGTGTCGACCGAGAGCACGACGCCGGCACCCCTGAGCGCTTCGACGACCGGCACGACCCGGTCGATCTCGTCCTGGACCGGCACGGCCGGCCCCGGCGCGAACTTCGCACCGCCGATGTCGATCCAGTCGGCGCCCTCGACGATCGCCTCCTCGGCGGCCGCGACCGCAAGGTCGAGCGCGTCGGTGCGGCCCTGATCGTAGAACGAGTCGGGCGTGCGATTGACGATCGCCATCACGGCGATCTGCCGGGCGAAGTCGAACTCGCGTGGACCGATGCGCACGCCGTTCCGGCCCGTCGGATCGTGTGCGCGCATGTGCCGAGTCTTGCACGAGGCATCCGCAACGCCCACCTCGCGGCGCGCCGCATGGACCGCACTCGAAGAACGTTCAGGAAAGATTCAGCTCACCCGCAGGAGAATGGCAACATGAGCGACGGACCTCGCATTCTCATCGTCGACGACGAACCCAACATCCGCGACCTGCTCACGACGAGCCTGCGATTCGCCGGCTTCGCCGTCCGCGCGGTCGGCAACGGCGCGCAGACGATCTCGGCCGTGCTCGAGGAGGAGCCCGACCTCATCATCCTCGACGTCATGCTGCCCGACATGAACGGGTTCAGCGTCACCAAGCGCCTGCGCTCGGCCGGGTACACCGCGCCGATCCTCTTCCTCACCGCGAAAGACGACACCGAGGACAAGATCACCGGCCTCACCGTCGGCGGCGACGACTACGTGACCAAGCCGTTCAGCCTCGACGAGATCGTCGCCCGCATCAAGGCGATCCTGCGCCGGACGATGCACGCCGAAGAGGATGCCGTGATCCGCACCGGCGAGCTGACGATGGACCAGGACACGCACGAGGTGCTCGTCGGCGACATCCCCGTCGAGCTCTCCCCCACCGAGTTCAAGCTGCTGCGCTACCTGATGCTGAACCCGAACCGGGTGCTGTCGAAGGCGCAGATCCTCGACCACGTGTGGGAGTACGACTTCAACGGCGACGCCGGCATCGTCGAGAGCTACATCTCGTACCTGCGCCGGAAGCTCGACCAGCACTCAGCCGAGCCGCTCATCCAGACCAAGCGCGGCTTCGGGTACATGCTGAAGTCGTCCAAGGCCTGAACGCATGGGGTGTCTGGCACAGCGGCGCCCCAGGCTCGCTCCGTAGACTCGCCGCGCCATGCATCAGACAGTCTTCGAGCGGTGGAGCCGGGTCTCCCTGCGCACCAAGATCACCGGGGTCACGGTGCTCATGCTCACGCTCGGGCTGCTGGTGTCGGGCATCGGCACCGCCGCCATGCTGCGCGGCTACGTCGACCAGCAGATGAAGGACAAGCTGCAGTCGATCGCGGCGAGCGGGGTCAGCCAGTACTTCGACTCGCCCAGCCGCGGTGCCATGAACCTGGACCGGCTCGACTTCTCGGAACAGACCGAGGTGTTCGTCGCGCAGTACGACGCCGACGGCGAGTACCAGCGGAACAACTGGGAGGATCGGTCCAAGGACGAGCTGCCGAAGATCCCGTCGACGCTGCCACCGACCTACGTCGCCGCGATCAATGACGGCCATTACGCGATCCTCGAGCTCGAGGACACGCACGGCCAGAAGACGTACCGCGGCATCGCGGTGCTGGAGACCGCCGACGTGCACGGTACGTTCGTGCCGATCCTCGTCGCCATCTCGACCAAGGACACCGAGCAGCTGCTCGCCGCCTACCTCACGATCTTCCTCGGCTTCGGGTTCGGCGTGATCGTCGTCGGGGCGCTGCTCACCCGCATGCTGGTCACGACGACGTTCGCACCGTTGCGCGAGGTCGAGCGAACCGCCGCCGCCATCGCCGACGGCGACTTCAGCCAGCGCCTCGGCGGCGCGACGCCGAACACCGAGGTCGGCCGCCTGAACCGTTCGCTCAACACGATGCTGAACCGCATCGACCGCGCGTTCCGCGACCGGGCGCGCACCATCGAGCAGATGCGCCGCTTCGTCGGCGATGCGTCGCACGAGCTGCGCACGCCGCTCGTGTCCGTGCGCGGGTACGCCGAGCTGTACCGCATGGGCGCGCTGCAGAGCCCCGAAGAGGTCGGGCAGGCGATGGATCGCATCGAGAAAGAGGCCATCCGCATGGGCGGCCTGGTCGAGGATCTGCTGGCGCTCGCCCGCCTCGACGAAGCGAAGCCGCTCGTGCTCGCCGAGGTCGACCTCGTCCCGCTCGCCCGCGATGCCGCACTCGACACGATGGCGGCGAACCCGGGCCGGGTC
This sequence comes from Agromyces protaetiae, assembly GCF_030866785.1. Classification (NCBI taxonomy): domain Bacteria; kingdom Bacillati; phylum Actinomycetota; class Actinomycetes; order Micrococcales; family Microbacteriaceae; genus Agromyces; species Agromyces silvae. The sequence goes on along the minus strand of NZ_CP133018.1, from coordinate 1,014,416 downwards.
GTCACGGTCATCGCGCCCGAGGAGCGCGCGGCGGATGCCACGGGCACGGCGCCGATCCTTCAGGTCGAGCTCGAGCCGGGCCCGGCGAAGGGCGCTCGCAGCGCCGTGCCGAAATCGTCGTTCGCCGGCGCGACGCTGGCCCGGCTGCGCGGCCGCCGCGTGCGGGCGCAGAAGGTCGCCGATGAGACCGCGGCGGCGGGGCCCGCCGCAGGCTCCGCGACCGCGGCCGGCGTCGCGGCGTCCGCGGATTCGGCGCGCGGGCCCGAGACGGAGACGGGACCGATCACGGCGCCCAAACCGGTGCGCCGCGCGATCGTGCTCGCCGAAGAGAACAAGATCCGGCAGATCATCACCAACCTCATGGGCAACGCCGTGCGGTTCACCGCGGTCGACAGCCCGATCGAGATCCGGGTGTCGGTCGACGACGAGGCCGAGCGGGCGCGGATCGAGGTCGTCGACCATGGCGAGGGCATCCCCCCGCAGATCCGCGAGAAGATCTTCCAACGTTTCTGGCGCGCGGACACGTCGCGCACGCGCGAGACGGGCGGTTCCGGCCTCGGGCTGGCGATCGTCTCCTCGATCGTCGCCGCGCACAACGGCTCGGTCGACGTCGTCGAGACGCCCGGGGGCGGCGCGACCTTCCGCGTGTCGCTTCCCCTTGCCGGGTCGGCGGCCGCACCGCAACGCGTCACCGAGGCCTGAGCCGGCCTGATCGGCGTCGGCGACCGCCGGCGAGTGCCGGCTCGGCCTGGCTCGCAGCCGTTGTCGCGCTCTCGCGGCCTCGGAGAGAAGCGGTGGCGCGGTGCGACGCGACGGGTCCTGCACAGGTGCTGGTCGGTCACACCTTTCCAGATCCGGCGGTGAGCCGCCGCGCAGGGCCGCGTCGCGGCCTACGGTCGAGGCACCAATCGAAAGGATCCGTGATGACGAGCTATCAGGTCGACAGCGAGCAGCTGCAGTCCGCCACGCAGGGCGCCCGCGCCACGATGGAGCGTATCCGCGCCGACGTCGGCGGTCTCATGGCCCAGCTCACCGGGCTGCAATCGTCGTGGTCGGGCCAGGCCTCGACCGCATTCCAAACGGCCGCTGCGCAGTGGCGGGCGACCCAGCTCCAGGTCGAACAGTCACTCGAGAGTCTGAACCAGGCGCTCAGCGTCTCGGCGGCGCAGTATCTCGAGGTCGAGCACGCCAATGCTCGGCTCTTCGCCCACTAGCGACCGGGCGAGCGTGAGCTGGTGCGCTACGCAGGCGCTCCGAGATTCGCGACCAGCGCCTCCGCGAGCGGCACGATCGAGGCTCGCGCGGCGGCGAGGTCGAGCTCCGACACCGACGACACGGACTCGTCTGACACGGACTCGTCGGGGACGGGCGGGAAGACGATGGCCACCCAGTCGCCCTCGAGGCTGAGGTCGAGGCGGCACTCGGCGGCCTCGTCAGCGCATCGCAGTACCGCTTCGTCCGGCGTCAAGCCGGTCACCGGCTGAGGCATCCCGCCCGATGCGAGCCAGGTGTCGCGGTACCGATCGAACGCCCAGCTGCCGCCCGGCAGCAGAAACACGGCGCCGAAGGTCGCATCTGCCTGAGCGATCGGATGGATAGAACACCGTTTGGCGCCGGTCTCGTCCGTCGCGTAGCTGTACTGCCCGAGACGCGGGCCGTCCCACGACACTCCGAACCATACGTCCGGAAAGCCCGTGAGTGCCGCGACCTGCTCTGTCGACAGCGCGTTCTCGCACGAGTCCGCCCGGCCGACCGCGGTGGGCGACCATCGCGGACGTGGGGCCGTCATCGCCTGCAACTCGGCGACGAGACGGTCCGCGATGCTCGCTCGAAACGCGTCGCGGAGCGACGCATCAGTCGATCCCGAGGCCGCAGCGATACCAGAGACCTGCAGCTCCACCCAGGTCGGCCCGATCGCGCCGATCAGTTCGCAATAGCCGCTCGACCGGCCTGCGTCCGGCGCGATGCACCGAGGACCTTGCACGTGCTCGCCATACGTCGGATCGGCGATCTGATAGGTCGCCACGTACTCCGCGGCGTGCTCGAGCCCTTCCGGCATCACCCGAAGCCGGACCCGCTGCGCACCCTCCGATGGCACGGACGAGACCGGGTCGGTGTGACTGGCCCAGTCGCAGACGAGTCCGCCGAGCTGGAGCACTGCGGCCTCATCCGGCGTCAGTCGTTCCGGCTCATGCAGCATCACGAGCGGCGCTCCCGCATCGCCGACGAAGGACTGGAGTGCCGGCAGTGCGACGAGCTGTTCACAGTCGGCGTCGATGCGGGGCACCGGGCCCGGATCCAGCACGGGCTCCGGTGTGGGCGACGCCGACGGCACCGCCGGGCTGGCCGAGGGAGGCGCATCGGTCGGCGTGCATCCTGTGAGCGTGACGCCGAACGCGACCGCAATCGCAATCGCACTCACGGTGAGGGTGGTTGCGCGGGGGCGTGAGCGCGTCATGCGGTCAGAATACGCGCCGCCGGCAGCCAGCCCGACGCACGGCTCGCAACGATCGCATCACGCGGGCGCGCGATCTACCGCCGCCCGCCGGACCGCCGCCCGCCGGACCGCCGCGTCGCCGCCGGGCCGCACCCGTGGCCGAGCACGCCACTCGCTCGCTGCGGAGCCCGGCGACACGCCGAAGGGCGCCCCCTCGCGGGGACGCCCTTCGTTCGTGTTCGTGTGCGGCGCAGTGCGACGCGTGTGGACTCAGAAGTCCATGCCACCCGTGGGGTCGCCGACCGGAGCCGGGGTCTTCTCGGGCTTGTCGGCGACGACGGCCTCGGTCGTGAGGAAGAGGCCGGCGATCGACGCAGCGTTCTGCAGCGCCGAACGCGTCACCTTGGCGGGGTCGATGATGCCCTGCGCGAGCAGGTCGCCGTACTCGCCGGTCGCGGCGTTGAGGCCGTGACCCGCGGGCAGCTCGGCCACCTTGTTCGCGACCACGCCCGGCTCGAGACCGGCGTTCAGCGCGATCTGCTTGAGCGGGGCCTCGATGGCGACGCGGACGATGTTCGCACCGGTCGCCTCGTCACCGCTCAGCTCGAGCGAGCCGAGCACCGCGGCACCGGCCTGGATGAGGGCGACGCCACCACCGGCGACGATGCCCTCCTCGACGGCGGCCTTCGCGTTGCGCACGGCGTCTTCGATGCGGTGCTTGCGCTCCTTGAGCTCGACCTCGGTGGCCGCACCCGCCTTGATGACGGCGACGCCGCCGGCGAGCTTGGCGAGGCGCTCCTGCAGCTTCTCGCGGTCGTAGTCGGAGTCGGTGTTCTCGATCTCCTGGCGGATCTGCGCGACACGGCCGGCGATCTGCTCGCTGTCGCCCGCACCCTCGACGATGGTCGTCTCGTCCTTGGTGATGACGACCTTGCGTGCCTGGCCGAGCAGGTCGAGCGTGACGTTCTCGAGCTTGAGGCCGAGCTCTTCCGAAATGACCTGGCCGCCCGTGAGGATCGCGATGTCCTGGAGCTGAGCCTTGCGGCGGTCGCCGAAGCCCGGGGCCTTGACGGCCACCGACTTGAAGATGCCGCGGACCTTGTTGACGATCAGGGTCGCGAGCGCCTCGCCGTCGACGTCTTCGGCGATGATGACGAGCTGCTTGCCCGTCTGGATCACCTTGTCGACGATGGGGAGCAGGTCCTTGATGTTCGAGACCTTCGAGTTCGCGATGAGAATGTACGCGTCCTCGAACACGACCTCCTGGCGCTCGGGGTCGGTCACGAAGTACGCCGACAGGTAGCCCTTGTCGAAGCGCATGCCCTCGGTCAGCTCGAGCTCGGTGCCGAACGTGTTCGACTCCTCGACCGTGACGACGCCTTCCTTGCCGACCTTGTCGATCGCCTCGGCGATGATCTCGCCGATCTGCGGGTCGGCGGCCGAGATGGACGCGGTGGCCGCGATCTCGGCCTTGGTCTCGATCTCCTTGGCGCTCTCGAGCAGCTGCGCCGAGACGGCCTCGACGGCCTTCTCGATGCCCTTCTTGAGGCTGATCGGGTCGGCGCCGGCGGCGACGTTGCGGAGGCCCTCGCGCACAAGCGCCTGAGCGAGCACGACGGACGTGGTGGTGCCGTCACCCGCGACGTCGTCGGTCTTCTTGGCGACCTCCTTGACGAGCTCGGCACCGATCTTCTCGTACGGGTCGTCGAGCTCGATCTCCTTGGCGATCGAAACGCCGTCGTTCGTGATGGTGGGGGCGCCCCACTTCTTCTCGAGCACGACGTTGCGGCCGCGCGGGCCGAGGGTCACCTTGACCGCGTCGGCGAGCGTGTTGAGTCCACGCTCGAGACCGCGACGGGCCTCCTCGTCGAAAGCGATGATCTTTGCCATGTGTTTCTCTCGTCCCTTCCCGGACGTCCGAAGAATGGTGGTTAGCACTCGAATCGTGCGAGTGCTAACACCGATTCTGGCACTCTCGAATCGAGAGTGCAAGCGAGCGGACGCCTCGCGGGGACGCTGCTCGACGTCGGCGCGGGCCACCGATCGAAGGACCTGCCGGGGGCGTACCGCTCAGGGGGTGAAGGTGACCGATCCGTCGAGCGGGACGAGCTCGACCCAGGTGGTTCCCGGCGCGAGCCGGAGCGGCGCGCCATCGTCGGCGGTGAGTGCGATCGGCGACTCGCGAGCGGGCTTCGCCCACCGGCCGTGCGCGGTTCGCCCGGCTGCGGAGACCCAGACCTCGCCCTCGCCGACGAGGACGGTGCGCGGCACCTCCCCGAGACTCCAGTCGATGTCGACGCGCATGGTCACCACGTTCGTGGCGCGCACCCGGTCGCCGGACGCTTCGACGTCGGGAGCCCCCTCCTGCGAGCGGAGCCAGGTCGAGCTCGCCGCGTCCCACTCCCAACTCGGATATCTGGCATCCGAGAACACCGCGTCGATCCGGCTCGTCGGCGTCGCGCCGGGCACGTGGGCGAGTGGATCCTGGGTGCCGTAGGCGAACTGCACGGCCGGCGCCGGGAGGTCGGCGTGGCGGCGCACCGCCTCTCCGGCGGCGAGGATGACGTCGTGCGGTCCCGGCCGGTCGTCGGCGCGCCAGAACAGGCCGGTGTCGTCGTAGTCGAAGACGAGGTTCACGACGGGCGTGTCCTGCATCATGGCCACGAACTGCTCCTGGCCGCCCGAGTACGCGACGAGGCCGCCGAACGGCGCGATGATGTCGGGGTCCATCGGTCGGATGGACCGAACCGGGCCGAGCTCGTCCGGGACATCCGAATGCCAGACGGCCGCATACCTTGTGATGCCGCCCTCGACGAGCTCCTCGAAGACGATGTCGGCCCGGTTGAGCGCGATGTGCGGCCTGGCCTCGACGTGGTTGTCGACCTTCACGGCGAGCGCGGGGTGTGCGAGTGCTGCCGCATCCGCGAGGGTCCCGCGGAGCGGCGCGAACACGATCGACGACGCCACCCCCATGGCCGCGGGAGCGGCGCGGGTGATGACCGGCGGCTCCGTCGCCTCGGGTTCGCCCGCCGCGCATCCGGCCAGCGCGAGGAGCAGCGCCGCGCTCACGACCGCGCGTGCGAGTGGCCTCCGACTCCGCGCGGGATCCTCAGACATTCCGCCATCGTAACGATCGTGATGCCGCCGCCCGCGGCGACGCGCTGCGGCGCGTCGCGAGGCGCTGCGACCCGCGGCGACTCCACGCGGTCCGCGGCGCCGCGGGTACGAACGCGCCGCCCGTCGAGGCGGGCGGCGCGTGTCGTAAGCCGGGGATCAGGCGGGGCGAACCGCCTCGGCCTGCGGGCCCTTCGAACCGGTGCCGACCTCGAAGACGACCTGCTGGCCCTCCTCGAGCACCTTGTAGCCCGCCATGTCGATGGCGGAGTAATGGACGAACACGTCCTGGCCGCCGTCATCGACGGTGATGAACCCGTATCCCTTTTCAGCGTTGAACCACTTCACGGTCCCGTTCGCCATGCGTTGCTCCCAATTGCCGTGTGTCGTCAGCACGTGCCCGAGGCAGGTACCGGGCCGTCCACGTGCTGACGTGCACCGGGTGATGCGAGGCGTACTACACGGGTTCGGACAGCCAATCTCCACATTGGTGGGAGAGATGTGTGCGCACAAGACTCGTTTCGTTACGAAAGGTCGCAGAATGACAACGATTCGGACAGCGCCTTCCGGAACCGCGGGGGCCGAGACCGTGGCCGGTGTCAGCCTCCGGTCGCCGCGGCGTAGTCGGATCCGAGCACGACCACCAACGGCGTGCCGATCTCGCCGAACTTCGCGTCGAGCCGGACCTCCGCCTCGGGCAGCGCCTGCGCCACGCCCCGCGCGGCGCCCTCGAGGTCGGCCGTGGCGTAATAGACGTAGGTGACGGTGAGGTCGTTCTCACTCGCGTTCGCGGTCGTACCCACCGGCACCCCTGCCGCGGTGAGCGCTTCGGCGGCACGCGCCGCGAGCCCGCTCGTCTGCGTGCCGTTGAGCACGGTCACCGGCAGGTCAGGAGCGACGGTCGGCGGTGCGGTCTCGACCGGCGCCTCGGTCGCCGCCGGCTGCGGCTCGTCACCGAAGTTGAGGCGGTCGTTGAACACCATGATCCCGATGATGCCCGCGGTCGCCAGCACGACGGTCGCGAGCGCGGCCCAGGCAAACGCGATCCAGCCCTGGCCGCGGCGACGCGGCGCGCGATGCGCGCCGATCCGCTCGATGCCGTCGGGAATGCGGTCGAACCGGTCGCGGGGGAACTTCTGCGCCATGGGGTCCAGTCGTGGGTCGGGGCCGGAGCTCAGTCGAGCGCCCGGCCGAGGCTGAGGGTACGGCGGTCTCGGGCGACGGCGCGCGCGTCACGCATGCGCTGCAGGCGCTTCACGAGCATGGGGTCGTATCGCAGTGCCGCCGGGGCGTCGATGAGCTCGGCGAGCAGCCGGTAGTACCGCGCGGCGGACAGTCCGAACTCGGCACGGACGGCCTCGGCCTTCGCACCGGGGTGACCGAACGAGCGGGTCTCGAAGGCGAGGATCCGACGGGCCCGGTCGTCGAGCACTGCCTCACCGTCTGCGTCACCGGGGTCGCCCTGGACGGCGCCCGTGCCGGCACCGCGGTCGACGCCGGCTACGCCGGGACGCCTGGGGGCGGGCGCACCCGTCATACTCGCCTCCCGTCGTGCCCGGCCCGGTGCCGCGCTTGCCCACATCCTAGGCAGTGCCGGCCTGGGAACCCGCCGAGCCGCGCGGCGTGCCCGCGTCCGCGTGCCCGCGTCCGGTTCCACCCGGCATCCGCATCCGCGCGCGCCGGGCGCGGAACAGGATGACACACACCGGCGTTGCACCTCGTGCGGGGATTAGGCTGAACGGCGCCCGCGAGCTCCGGCCCTCCCGGTCGGATCGGAAGGAGAACCATGGAATACCGCGTCCAGAAGAGCGACGACCAGTGGCGTGCCGAGCTCGGCGCCGAACAGTACTCCGTGCTCCGCGAAGCCGCGACCGAGCGCCCGTGGACCGGCGAGCTCCTCGATGAGGAACGCGCGGGCATCTACACGTGCGCGGCCTGCAACGCCGAGCTGTTCAAGAGCGGCACGAAGTTCGACTCGGGCTGCGGCTGGCCGAGCTTCTACGAGTCGGTCCGCCCCGAGGCGGTCGAGCTCATCGAGGACACGTCGCTCGGCATGGTCCGCACCGAGGTGCGGTGCGCGAGCTGCGGCTCGCACCTGGGCCATGTCTTCCCCGACGGCTTCGGCACCCCCACGGGCGACCGGTACTGCATGAACTCCATCGCCCTGAACTTCGCCGCCGCGGATCAGAGCGCGCCCGCCACCGACGACTCGCCGGCCGAGCCGGCCACGTCCGACGCGCAGGCCTGATCGGTGGCGTCGCTCCGCGAGGCGGCGCTCGCGAGGCGCTCATCGCCCAAGGTGACGGATGCCTCGCCGGCCGACGCCGAACTGCGCGAGCTGCTCGACGCCGCCGGCCGCGTCGCCGATCACGCGTCGCTCACGCCGTGGCGCGTGATCGCGCTGCGCGGCGATGCGCGGGCGCGTCTCGGCCGGGCGCTCGCCGAGGCATCCGGTCTCGAGGGCGAGCACGCGGAGAAGCTCGCCGCCAAGCCGCTGCGCGCCCCGCTGCTGCTCGCGATCGTCGCGACGGTCGCACCGCACCCGAAGGTGCCCGAGTGGGAGCAGGAGGCGGTCGCCGCGGGCGTCGCGCACCTGCTGAGTCTGCTCCTGGACGACGCGGGGTGGGGCGTCATGTGGCGCACAGGCCCGCACACGAGGCGTCCGGCGGTCGCCGCCATGCACGGCCTGGCCCCGAATGAGCGCCTGCTCGGCTGGCTGTACGTCGGCGGCCGCCCGCCCGAGGCGAAGCCGCCGCGCGAGCGCGCCGTCGCGGACCGTCTCACCACGCTCGACTGAACGCGGTCAGGAGCCGGGACGCGCCGGCGTCTCGAGCTGCGCGGATGCGTCGGGCTGCGTGGATGCGCCGGGCGATCCACCTTCCCCGACCGAAGCTGCGCGGTGGCGGTGCCTGCGCCGCGAGATGCTCGCGACGCCGACCGCGATGAGCGCGAGCGCGGTGCCGCCGATGGTCGCGGCGTCGACGACCCGGCCGTGCGTCGGCGCCAGCAGGTCGAGCGCGAGCGCCGCGGTGAGCTGACCGGCGACGCCCGCGAGCGCGAGCACCAGGACACCGATGATGCGCACGACGATCGCCTGACCGGCGATGAACAGGCAGCCCATGAGGCCGCCGAGGTAGAGCCAGGGCTCGGTGGGGAACTCGGCCGGGAAGCCCTCGATGCCCGCGTGCACGAACATCACGATCACGAGCGCCGTCGTACCGACGATGAAGTTCAACGCGGTCGAGGTGAGCGCGCTGTCGGCGGCGGCGCGCACCCGGCCGTTGACCGCTTGCTGCCACGCGGCGCCGACACCCGCGGCGAAGGGCAGCAGCATGAGCAGCAGCGGCACCTCGTGCGCGAGCTGGCCCGACACCGCCCACCCGATCGCCGCGAGTGCGAGCAGCGCGCCGGTGAGGCGGGTCGCGGTGACCGGGCGTCTGCCGCCGGGGCCGAGCCCGATGAGGTCGAACACGAGCCCGCCGATCGTCTGTCCGGCCACGATCGCGACCGTGAACACCGCGACGCCCAGCACGCCCGCAGAGAGGCCCTGTGTCGTGACGAAGTAGGCGCCCGCGAGCCCGCCGAAGAGCATCCACCACAGAATTCTGCGCTCACGCAACTGAACCCTGAGCTTGCCGAAGCCCACACGACCCGGCCGCCACACCGCGAGCGTGATGAGCAGGATGACGAGGCCCGAGCCGAACGAGATCGCCGCGGTCGTGTACGGGTCTCCGAGCTCGCGTGCGAGCTCGCCGTTGATGCGCGATTGCACGGCGGTTCCGGCGCCGCACAGCACCGCGATCGCGACGGCGAGCCACACGGGCAGGTGCAGGCGGTCGGCATGGCGATGTTCCGTGCGTCCCGCGCCCGGCGTCGCGCCCGACGTCGCGCCCGCCGCTGCGTCTGCTGCTGAATCCGACGTCGCGTTCGCCGCTGCGTCCGCCCCGGTCGCCGTCGCGCTCTCCGGCTTTCGCATCGCACCCCGTTCGAGACTCGGTGCCCGTCGGGAGACGGGATCCGCGCCGAGCCTCGAACAGCATACGCGCGTCGGTGCGGCCGGGCGGCACGCGTCGGCCCGGCGTGCGGAGCGCCCCATCCGTCGGCTCCCATCACCCGGCCACCGACGCCGCTAGACTGGTCGCGACACTCCGCCGGCTTGGCGCAATTGGTAGCGCACCGCTCTTGTAAAGCGGTGGTTGCGGGTTCGAGTCCCGCAGCCGGCTCTCTTCGAACGGGTCCTGGCCGGATCCCATCCGCGCTAGATCGAGTCCTGCCTCGGGAACACGACCTTCTCGACGATGGTGATCAGCGACGCGGCGACCGGGATCGCGACGAGCGCACCGAGCACGCCGCCGAGCGTGCCGCCCGCGACGGCCGCGATGACCACGAGCGCGCCGGGCACCGCGACGGCGCGGTTCATGATGCGCGGGCTCAGCACGTACGCCTCGATCTGCATGTAGATGAGGTAGTAGATCGCCGCGGCGAGCGCGGTCTCGGGCGACGCCGCGAACGAGACGAGCGAGATGATGATCGCGCCCGTGAGCGTACCGATGAGCGGCACGAGCGAGCAGAGGAACGCGACGAAGGCGAGCAGGATCGGCGCGGGCGCGCCGATGATCGACAGGTAGATGAAGCTGAGCACGCCGTTGATGAGCCCGAGCGAGCCCTGACCGATGACGTACCGCCCGACCGAGCCCGTGATCTCCTCGGACACCTCGCTGAACTTGCCGCGCGAGCTCTGCGGCACGAACCGGGTCGCGTAGCGCTTCATCGAGTGCAGCGATGCGAGGAAGTACAGCGTGAGGATCAGCACGATCGTGGCGCCCGTGAACCCGCCGGCGATGCCCGCCCCCACCGCGAGGATGCCGCCGGTCAGCGAGCCGAAGTTGTTCGGGTCGCCGAGCCAGTCGCCGATCGCGGTCACGCCCTGCGCGATCGCGTCGCCACCGATGATGCCGTTGAGCCAGACCACGAAGTCGGAGTGCTCGACATTGTCCACGATCGTCGGCCAGTCTTCGACGATGATCCGCGTCTGCTCGATCACGATCGGCACGATGGTCGCGATCAGGCCCACGAAGAGGCCGACGACCGCGATCACGACGAGCAGGATCGCGAGCCAGCGCGGCATGCGCTTCTGCAGCCAGCTGACCAGCGGGTCGAGGCCGAGCGCGAGGAACAGCGCGAGCGCCACGTAGAGGATCACGGTGCCGAGCTGGCCGACGATCCCGCCGAGCAGCAGGGCGAAGAGCACACCGATCGCGCCCACGAAGCCGATACGGAACGCGCGGATCTTCACCTCGGGCGCGCGCGCATCGACGGCGGCGGTCAGTTCGGCGGCTGCGCGCTCCGGCGAGTCAGTGCGGCGTCGCCGCTTGGCACGAGTCCACATGGGTCGAAGCTAGTCCCGTCGTCCGCGGAAGGTCCAGAACGACCCGCCGCGACGGCCGGATGCCTCGCGCGCGGACCTGCGGCGCGCGGCACGTTCTCCGCGCGAGCGCTTGCCCCGGCCCTCGGTGATCCGCGACCGGATGAGGTCGCGCAGCGTCGCGGCCACATCGTGCGCCGTCGGACGTGCCGACGGCTCGTCCGAGGTCATCGCCTCGAGCAGCTCCCGCCACTCGTCGGACAGCTCATCGGGGATCGTCGGTGCGCGGTGCAGCCTGGCGAGCGCGGCCTCGATGGGCGTCCCCGTGTACTCGCGCTCCCCGCGCAGCGCCTCGAGCAGGACCAGGCCGAGCGCGTACACGTCGCTGGCCGGCTCGGCCTCGGCACCGCGCGCCTGCTCGGGCGCGATGTAAGCCGCGGTGCCCATGATCGAACCGTCGCCCGTGAGCCGGGTGCCGTCCATGAACTGGGCCACGCCGAAGTCGGCGAGCTTGACGGTGAGCGAGTAGCCGTAGGCAGGGTCGTCGCTCAGCAGGATGTTCTCGGGCTTGATGTCGCGGTGCACCACCTGACGGCCGTGCACATAGGCGAGCGCATCGGCCACCTGCGCGCCGATGTCGGCGACCTGCCGCTCGGGCATTGCGCCGGCGCCGAGCCGGTGCGACATGGCGCGCCCGCGCACGAGCTCCATCACGATGAACCGCCGGCTCGCCTGTTCGGGCGGCAGGAATCCCGCGTCGTAGATGGCGACGAGGCCGAGGTGGTTGAGCTCGCCGAGCAGTTGGATCTCGCGCTCTCGGCGCAGGCGGTCGGCAGGCGTGTCGTGTTCGGCGCGGAACACCTTCACGGCGACGTCGCGCCCGAGCTGGGTGTCGGTGGCGAGGTAGACGTCGGCCATGCCGCCCGAGCCGATGAGCTCGCGCACGGCGTACCGGCCGACGAACGCAGGGGTCGGTGCCGGCAGCCCGGTCACGGGCGTGGCGTACGGCTCGCTGCCACTCCCGGTGGGCATGCCGCTGATCCGACTGGCGGGTACGGCGCCCAGGGGCATGCGCCTGAGATCGCCCGATGCCCGCTCCCCGGCGAGGTGCTGCGGGCCCGAATGCCGCGGCTCGGAACGGAGATGCTGCGGGCCGGTCCCGGATCGATAGGGTGGGGGCTCGGGCTGCTGCCCCTCCGTCGCGATGTGTGACACGGTGCCTCCTGGATCTCCGGGTGCCCCCCGGCGGCCCGCAAGGGTGGCCCATGCGTGCTTGACAGCCTATTGAAGGGCGTCCGCCGGCACGCGGGCTTGCGTTCACGGCCCGAAAGCCTCACACTGTCCGCCTCGCGAGGCGATCCGGCCCCGCCGGTGCCGCTCAGCGCAGCGACGCAGGCCGCACGACCTCGCCCTCGAGCGTGCGCACCCACCGCACCCGCTGGGCCCGGTACTCGCCGTGCGTCGCGAACCGGTAGTGGTACGCGCGCACGCGCACCCAACGCGGCGGCTCGCCCGCGAACGGATCGGTCGCGAGCAGCCGCAGCGTCGGGGCATCCGCTTCGAGGAGGCGCACCAGCAGGCGCTCGAACCAGGGCTCCCACATGCGGCCCAGCGGCAGGAACCACATGAGCCAGTCGAGCCTGAGGTGGTACGGCGCCCACTGGCGCGGAATGCGGCGGACGTCGCCGGGTTTGCCTGCGAACTCGTACTCGCGCCACTCGGTCGCCGGGCCGTCGGGGTCCGCGTCGAGCGTTCCCTCGATGACATATTCGACCCGTCGCTTCGTAACCGTGCCGAATGCGCCGTACGCGTTCACGAGCATGAACCGGTTGAAGCTCGCGTTCATGAGCTGACGCCGGTTGAGCAGGTTCAGCAGCGGCTGCCGGCTCAGCACGAGCAGCAGCGCCGCGACCGCGAGCACGACGACGGCCCACCAGAGCGGGATCGATGACGCGTCCGCCCGGAGCTCGGTGGGGATCGCCGGAATCAGCCAGTGCCATGCCGAGTCCGTGATCGCGCCGGCCGCGAGCACCACCGTGATCCAGTTCAGCCAGGCGAAGTTCCCGGTGAGGATGAGCCAGAGCTGCGTGGCGATGATCACACCCGCCGCGGCGGACCCGACCGGCCCGGGTATGAAGAGCAGGAACGGCACGCCGAGCTGCGCGATGTGGTTGCCGACGACCTCGAGCCGGTGGAACCACGGCGGCAGCAGATGCGCCTGGCGGCTGAGCGGACCGGGCATCGGCTGCGTCTCGTGGTGGTACATGAGCGCGGTCAGATCCCGCCACTCACGGCCGCCGCGGATCTTGATCATGCCGGCGCCGAACTCGAGCCGGAACACCAGCCACCACACCGCGACGAGGATCACCAGGGGCGGCGGCTGGTCCGCCGATCCGAGGAACGCGACGACGAACAGCGCCTCGCAGAGCAGCATCTCCCAGCCGAACCCGTAGAACGTCTGCCCGACCACGACGATGGACAGGTACAGGATCCACATCCCCAGGAACACCAGCATGGGCACCCAGGGCGGGCCGAGCTGCGGCAGGCCGACGACGACGGATGCCCCGAGCACGAGTCCGGCCGTCGCGACCCCGACGAGCCCGCGATCGGTGTATCCCCACCGGAACACGCTCGGCCCGCGCAGCCGCCGCACGGCGCGCAGGAGCTCGGGAACCGGCAGCAGGCCGCGCTCGCCGAGCAACGGCCGGAACTGGTTCAGCGTCGACCAGAACGCCACCACGGCGAGCAGGGCGACGCCGCGCTGCAGGATCTCGCGGGCGATCTCGTAGTCCCAGGCATCCAACCAGTCCACCCAGTCGTCCAGCCGGCCAAGCCAGTCGAGCTCCACGGGCCAACGGTACCCACGAGCGGTCCAGCCACAGAAGGGCGTTGCGCGGTCAGAAGTCGCTGAGGTACACCCAGGGCAGCCGCTCCATGACGAGCCGGTGGCGTGCCGCGGTCGCGGCGTCCATCACGGCGTCGGCGGGCGCGTACTCCCCGTCCTCCTGCCAGACCACGGTGCGCCGGTCGTCCGAGAACCGTGAGACGTACGCGCGGACGACCCCCGTGCGGAACGCGGCCAGCACCGCTTCGACCGACACGGCCGCGTCGAGGCCGTGCAGGGTCACCCACGTCGGCGGCCAGAGCGTCATGCCGCCCCGGGCATGTCGTGCGAGGGCGTCGCTCGGGCGCATCCAGGCGAGGTCGGCCACCTCGTCGGGCTCGGGACGCAGGTCGCCGTCTGGGACGCGCACCGCGAAGAACGTGGTGATGAGCGTCTTCGGCGACCCCGTGGGCGGCGTCCACCGCGAGAACGGCACGAGCTCTTCAGGGTCGACGACGAGCCCGATCTCCTCACGGGTCTCGCGGACCGCGGTGCGCCGCGCGGTGAGCTCGCCCGACGCCCCGTCCACGAGATCGTCGGTCTCGACCACCCCACCCGGGAAGACCCACGCGCCTGCGAACGATCGTGAGCTCTCCGGCCGCTGCGCGAGCAGCACCTCGACCCCGCGCTCGCCGTCCCGCAGCATGACGACCGTCGCAGCATAGGCCGGCTCGAGTGCCGGAGGCGCGACCGCCCCATCACGATCCATCTCCTCACCCTAACGACCGACCCGCTCACGCCGCGAGTGCCGGCCAGCGGCGTGGCCGGCGAGCGAGCGTCGACGCCGATGGCGGCTAGGCTGCCGCGCATGGACGCCAACGCCTCCGACCCGCGCCCGCTCACGCCCGTCTCGGAGTTCGCGAGCCTCCTGCTCGCCCCGAATCCGGGGCCGATGACGCTCGACGGCACGAATGCCTACGTGCTTCGCGCGCCGGACGCGCGCGGCGCGATCGTCGTGGATCCGGGTCCGGCGATCGACGAGCATCTCACGCGTCTCGCCGACGCCGGCCCGGTCGAGCTCATCCTGCTCACGCATCACCACCTCGATCACACGGCTGGTGCGGCCGAGTTCGCGGCGATGACGGATGCCCCGGTTCGCGCGATCGACGCGGCGCTGTGCCGTGGCGGCGGCACGCCGCTGATCGATGGCGAGCGCATCGAGGCCGCCGGACTCGAGCTGGAGATCCTCGCGACGCCCGGCCACACGGCGGACTCCATGTGCGTCCGGCTGCCATCCGACGGCGAGCACGGCTCTGTGCTCACCGGGGACACGGTGCTCGGTCGCGGGTCGACCATCATCGTCGATCCCGACGGTGCGCTCGGCCCGTACCTCGACTCGCTCGAGCGGCTGCGCGCGCTGGGTTCACACGGCCCGGTCACGGTGCTCCCAGGCCACGGCCCCGTGCTGCCGGATCTCGCCGCGATCTGCGGCGAGTATCTCGCGCATCGCGCCGACCGGCTCGACCAGGTACGCGCCGCGCTCGCGCAGCTCGGGCCGGACGCCTCGGCGGAAGCGGTCACCTCGGCCGTGTACTCCGACGTGGATCCGGCGCTCCGGGGCGCCGCCGAGGCATCCGTTCGCGCTCAGCTCACCTACCTGCGCGACCGGGCCTGATCCCCCGCGGGCGCGAGCTCAGGCGGCGACGAGCGCGAAGCCCGCGCCCCAACCGACCTTCTCCTGCACGGCGAGGCCGAGCTGCAGGAACCCGAGCGCCTCGAGCTCGTGCGCACGCGCGAGCGAGCCGGCGTCGACCGCCTCGAGGCCGCCGGCGCGCACCACCGCGGCGAGGGCCTGCTTGGCGTCCTCGTCGTCTCCGGCGATGAGCACGGTGGTCGTCACGTCGCCGATCTGCTTGGACGCGATCGTGCCGGCGAAGTTGGTGTTGAAGGCTTTCAGCACCCGCGAGTCCGGCAGCTGAGCTGCCAGCTCGGCGGCGAACGAGGAGCCCGCGGGCACGACGAGCGAATCGAAGGTCGAGAAGTCGACCGGGTTCGTGATGTCGACGACGATGCGGCCGGCGAGCTGAGCTCCCCGCTCGGCGACGATCTCGGCGACCGAGGGGTGCGGCACGGCGAGCACGACGATGTCGCCGGTGACGGGCGTGGCGCTGTCGCGGCCGATGAACTCGACGTCGTTGCCGCCCGCCGTGACGATGGCGCCGATCGCGCGCCCCATGTTGCCGTTGCCGACGATGCTGATGGTGGTCATGCCGAGTCCTTCCGTGCGCCGAACCGACGCGTTAGTTGTTGGAACAACTAAGACGCTAGATGCATTCAGTTGTCGTGTCAACTATTGCAGTAGACTCGTGCGCATGAGCGACACGACCGACTGGCTGACCCAGGAGGAGTCAGCGGCCTGGGTCCGGCTCGTCGCCGTCGCCGAGCTCCTGCCGACCGCGCTCGACGCACAGCTCGGCACCGATGCGGGACTCACGCACTTCGAGTACCAGGTCCTGATGGCGCTCGGCGAGGCGCCCGCGCGGACCATGCGCATGACGACACTCGCGGCCGGCACCAACGCGACGCTGCCCCGCCTCTCGCACGTGGTGCGGCGCCTCGAAGACCGCGGCCTCGTGCACCGATTCCCGTGCCCCGAGGACCGGCGCGCGACGAACGCCACGATCACCGAGGCCGGCATCGACCTCATCGAGCAGGCCGCGCCGGGGCATGTCGAGACCGTCCGGCGGAACGTGCTCGACGCCCTCACGCCCGAGCAGCAGCGACAGCTCTACGACATCGCCGGCGCCGTGCTCGGTCGACTCGACCCCGAGGCTCGCCTCGATGCGACGAGCTGCCGGTTCAGCCAGCGCCCGGCACGGGACACACCCTAGCCGCTCGACGAAGGGGTCAGCTCGCGCGCTGCTCGTAGGTGAGACAGTCGGCCTCTTCGGCTCCGGGGCCGATCCGCACGGCCGGCGCCGTGCACTCGAGGCTCGCGTTGTGCACGCATTCGGCGCGCTGGCAGGCACCGACGTGCGCGACGACCTTGTCGAGCCCGCCTTTGGCGCCGAGCGGGATGAACGTCGCACACTCCGCGTCGCCGGGCACGCCGGCGATCGTGACCGCGGCAGCGTGGCAGTGCGAGTGGTCGTTGTAGGAGCAGCCACTCACCGAACACTCGGCAACGGCGGGCAGTTCGTCGAGCGTCATGGTCATGATGGACTCCGTCCCTGACGTGCGTTGGCGTCGATCTCTGACGTGCGTTGGCGTCGATGCTACGCGCGCCGAGCGCGCAATGAAACCCCAACACGCCCGCGTTTTTCCCGGTCAGAGGCTGTTTTTAGGTTAGGCAAGCCTCACGTTGACAGCTTCCGTCGTGCCAAGATGGTGCCATGGACGCCGCCGAAGCCCTCGACGAGATCGCGAGCCTGCTGGAGCGCGAGCTCGCGTCCTCCTACAAATCGAAGGCCTACCGGCGCGCCGCCGAGATCGTGCGCGGCATCCCCTCGGACGAGCTCGCCGCCCGCATCGCCGACGGACGGCTGCGACGCACGCCGGGCATCGGCGACTCCACCTACACGGTCATCGTCGACGCCGCCGCGGGGCGCGTGCCCGACAAGCTCGCGACCCTCCGCGAGGAGGCCGGCGGCGGCCATCGCACCGGACTCGCGGCCACGCTGAGGGGCGACCTGCATTCGCACTCGGAATGGTCCGACGGCACGACGAGCATCCAGGCCATGGCGCGCGGCGCAGCCGCGGTCGGGCTCGAGTGGGTCGTGCTCTCCGACCACTCCCCCAGCCTCAGGGTCGCGAACGGGCTCTCGGCCGAGCGGCTCGCCGAACAGCTCGAGATCGTCGAGGCGCTGAACGCCGACGCCGACCTCGGCATCCGGATCCTGCCCGGCATCGAGGTCGACATCCTCGAAGACGGTTCCCTCGACCAGACGCCCGAGATGCTCGAACGCCTCGACGTGGTCGTCGCGAGCGTGCACTCCAAGCTCCGCGCACCCGAGCGGGACATGACCCGACGGATGCTCCGGGCGATCGCCGACCCGCACACGAACGTGCTCGGGCACTGCACGGGCCGGCTCGTGAAGGGCTCACGAGGCACGCGGCCGCAGTCGTCGTTCGACGCGGCCGCCGTGTTCGCGGCGTGCGCCGAGCACGACGTCGCCGTCGAGATCAACTCGCGACCCGAGCGCGAGGACCCGCCGGACGAGCTGATCGCTCAGGCGTTCGCGGCGGGCTGCCGGTTCAGCATCGACTCGGACGCGCATGCGCCCGGGCACTTCGCCTTCCTCGAGCTCGGCGCCGCCCGCGCGGAGCGCGCAGGCATCCCGGCCGACCGCATCGTGACGACCTGGGACGTGGATCGCCTGCTCGAGTGGAGCCACCGCAAGCGCTGAAGTCAGGCCGGCGGGTTCTCCGGGTCGAGCGTCTCGATCGTGTCGGCCTCGACGGCGTTGTCGGCCTCGAGGTCGTTCGCGTCGGGGCCGGGGTTCGTGTCGTCGAGGGCGGCGTCGCCGCCGTCCTGCACGGTCATCGCGCCGGTCTCAGGGTGAACCGACAGGTCGCCGGTCGGCTGCAGCCGGTCCTTCTCCTCCCACGGGTTGAGCGGGTCGCTCATGGGGTCCTCCAGTCTTCGGATGCCTCCAGCCTCCCGCGTTCGGCACGTTCGCGCACCGCCTTGACGGACGGCGCCCGCACGTGTCATCCGCGCGCCCGCGGAAGCCGCCCGCACCTCGAGAGCCGGCTCGCTCAGCCGAGCCCGCGCGGCTCCTGGTGGCCGTCACCGTCGCGGGTCACACCCGTGACGGGCCTCCGCGACAGGCCGACTGCGCCCGACTCGGGGTCGCGCGAGGTCGCGGCGTGCACGGCCTCGACTTCGGCGTCGACCGGATACGCGGTGTGCAGGCGTACCGGTTCGCGTTCCTGCTGCAGCCGCTTCGCCTTGCGCTTCGCCGCGATCAGGTTCAGCGCCTCGACGAAGATCGCGAACGCCATCGGCCCGTAGATGAGGGCCTTGTCGATCTTCACCCCGAACCCGTCGGCGATGAGGAACACGCCGATGAGCAGGAGGAACGCGAGCGCGAGCATCTTGACCGTCGGGTGCGCGTTCACGAACGCGAAGATGTACCGCGCCGCGAAGAGCATGATGCCGAACGAGAGCACCACGACCGTGATGATCACGACCAGGTTCTCGGTCATGCCGACCGCCGTGATCACCGAGTCCAGCGAGAAGACGAGGTCGAGGACGAGGATCTGCGCGATGACCGAGCCGAAGCTCGCGACCGCGGCCTTGCCGGCGCCGTGTTCTTCGACGCCCTCCAGCTTCTGATGGATCTCGTGCACGGCCTTGTAGACGAGGAACAACCCACCGGCGATGAGGATCAGATCTCTCCCCGAGAACCCGAGCCCGAAGATCTCGAACAGGTCGGTCTTGAGCGTGATGATCCAGCCCGCGAAGATCACGAGGACGACGCGCATGAGCATCGCGAGCGTGAGACCGAGGTTCCGGGCCTTCGCCTGCTGTTCGACCGGGAGCTTGGCCGCGAGGATCGAGATGAAGATGACGTTGTCGACGCCGAGCACGACCTCCAGCACGAACAGCGTGAGGAACACCGCGATGAGGTCGGGTGTGAATTCCAGGGAGAAGTCCATGGAATGGTTCTAGCCCATCGCGGTGGCCCGCAGCGCGGGTTGCGCGGGCACGCCGCGGCGTGTCGTGGGCGAGTGGGAGGCGCCTCCTGCCCGCGCGGACGGTCAGGCGCCCGCGACGGCCTCGGCGATGGGCGTGTCGCCCGCGGTGAAGCGAATGGTCCGGCCGATGCTGCGGTCGTCGCCGAGCACGGCGGCAGCCACGGCCGCGACGTCGTCGCGCGAGACCGCGCCGCTCTCGGCAGCCTCGGCGTCGATCGTGCCCGTGCCCGGATCGTCGGTCAGCCGACCGGGCCCCAGGATCGTCCAATCGAGGCTCGACGTCGCGAGATGCTCGTCGGCGTCGGCTTTCGCCTCGGCGTAGTGGCGGAACGGGTTGTCGTCGGGCACCGAGCGGTCGGGTGAGTCGAAGTACGAGACCATCACGTACCGTGGCACGCCCGCGCGCTCGGCCGCGGCCATGGTGCGGATCGCGGCGTCGCGGTCGACGGCGATCGTGCGCGCCGGGTTCCCCCCGCCGGCCCCGGCCGACCACACGACGGCGTCGTGCCCCGCGAAGAGTTCGGCGAGCCCGTCGACGTCGAGCAGCTCGATGTCAGCGACGACGGGGTTCGCGCCGGCCGCCTCGATGTCGCCCGCGTGCTCGGGGTTGCGGATGATCGCGTCGACCCGATCACCCCGTTCGGCGAGCAGTCGTTCGAGCTTGAGTGCGACCTTGCCGTGGCCGCCGATGATCACGATGTCTGCCATCCGTCCACGCTAGCCCGGTGGCCGCCATCGCCGCGGGCGGTTTCGCGCGGCCCGCCGACCGGGCAGAATAGGAAGCTGGGAACTCGCTCGGGAGGAGCTTCATGTCGATCGAACTGGTGCTGTGGGGCGTGGTCGCACTGATCGCCGCCGTGGGCGGACTGACCGGCGTCGCCGCGGTGTGGTCGCTCGTGAAGGCACCCAAGGAGTAGGTGCCCCGGGGGGGCGCGTCATGCCGGTCGTGAGCGCGGGCCTGCTGCTGGTCCGGTGGGCGCGGACGGATGCCTCGCGCACGACCGCGACCGCGCTCGAGGTGTTCATCGCGCACATGGGCGGGCCGTTCTGGGCGCGCAAGCGCGAGGGCGCCTGGTCGATCCCCAAGGGCGAGTTCGACCCCGCGACCGAGGATCCGCTCGCCGCGGCTCGCCGGGAGTTCGCCGAAGAGCTCGGCGTGCCCGCCCCCGAGGGCGAGCCGATCGATCTCGGCGAGTTCCGCTACAGCTCGGGCAAGCGGCTGCGCGTGTTCGTGCTCGAGACGCCCACGTTCGAGCTGGCCGAGGTCGTCAGCAACACCTTCGAGCTCGAGTGGCCGCCGCGCTCGGGCCGACGTCAGTCGTTCCCCGAGATCGACGACGCCCGTTGGGCCGGCCTCGAGGAGGCCCGACCGCTGCTCGTCGCCGGCCAGCGCCCCGTGCTCGACGCGGCGCTTCGCGCCGTCACCTGAGCGCGCTCCGCGCCTTCCCCTGACCTCCGCCACCGCTCGGGTCGCCGCTCCGCGCCACTGCGTGCACCTCCGCGCCACCTGACGTGGCGCGGAGCGCACCGAAATGGCGCAGACCCCATGACCCCCTCCTGATCGCGTACGGCGTCAGCGCTCCGGGCCGGGCTCCGGCGGAGCATCCCACCGGGTCTCGGGCGTCGCGCAGGTCTCGCGGAAGACCACCTGCGACGGCAGCTTGCGCTGGTGACTCGTCCAGTCGATGGCGGGCCGCCGCTGCTCCTCCGGCACATACCCGAGCCGGTACACCGCCATGAGCTCGAGCTCGTCGGGCACCTGGAGCAGCTGCACGATCTCCTGCCAGCGCCCCGGAACCTCCATGGGGAACGAGATGAACTGGATGCCCATCCCGAGTTCGACGGTCGTCAACCAGATGTTCTCCATGGCGGCGCCCATGCTGAACACCGAGTAGAACGAGCTCAGCTGCCCCGGCCGGTACTCGGACCGGTCGAGCATGACCCCGAGCAGCAGCGGCGACCCCGAGACGAGCTTGCGGTTCTCCTCGCCGAGCGTCTTGGGCACACCGAACGTGTTCATGAGCTTCTGCCCGCGCGGCGTGAACACCTGACTGGTGAACGGGCGGAGCGCGGCGGGCATCTTGTCGAAGAGCATGCCCGAGCGCTTCTCCTCCATCTCGGCCTGGCTGAACCGGAAGTACGGCTTGTACCGCTCGAAGAAGGTGCCGTTGCCCATGGCCTCGGTCATGCTCTCGCCGCTGATCTTCGCGATCCGCTCGATCGTGTCGCGCGACTCGATCACGACGAACCGCCACGGCTGGCTGTTCAGCTGACTGGGTGCGCGCCCCGCGGCCTCGATCAGCAGGCGCTGGTGTTCCTCGGAGACGGGGTCGGGCAGGAACGGTCCGTTGGTCGTCTTACGGCGGCGGATGGCGTCGAGCAGCTCCACGGTCAGGCCTCCTGATGGCGTCGGGCGCGCGAGGCGACGACGCCCGCGACGAAGAAGGGGGCAGCGCTCAGCGCGACCGCCGGATGTCGTCTGGTGTGCGTGCCCGCGTACGGGATCGCCGCGAGCGGTAGGGCGGCGGGCAGGAGCGCCGCCGCCGCGCGACGGCTCGCGTGCCGGGGCCTGCCCCAGAGCGCGGAGCTCACGGCCACCGCGGTCAGCGTCGCGGTCGCGATGTACATCGCGTGATGCACCCAGCGGACGTCGCGTGTGTCGACGAGCCGCAGAGCGACGGATGCTCCGAGCGCGCAGTTCGCGGCGTAGGCCGCCGCTGCAGCGGCGAAGATGGGCGTCGTTCGCACAGGGCTCAGCCTGTCGCCCGCGCCCCCGCCGCACAAGGCCTGGCGGACCGCGCCGGCCATACGCTATTCCCCCGCACCGGACCCCGTGCGCTGAGGTCGCACACGACACGACGTCGCGGCGGGTGCCAGACCTGCATTCGCGCGACACCACGACCGGACATGGCCCGAATCGAGGTCGCGGCGGGTCCCAGACCTGTATTCGCGCGACACCACGACCGGCGCCGATCGGGCAGGATGGCTGGCATGGCGGACGCCACCAGGAGTTCCGGCGCGCTCACCGACCTCGCGGACGAGCTCTACGGGCTGCTGCCCGACGAGTTCACGGCGGCCCGCAATGCGCGCGCGAAGCAGGTGCGGCTCGATGATCGCGCGCTGGCGAACGCCGTCGCCGAGCTGCGCCGGCCCTCGCCCGCGGCCTGGCTCGTGAACCAGCTCGTGCGCCACCGCGCCGATCAGCTCGACGAACTGCTGCGGCTCGGCGAGCAGCTCCAGGCCGCGCAGGCCGACCTCGACGCCGCCTCGCTCACCGCGCTCGCGCGCGAGCGGCGCAAGGTGGTCGGCGCGCTCGCGCGCGACGCGGGGCGCCTCGCCGACGAGCTCGGCAACGCGGTGCGCGGCCCGGTGCTCGACGAGGTCGCCGAGACGCTGCAGGCCGGCATGACGGATGCCTCGGCCGCGACCGCCGTCCGCAGCGGACGTCTGGTCCGGGGACTCGAAGCGATCGGCACCGAGGTCGACCTCGACGGCGCCGTGGCCGGCGGCATCGCACCGCGCGGTGGCGCGAGCCGTGCGACATCGCGGCGCACGGAGCCCGCACCGCCCGACGAGGTGGGCGAGCGCCGAGCCAGGAAGCGCCAGGAGGAGCACGAGTCCGAGCGCGAACGCGAGGCGCGCGAACGGAGTGAACGTGAGGCGGCCGAACGCGAGCGCGCCGAGCGAGCGCGCGCCGAACGCCGTGCCGACGAGGCCGAGGCCCGCGCGGTCACCGCCGAGCAGGCCGCCGCCGAGGCATCCGACCGGCTCGACGCGGCGCATGAGGCCGCCGACCGCGCCGCCGCGACCCGCGACGATCTCGAGGCGCAGCTGCGCGAGCTCGAATCGCGGCTGACCGCCGCCGAGCGCGACCTCGCGGAGGCCGAACGCGCCGTGCGCCCACTCGAACGCGAGCACGACCGCGCCGCCCGCGCCGCCGAGGAGGCCCGCGCCGCGGCCGACGAGCTCCGCACGGAACTGGACTGAGCGCGGCCGGCTGGGCCGGGGCGAGGCCGGACGGGCCGGGCCCGCCGGTTACCGGTCCAGCTCGCTCCCGCGTTCGCGGCGCGAGCCGCCGAACACTCCCCGCAGGACGAAGAACACGATCACGGCGACCACGGCCACGATCGCCAACTTGCCGATGAACCAGAGCAGGCTGAACAGCACGTCCACCAGGATCCAGGCGATGACGACGGCGGCGATCACGCCGAGGACGGTCCAGACGGTGCGGCTCATGACTCGAGCCTACGCGGGCGGCCAGCCGCGCGCGGCTACCGCCCGAGCACCTCGTCGACCCACGCGGGCACGACGACGCTCGCCGGACCCACCCGCACCTCGTCGAACAGCGGCGACACCTCGCTGCCCGCGAGATTCAGCTCGAGCGTCGAGGCGCCGAACTCGGTCGCGGTGCGCACGAACCCGGCGGCGGGGTACACCGCGCCCGACGTGCCGATCGCGACGAACAGGTCGCACGAGGCGAGCGCGAGGTCGATGCGGTCGAGCTCGTACGGCATCTCGCCGAACCACACGATGTCGGGCCGCAGTGCGCGCTCCCCGCAGACCGGGCACGCGGGGTCGCCGGCGAGGTCGGCGGGCACCGGCACCCGTGCGCCGCAGGCTTGGCACAGCGCCGAGGCGAGCCGCCCGTGCATGTGCACGACCCGCGAGGATCCCGCGCGCTCGTGCAGCTCGTCGACGTTCTGGGTGACGATGAGCAGGTCGTCGCCGAGCGCGTCCTCGAGGCGGGCGAGCGCGTCGTGGGCGGGGTTGGGCTCGGCGAGAGAAGCGGCGTGACGGCGCGCATCGTAGAAGCGCTGGACGGTGCGCGGGTCCCGCGCGAACGCCTCGGGTGTCGCGACGTCTTCGACACGGTGCCCCTCCCAGAGGCCGCCGGCGTCGCGGAAGGTCGGCACACCGCTCTCGGCGGAGATGCCGGCCCCGGTGAGCACCACGATCCGCATGCGGACATTCTCCCTCGCCGGCCGCGCCGGCCGCGCCGCCTGCGCCGGCCTCGCCGCCGGCCTCGCTCGCGCCCGCCTCGCACCGCACGACCGGATCGTCCGGGTCGGGGGCAGGCGCCCGCTCGGGTTACGCTGACGGGATGCCTCAGCTCCACCCCGAGACCCTCGCCGTCACCTCAGGGCGTCCCGCGCACGACTCCGACCAGCCCTTGAACATCCCGGTGCACCTCGCCTCGACGTACGTCGCGGGCGGCGACCTCGAGTACGGCCGCTACGGCAACCCGTCGTGGACGGCGTTCGAGGAGACCCTCGGCGCCCTCGAAGGCGGCCGGTGCGTGTCGTTCGCCTCGGGCATCGCCGCGATCGCCGCGGTGCTCGACCTGCTCGAGCACGGCGCCGTCGTGGTCGCACCCCGCCATTCGTACACGGGCACCGTCGGCCAGCTCGCCGACCGCGAGGCATCCGGTCGCATCGCCGTGCGCTGGGTCGACGTCACCGACACCGACGCGGTCGTCGCCGCCTGCGAGGGCGCCGCGATGCTCTGGTTCGAGTCCCCCACGAACCCGGCGCTGGAGGTCGCCGACATCGCGGCGGTCACGGCCGGGGCGCACGCGCACGGCGCCCTGGTCGCGGTGGACAACACGTTCGCGACGCCGCTCAGGCAGCGTCCGCTCGAACACGGGGTCGACCTGGTCGTGCACTCGGCGACCAAGGGCATCTCGGGGCACAGCGACCTCATCATGGGCGCGGTCGTCACGGCGGACGACGCTCGGGCCGACGCGCTCGTCGCGCGCCGCTCGCTCGGCGGCGCGATCCCGTCGGCGTTCGAGGCGTTCCTCGCACTTCGGGGTCTGCGCACGCTGCCCGTGCGCCTCGACCGCGCCGAGGCGTCCGCACGCGCGCTCGTGGCGCGTCTGACGGGGCACGCCGCGCTCAGCGAGGTGCGGTACCCCGGCTACGGATCGATCGTCTCGATCGTGCTCGCGGGCGGTGCGGCGCCCGCCGATGCGCTCGTGGGCCGCACGCACCTCTGGATCCACGCAACCAGCCTCGGCGGTGTCGAGTCGACGTTCGAGCGCCGTCGCCGGTGGCCGGCCGAGGCCGACACCATCCCCGACGGACTCGTGCGCCTGTCGGTGGGGCTCGAGCACCCCGACGATCTCGCCGCCGACCTCGTCCGGGCCCTCGACGCGGTCGCGTAACCCCCGCCTACGGCGCGTGCCCGTCGAACAGCAGCATGGGCACCGGGCCGAACGGCGCCGACCGCACGCGCAGCCGCCGCACGTCGTCGGCCACGAACCCGGCCTCCGCGAGGGCTGTCTCCGGGTCGCGGTCCCAGTGGCAGCCGTGGCACACGCGTCTGGAGATCGGCGAGGCGAGGCGCTGCACCGCGCGCTTGAGGGTGCGAGGCGGAGCGATGACGTGGTCGACGAACACGACGCGCCCGCCGGGCACGAGCACGCGCCGCACCTCGGCGAGCGCCTCGGTGAGATCGGTGACCGAGCACAGCACGTAGGTGCCCACCACGGCGTCGACGGATGCCTCGGGCAGCGGGATGTCCTCGGCGACCGCGGCGAGCGGTGCCGTCTCGTGCCGCCACTCGCGCGCCCGCGTGGCGAGTTCGGCGCGCCGGGTCGCGTCGGGTTCGAGGCCGGTCCATGAGACATCCGGATGCCACGCGCCGAAGTTCTCGCCCTCGCCCGCGCCGATCTCGAGGACCCGGCCCCGCACGCGGCCGAGCAGCTCGCGTTCGAGGTCGTCGAGCGCGTCGTCGTCGATGAGCGGCGTGGCGGGGGCGGCCATGCCCCCATTCAAGTCGCTGGCGCCGCCCGGGTCGAGGCCGGGTCCCGATTCAGCTCACGGCCCCCATAGGCTGAGGCGGTGTTCAGAGAGTTCGCCGCGGGATTCGCGCTGCTCGGCCGTGGCTTCGGGTTCTGGCGCCGCCGGCCGCGGCTCATGCTGCTCGGGCTGGTGCCGGCCGCGATCGCGTTCGTGCTGCTCGCGGCGGCGCTGATCACGCTCGGCGTGCAGCTTCCGGCGCTCGTGGACTGGGCGACGCCGTTCGCCGACACGTGGCACGGGTTCTGGCAGGGGGCGCTTCGACTCACGCTCGCCCTCATCGTGTTCGCGGGGGCCGCGGTGCTCGCGGTGGTGACGTTCACCGCGCTCACGCTAGTGATCGGCGATCCGTTCTATGAGCGCATCTGGCGCGCGGTGGAGCAGGAGCTCGGCGGGCCGGTCCCCGATGCGGGCGGTGGATTCTGGCGAGCGGTGGTCGACGCACTGCAGCTCGTCGGGCTCGGGCTCGTCGTCGCCGTCGTGGCGGGTCTCGCCGGGCTGATCCCCGTCGTCGGCACCGTGCTGGGCGCGGTGCTCGGCGTCGTGCTGACGGGGCGGCTGCTCGTGCGCGAGCTCACGGGTCGCGCGTTCGAGGCGCGGGGGCTCACCCTCGTGCAGCGCCGCGCGCTGCGCCGCGAGCACCGTTGGCGCACGCTCGGGTTCGGGGTCGCGACGCAGCTGTGCTTCCTCGTGCCGCTGGGCGCGATCGCCACCATGCCGGCCGCGGTCGCGGGTGCGACGATCCTCGCGCGTCAGCTGCTCGACGATGGCGCGCAGGTCAGCTCGCGAGCTCGGCGGTGAGCTGCGCGGCGCGCGCGTCGAGGTCGATGCGGACCTCGTCGAACGGCGCGCCGCCGACCGTCAGCACCGCCCAGGTGTCGCCGTCGAGCTGCACGTGCGAGGTCGCGAGGTTGTCGAGCCGCGGGTAGTCGTGCGCATCATGGCCCGAGATGACCGCGAGCGTCCGGCGGATGAGCGTGCCGTGCGCGACGGCGAGGACGTTGCGGCCGGGATGGTCGGCGGCGAGCTGCACGAGCGCCGCGAGCCCGCGCTCGCCCACGGCGGCATCAGGCTCGGCGCCCGGAATGTTCCGGTCGGGCCAGCGCTCGTGCACGTCGACGACACGCACACCCTCGGCGTCGCCGAAGTCCTGTTCGGTGAGCCCCTCGACCGGAGGGCCGAGCTCGAGGCCGAGGCCATCGGCGATGATCGCGGCCGTCTCTCGCGCACGCCCGAGCGGCGAGCTCACGATCAGGTCCCAATCCGACTCGGCGAGCTGCTCGACGACCGCTCGCGCCTGCGCGCGGCCGGTCTCGTTGAGCGGAATGTCGGTGCGCCCCTGCATGAGCGCGGCGTGGTTCCAGTCGGTCTGACCGTGACGGATGAGGGCGATGACCATCGGGCCAGCGTACCGGTCGGACCTGGACGGCTCGGGTGACCGCTATGCCACGCCGTCGAGCCCGACGCGATCCGGCACCTGGCGCACGACGCTCGGGAGCCACGATTCCACCTCGGGCCAGGCACGCCCGGTCGGCAGCTTCCGCAGCAGGGGCACGAGTGAGTCGTCGGCACGATCGGGGTCGGGCGCGGGCCACGGGATCACCCGGCTGGGCGACGCGGCCGCGATGACGCCGAGCCACCAGTGCCGCCAGGTCGCGGGCAACGACTCGGGGTGGATGACCACGTAGTAGTCGGGCACGGCGATGAGGTGGCGTCCGGCCGCCTCGACGGCACGGTCGATCTCGAGCTCGAGCACGCCGAGCGTGACCTGCTCCTCGAAGAACTCCACCCAGGCGCTCGCGACATGGCCGAGGGGGTCGTGATCGTGCACGATGTAGGGCTCGGTCGAGTGGGCGGACCAGCGCGCGACGTCGGCGTCCGAGGCATCCGGCAGGTC
Source organism: Agromyces protaetiae (assembly GCF_030866785.1). NCBI lineage: Bacteria > Bacillati > Actinomycetota > Actinomycetes > Micrococcales > Microbacteriaceae > Agromyces > Agromyces silvae. Next base: position 986,279 of record NZ_CP133018.1, on the reverse strand, counting down.
GTGGAAGGTCGTGGCCCGCACGTTGGCGAGCCGCGTGAGCGATCGGATCGCGGCGGGTGCCTCGTCGCCGACGACGACGAGGGTGGTGCTCGTCGAGGCCTCCATTTCCGAAGTGTACGCCCGCCGGGGACGGGACCCGGTGGACCGACGCGCGACCGAGACCATCCGCGCGCTCGGGCGGATCTCCGGACGCATACTGAGGAAATCTCCGTGCTCAGCACGGATGACGCGCGCGTGCGACGCGAGCACGCTGACAGCATCCCGTTCCCCGGCAGCTGTGAAGGAGCCGCATGATGTCCGAAACCACGACCACCACCACCCCCGACGCCGAAGACGCCGCCCTCAAAGCCAAGCATCGCGCCATGTGGGCGTCGGGCGACTACCCGAGGCTCGCCTCCGACCTGATCTGGGAGCTCGGATCCCGCGTCGTCGACGCGGTCGACGTGCGACCAGGAGACCGAGTGCTCGACATCGCCGCTGGATCCGGCAATGTCGCGATCCGCGCCGCACTGCGCGGGGCGACGGTCGTCGCGACCGATCTCGCACCCGAGCTGTTCGACGAGGGCCGACGGCTCGCGACCGAGGCCGGCGCCGAGCTCGAGTGGCGGGCGGCCGACGCCGAGGCGCTGCCGTTCGACGACGGCGCGTTCGACGTGGCGGTGTCGAGCGTCGGCATCATGTTCGCCCCGCACCACGAGCGGGCGGCCGCCGAGCTGCTGCGCGTGGTGCGGCCAGGCGGACGGATCGGACTCCTGAGCTGGACGCCCGAGGGCTTCATCGGCCGCATGTTCGGCGTCATGAAGCCGTATGCGGCCCCGCTCCCGCCCGGCGCCACGCCCGCCCCGCGCTGGGGCGACGAGTCCCACGTCCGCGAACTGCTCGACGACGCCGTCGACGACGTCGTCGTGCGCCGGGAGACCGTCGAGGTCGACCGGTTCACCGACCCGGAAGAGTTCCGGGACTACTTCAAGACCAACTACGGCCCGACGATCGCCGTCTACGCGCGCATCGCCGGCGAGCCCGACCAGGTCGAGGCACTCGACCGGGCGCTCGTCGAGCACGCGCGCGAGGCGGGCCTCGACGGCCATGGCGGCACCATGCGGTGGGAGTACCTGCTCGTCACCGCCCGACGCCGATGAACCAGTGCTCACAGTGTCGGCGTCTCATTGTGAGATGGCGACATCGTGAGCACAGTTCAGCATTTGAGAGGAACACCCCACCATGTACGTCTCCGAATCCCACTTCCCGTGGCTGCAGCGCGCGGGGGACGCGCGCATGGAGCAGCAGCTCGAGCAGCGCAGGGTGATCGCCGAGCGACTCGCCGAGGACCGCGAGGCCGCCGCAGGCTGGACGGAAACGGCAGGCCGACGAGGCATCCGCCAGCTCCTGCCGACCCGCCTGCTGCACCACCACGCGCGACCCGCGATGTGACCGGCGCACCATCCAGCACCCACCCCGTGACGCCCCGGCCCGCCCGTCCTACAATGGGCGGCGTGTCGGGGCAGTCGCTGACCCCGCGTGAACGGGCGGTGCTCGCCGCCGTCGGGCGGCGCCTGAACAACTCCGAGATCGCCGCGGAGCTGTTCATCTCGGTGCGCACGGTCGAGAGCCACATCGCGGCGCTGCGACGGAAGCTCGGCGTCGACACCCGCGCCGACCTGGTCGCCGCAGCCGGCATGCGACGCGGCGCACCGGTGCGAGTTCCCGCGACGGCGTTCCTCGGCCGCGACACAGAGCTCGCCGACCTGCACGACCGACTGACGCGGCACCGATGGGCGACCATCGCCGGCCCCGGCGGCGTCGGCAAGACCCGGCTCGCGCTGGAGTACGCGCGGGCCCACGACGGCGACCTGGTGCCGCTCGTCGTCGAACTCGAGCACGCGGGACCTGACGACGTCGTCGCCCGGATCGCGCGGGCCGTCGAGCTGGAGTCCGCGCGCAACACCGACCTGCTCGCCGCGGTCGGCCTCGCGCTCGCGGCGCACCCCTACCTCCTCGTGCTCGACAACGTCGACCGTGTGGGCGTCGAGGTGCACCGTGTCGTCGATGCGCTGTCGGCGAGCGCGCCCGGACTGCGCGTCATCACGACCTCGCGCACCCCGCTCGGCTCGGAGTCGGTGCTGCACGTCGACCCGCTCGCCACCGACGGCCCGGCCGCGCCGGGCGTCCGGATGTTCCTCGACCGGCTCGACCGGTCGGGGCGGCCGCCCGCGCCGGGCGACCGCGAGCTCGCCGAAGAGGTCTGCCGCCGCGTCGACGGCCTCCCGCTCGCCATCGAACTGGCCGCGGGCGTCGCCAGACACCTCTCCCTCGCGGAGCTCGCCGCGCGCCTCGATCGCGACTTCGCGACGCTCGATCGCGCGGCGCCCGCCGGGCGCCATCGCACGCTGGAGACGGCGTTCGCATGGACGTGGGATCTGCTCACCGGCGACGAGCGCGACGTGCTGTGCCGCCTCGCCGCGCTCCCCCGCACCTTCGACGTGGACCTCGCGACCGCCGTGACCCACCCCGGCGCCGAGGGCGTCGTACTCCGGCTCCTCGACCACTCCATGCTCGTGCCGGCGACCGGCTCGCGGTTCCGCATGCTCGCCGTCATGCGCGAGTTCGTGCAGGCACGCACCGACCCTGTGGTCATCCGAGACGTGCTCGCGCGGCACGCCGAGTACTACGCCGAGATCGCACGGCATTTCGTCACACTCGCCCGCATCGACGACAGCCCCGCCGCGATGGGGCGTTCGGCCCTGCTCTGTCCCGAGGTGAACGCGGCACTGCGCTGGGCGCTTGCGGCGGAGCATCCGACGGCCCTGTCGCTCGCCGCCTCGCTCGCGGTGGGCATCGAGCAGTACGGGTCCGACGCCGACAGCGTGCACTCGATCGCGATCGCCGCGCGCGATGCGCGCGTGCTGCGCGACGCGACGACCGAGGACCTGCTCGCGTTCGGCATCGGGCTCTGCTACCTGGATCTCCCCCTCGTCGACGAACTCGCCGGGCGCGCGCTGGATGCCGCGCGCGACGCCGACGATCGCTCACGGCTCTCGGCGCATCACCTCGCCGGCATGTCCGACGCATACCGGGACCGCGGAGCCGCCGCCATCGCCCACCTCGACGAGGCCGAGCGGCTCGCGATCGCGCTCGACGACCAGTGGGAGCTCGCGGCGGTGCGGCAGATGCGCGGGATCGCGCTGCGCGACGGATCGATCGGCGAACCGGCCGCCGCGATCGCGGAGTTCGCCTCAGCGATGCACGGCTACGCGCTCGCGGGCGACGCGATGCACGTCAACAATGCGCGGTACATGATGGCCATCACGGCCGCCGAGCACGGCCTGCATGTCGGTGAGGCCGCCGGCTGGGCCGCCGAATGCGTCGACTACGCGAGCCGCGTCGGCAATACGCACGAGCTCGCGCACGCGACCCTCGTGCAGCAGATGCTGCGGGTTCCGGATGCCGCGGCGAAGCTCGGCGAGCTGACGGAGACGTTCCGTCGCCTCGGCGACGCCCGGTGCCTCACACGCTGCCTCCTCATGGCCGCGGACCGCGCGGCACCTGCTGATGCGCTCCCTCCCCTGGAAGAGGCCCTGCATCTGGCCGACACGACGGGCGACGAACACTACCAGATCGCCGCGCTCGAGCGCCTCGTCGGGGCCTACTGGACCGCAGGCGACCGGATGCGGGTACGGACCGCCCTCGGACGGCTCGAGCTGCTCGCCGGACCGGAAACCGCATCGACGGCCGCGACGGCGGCCGGCGCCCCGGTCGATCTCGCGATTCGCGACGGGGCAGGGCGGTGACGTCATCGAGAGTGGTTTCCGTCACAAAGGGTGAAAGCGGACACCCCTGACCGCTACGCTGTGCAGCGCCCTGCACCGCAGTGCAGCGGGGTCCGGGGGGCCGGCGCTGCGAGTACACATCCCACTGAAGGAGTCCCATGACCGCGCAGAACACCTACGCCCAGTCCGACGACCTGTCGCAGCCCCTGTACGGCGCGACGTTCGGGCAGGCGATCGGCCGATTCTTCAAGAAGTACGCGACGTTCTCCGGCCGAGCGAGCCGCAGCGAGTTCTGGTGGTGGTTCCTGATGAACGTGATCGTGAGCGTCGCGATCTCGATCATCTCCGCGTTCGGCGGCGGCGCCGTCTCGATCAATCCCGCGACCGGCAGCTTCGCGTTCAACTCGGACAACTGGATCAGCACCAGCCTGAGCGGTCTGTGGTTCCTCGCGACCGTCGTGCCGTGGCTCGCGCTCGCCTGGCGACGGCTGCACGACTCCAACAAGCCCGGGCCGTTCTGGTTCCTCGGACTCATCCCCATCGTCGGTCCGATCATCCTGCTCGTGTTCTTCCTCCTGCCCTCGGACCCCGCCGGCGCGCGCTTCGACCGCTGACCCGGCGTCGAGCCGACACGCCGGCAATCGCGGAACTCAAAGCGGATACTCGGCTACCGATACGCTGTGCATCGCTGGTCGACGTCCGGGGGGACGTCGTGGGCGTGATCTCTCGCGCTGCGCGGTCTCCCTCATGCCCGCCTGGCTCGAATCACCACCCTACGAAGGAGCCTCAATGACCGACACCTACACGCAGTCCGCCCCGCTGTCGCAGCCGCTCTACGGCGCGAGCTTCGGCCAGGCCATCTCGCGGTTCTTCAAGAAGTACGCCACGTTCTCCGGCCGCGCGAGCCGCAGCGAGTTCTGGTGGACCGCGCTCGTCGTGTTCCTCGTGAACGCGGTCATCTCGGGCATCATGTCGACCGGGATCATCCCCGACGAGAACGGCGTCTACGGACCGACCTACGCGATCGGCCTCGTGCTCAGCATCGCGTGGTTCCTCGCCACGATCGTGCCGTGGCTCGCGATCGTGTGGCGCCGCTTGCACGACACGAACAAGGGCGGGCCGTTCTACTTCCTGGTGTTCATCCCGATCGTGGGCGGCATCATCGTGCTCATCCTGCTCGCACTCGAGTCGAACCCGGAGGGCGCGCGGTTCGACCGCTGACGCACATCGCACATCGCACATCGCACATCGCACATCGCGCATCGTCAGATGGGGCCGGCTCCTCGGAGTCGGCCCCATCTGCGTGCCCGGGCTCAGCCGCGCAGCAGTGATCTGAGCGATTGGATCGTGTCGGCCTCGGCCGGCTCCTTGTCGTCTCGATAGCGCTTGACGCGAGCGAATCGCAGCGCGATGCCACCGGGATACCGACTGGAGCGCTGCACACCGTCGATCGCGATCTCGACGACCGTGGTCGGAGCAACCTGCACCGTCGAGGCGGTGCGCGCGGTCTCGATCTCTTGGAAGTACGTCGTCTGCCAGGTCAGCAGCGCGTCGGTGAGGCCCTTGAACGTCTTGCCGACCATGACGAACCCGCCGGCGTCGCCGAACTCGCCCGTGGGGTCGTACGCTCCGAGATGCAGGTTCGACAGCCAGCCCGTGCGCCGCCCGTACCCCCACTCGGCGGCGAGCACGACGAGGTCGTAGGTGTGCACGGGCTTCACCTTCACCCAGCTCGACCCGCGCCGGCCCGCGGCGTAGCTCGAATCGACGGCCTTCACCACGACGCCCTCGTGCCCGGCGTCGAGCGCCTCGCGTGAGACGCGCTCGGCCTCGCCGGGGTCTGCGGTGATGACCCCGGGGATGCGGTGCGCCGGCGCGATGCGTTCGAGTTCCGCGCGCCGCACCGCGAGCGGCTCGTCGATGAGGTCGCGGCCGTCGACGTGCAGCACGTCGAAGAACCACGGATGCAGCACCGCTTCGCGCGCGGCCTCGGCCCCGAACCGGGACATGGTGTCTTGGAACGGTCTCGGGGCGTCGTTCTCGTCGAGGGCGAGCGTCTCACCGTCGAGGATGACCTCGCGTACCGGCATCGCGCTGACCACCTCGACCACCTCGGGCAGGCGACGGGTGATGTCGGCGAGGTTGCGCGTGTACACCCGGACGTCGTCACCGTCGCGGTGCACCTGGATGCGCGCTCCGTCGAGCTTGTACTCCACGGATGCCTCGCCGGTGGTCGCGACCGCCTCGGCGGCGGTGGCCGCCGTCGCCGCGAGCATCGGCAGCACCGGCCGGCCCACGACGAGACCGACCGCCTCGAGGTCGCCGGGCTCGCCGGTCAGTGCGACGCGCGCGGTCTCGCCGAGGTCGCCCGAGAGCATGGCCGCGCGCCGCACGGCCTCGCCGGGCCGGTCGGCCGCGCGTGCGATCGCGTCGATCACGACGCCCTCGAGCGCACCGGTGCGCATCTCGCCGAGCAGCATGCGGCCGAGGAAGTCCTGCTCGCGCTGCGTCGCTCGCGCGGTCAGGTCGCGGACGGCCGTCGTGCGGCGCTCGGCCGAGCCCGCGCCGGACAGCGTCGTGAGACGCGCGAGGAACTCGTCGACGTCGGCGATCGTGAGGCTCGGCTCGCCCGCAGGATCGGCCGATGCCTTCGACAGCCCTCGCCAGCCGACGCCCACCCGACCCTGTCGCGGCTTGCCGAGGAGGAAGCCGATGGCCGGAGCCAGCTCGTCGGGCGCGAGCGCCCGGAGCACGCCGGCGAGCGCATCGACCTTCGCGAGACGCGATCTCGTCGACGCGACGGCCTCTGCGACCCCTACGAGCTCATCGAGTAGCACGGGGTCAGTCTGGCACCCGCCACCGACACCGCCGAGGGCTTGCGAACGAGGCGTGCGCACGGGCGATGCGGCCCGCTCCACGGCCGAGGATCACCGACGTCGGGTTTGACTTTTGCCCGCCAGTAACGTGCAATATTTCACATGCCGCTGACCAGCCCCCGAGTCGCGCGTCCGGCCTCGCTGCGCGACTACGCGTACACCGAGCTCCGGGACGCGATCGTCAGCGGCGAGCTCGCCCCGGGCGAACGCCTCCGCGACCCCGAGCTCGAGCAGTGGCTCGGCGTGAGCCGCACGCCGATCCGGGACGCGATCGCGCGCCTCGAGCTCGCCGGGCTCGTCCGCACCCAGCGCGCGAAGCAGACCATCGTCTCCCCGCTCGACACGCGAGCCGCGCTCGCGGCCCAGCGGATCGCCGCCTCCCTGCACGAGCTCGCGGTTCGTGAGGCCGTGCCGCAGCTCACCCAGGCCGATCTCGACGCCATGCGCACGGCCAACGACGCGTTCTCGTCCGCGCTCCACGCCGGCGACGTGGACGCCGCGATCGCCGCGGACGACGACTTCCACGGTGTGGCCGTCCGCGCCAGCGCCAACCCGTTGCTGCCAGCCCTCCTCGAACAGGTCACCCCGCAACTGCGCCGCCTCGAACGCGCCCGCTTCGGCTCGCTCGCGGGCCGCGGGTCGGTCACCGACCATGAGCGCATCGTCGAACTGTGCGCGGCCGGCCTCGCCGACGAGGCCGCGCTCGCCGCGCGTGAGAACTGGTCGACGCTCGGCCGACTGCTCGAGCTCGAGGAGACGCCGGCCACGCCGTGACCATCCGCGTCGAGACATCCGCAGTCCGAGGCATCCGCGTCGAGACATCCGCCATCCTGACCACCGCGACCCCAGCCATCCGCCCTCCCAGCCATCCGTACCGCCGAATCTGCCGACCAGCATCAGGAGCCAGCCCATGCCCATCTCTGATTTCCCACGCCACCCACTGACGTTCGGGCCGAGCCCGGTGCATCCGGTCGACCGTCTGAGCGCGCACCTCGGTGGGGCGCGCATCTGGATGAAGCGAGAGGATGTCGCGAGCGGGCTCGCCTACGGCGGCAACAAGGTCCGGAAGCTCGAATACCTCGTGCCGGACGCCCTCGCGCAGGGCGCGGACACGCTCGTCTCGATCGGCGGCGTGCAGTCCAACCACACCCGGCAGGTGGCCGCGGTCGCCGCGCACCTCGGCATGAAGGCCGTGCTCGTGCAGGAGCACTGGGTGAACTGGCCCGACGCGGTCAACGACCGGGTCGGCAACATCCTGCTGTCACGGCTCATGGGTGCCGACGTGCGCCTCTCGCCCGCCGGGTTCGGCATCGGGTTCAAGGAATCGTGGCGGCAGGCGATCACCGACGTCGAGGCGGCCGGCGGCACGCCGTACGCGATCCCGGCGGGCGCCTCGGATCACCGGCTCGGCGGGCTCGGCTTCGCGAACTGGGCGCACGAGGTCGCCGCGCAGGAGCGCGAGCTCGGCGTGTTCTTCGACACGATCGTGGTGTGCGCCGTCACCGGCTCGACGCTCGGCGGCATGATCGCCGGGTTCGCCGACCTGGAGGCGAACTTCGGCGGACGCCCGCGTCGCGTGATCGGCATCGACGCGTCCGCCAAGCTCGACGAGACCCGCGAGCAGGTCGGGCGCATCGCGCGCAACACGGCCGAGCTGATCGGCGTCGGGCGCTCCCTCCGCGACGACGAGGTGACGGTGCTCGAGGGCTGGGCCGGCGACGAGTACGGCATCCCGGTGGAGTCGACGGACGAGGCGATGCGCCTGACCGGGCGTCTCGAGGGCGTGATCCTCGACCCGGTGTACGAGGGCAAGTCGATGGCGGGACTCATCGATCTCGTGTCGAGCGGCGAGATCGGGAAGGACTCGAACGTGCTCTACGCCCACCTCGGCGGGCAGCCCGCGATCAACGCGTACAGCGGCCGGTATCACTGACCGCTGGAGCCCAGCGGTCGGGACACCTCGCACATCCGGCGCTCGACGGAGATCGGCGCTGCGGCGTGACCGGACTGGTGCCTTGCCTGAGGGGCGAGATACCGCGAAGACGCGTCAGCAGTTCTCCACAGGTTGGCCGAGTTCGAACATGTGTTCGAGCATATTGCTATGCTCTTCGTATGTCCGAACCTCCGCCGTCAGCCGCACCCGCCTCTGGCGCCGACGACGGGCGCCCGACGGTGTCGCCGGCCCCGCATGATGGATTGGCTCTGCTGGTCGAGGCGGCGGTCGCCCAGCGACGCACGGCCGCGAGGCACGACGCGCAGCGGCTGTCCCATGTGTTCCGGGTACTCGAGTTTGCCGCCGCGCACACGGAGTCCTTCGTGTCCGCCCGATTCGACGGCGCGCCGGCGCGGGACCTCGCGCGACGAGCGGCGATCGCCGAGCTCGCCGTCGCGTTGAAGATGACCGAGCGACGGGTCGATCGCCTCGCGTCGGATGCCGCGGTGCTCTGCCGGCAGTTGCCGGCTGTCCTCGACGCAATGCGCCGCGGCGACGTGGACTACGAGCAGGCGAAAGCGGCCATCGACGCGATCGAGCCGCTCACCGGCCAACCCGAGCTCGTCGCGGCACTCGATGGGCAGCTCGCAGAACTCGCGCGTACCGTGAACCCGGCCCAACTGCGGCGGGCCACTCGGCAGCTCGTCGAACGTGTGCAGGCCGACTCGATCGCCGCGAGGCACGCGAAGGCACGCGCCGAGCGCCGGGTCGAGGTACACCCTGCACGGGATGGCATGGCGTGGTTGCACCTCTTGCTGCCGGCGGCCGATGCGCTGCTGATCAAGAATCGACTGTGTCAGGCCGCCAACCGCCTGCCCGATTCCGACCAACGAACCGGTCCCAACGGCCGGCCCGATTCCGACCGGCGGCCTGCTCCCGACCGGCGGCGCCGTTCCGACCACCTGCATGACCGCGCCGATCGGTCGCCGCGCGACCCCGGGTCCGAAAGAGGGCTCGACCAGCTCCGAGCCGACCTCGCGCGCGATCTCCTGTTGTACGGGCTTCCGCCCGACCCTGCGCTCCCTCAACCCGCGCACCCCGACCCCGCGCACCCCGACGACCCGATACCCACCTCCGCGCCACCCAACGCTGCGCCACGCAACGCTGCGCCACCCAACGCTGCGCCAGCCGGCACCGCACAACCCGGCACCGCACAACCCGGCACCACCCCAGCCAACTACTCGCGCGCTCGCGAAGTGCTGACGGGCATCCGGCCGACGGTGCACGTGACGGTACCCGTGATGACGCTCATCGGCCGCACCGACGACCCCGGCACACTCGACGGGTACGGTCCCATCGACGCCGACACATCTCGGAAGCTCGCGAGCCAGGCCCCATCATTCACTCGCTTGCTGACCCACCCCGTCACATCCGCAGTGCTCGACGTAGACCGCACCAGCTACCGCGTCCCCGCCGATCTCCGGAAATGGCTCCAGGTCCGCGACCAGACGTGCCGGTTCCCGGGGTGCGGCCGCCCCGCGATCGGCTGCGACCTCGACCACTCCGAGGACTGGGCCGGCCAGCAGGGGCGCACAGCGCACGACAACCTCGCGCACCTCTGTGCGGCCCATCACCACCTGAAACACGACACCGCCTGGTCGGTTCGGCACCTCGAGCACGGCGTGCTCGAGTGGACCTCCCTGACCGGTGCGCGGTACCGCACCCTTCCCGAGGGCATCCGCACCGCGCCGCCCCCACCGGCATCAGCGTCAGAGCACGAGCCGCCCCCATTCTGACCGCCGATCGCCATGCGTTCCGTCACTCCCCCTGTGCACTACAGCTACACCCCACCGCCTACACCCCGCCGCCTACACCCCGCCGCCCACCATCGCCTCGCCGAGCGGCGTGCGCACGTGCCGCACGCGGGCCCCGTCTCGCGTGCTCTGCATCAGCCCGGCGTTGCGCAGCACGGTGAGGTGGTGCGATGCGGTCGACACCGCGAGGCCGCCGTCGGCCGCGACCTCCGAGGTCGTGCGTGGCTCGTGCCCCGCGAGCAGGATCGCGGCCCGTGCCGGACCGACCAGCGCGGCGAGTGCGCGCGCCGCCTCGGCCGAGTCGCGTGCCCACGTCTCCGTCACGCCTTGGGCGGGGTAGAACAGCGTGGGCTGCGCGGGCGGCTCGGTCAGCACCGCGCAGCGAGCGGCCATGACCGACGGTACGAGGACGAGCCCGCTCCCCCGGCAGTCGAGCACCTCCCGGTGCGTGCGCATCGCGACCCGCACCGCGTCGCCGTGCCACTCGACCGCCTGGTTCAGCGCGCCCACCATCTGCGCGACGCCGTGCGCGGCGATCCGTCGTGAACGCACCGCGATGTCGGCGCGGAGGATCCGTTCCAGCTGCTCCCAGACCGGCGCGAGCAGCGCCGCCCACACCTCGAGCCAGGCGTCGGCGATGAGCTCGCGCGTCAGCTCTGGCTGCTCGCGCATGCGCACGATCGCGGCCCGGCGAGCGCCGGTCGAGCGATCGATCATCTTGCCGAGGTCCGCCCGCATGAGCTCGGGTGGCACGCGGCGCAGCCGCTCGGCCTCATCGTCGGGCGTCACGTCCCAGGTCGGCGTGGTCGTGAAGAAGTCCGGGAAGTAGCCCTCAGCCCCGATCACGAGCGCGAGCAGGTCGAACGAGTCACGCGGCACGCGGTCGCGTACCGCACGCAGCCAGCCCCACTGCAACGGATGCTCCGGCGGACGCAGCACCACGCGCACCGCATGGCACAGCTCATGGCCCGGCGAGACGCCGAATCGAATCGCCGAGATGTCGTCCGGCGCCAGCCGGAAGTCGACGACGTTTCGATCCACATCGAAATGCTATCGAGCGGATGCCTCGTGGCCGAGGCTGAACGCATGTCCACCGCCACCTCCAGCGCCACCACCACCAGCGCCACCACCGCGATCGTCTCGCCGGAATCCATCCGCATCGGAACCGGCCGCAGCCGCCGCTTCGTCGGCCGTGAGCACGGCGCCGGCATCTCCTACTTCTACGTCGACGCAGCACCGGACGACGGGCCCGATCTGCACCGGCACCCGTACGCCGAGACCTGGGTCGTGCTCGACGGCGAAGCCGTCATCACGATCGGCGATGAGCAGGTCACGGCCGTCGCCGGCGACACCGCGACCGTCGGCGCAGGCGTCTGGCACGCCTTCACGGCCGGCGGCACGCAGCGACTTCGCATCCTGTGCATCCACGCATCCGACATGATCATCCAAGAGTTCGCCGACGAGCTCTGAGCCACGACACCCACCGACCCCGACCCAGACCCCGACAGGAGCACGCAGTCATGTCCTTCCAGTCCTACCTCGACAACATCGAGACCAAGACCGGCCTCACCCCGCGCCAGTTCATCGAGCTCGCTCGCGAGCGCGGATTCGATTCGTCGACCAAGGCCACGCCGATCGTCGCCTGGCTCAAGGAGGACTACGGTCTCGGCCACGGCCATGCGATGGCGCTGGTCCACGTCATCACCAAGGGTGACCGGATCTCGGCGAAGCACGTCGGCACCGGCGGCACCCACAGCGACGCGTCCGACCGGCTCTGGCTCGACGGGCAGGCCACCAACCCGGCCGCCTGACCCGGCGCCCACACCCCGCACGGATTGGCAGGATAGTCGCATGGTCCTCGCCTTCCGCATCTCATCCGACCCCGCCGACCTGGATCGCGAACGCGTCCACCGCTGGCTGAGCACCGACGCGTACTGGGCGATCGGCCGGCCCCGCGAGGTCCAGGACGCGGCGATCGACGGCTCGCGGAACTACGGCGCGTACGACGAGGCATCCGGTGACCAGGTCGCCTACGCGCGCGTCGTGACCGACGGCGTCACGTTCGCGTGGCTGTGCGACGTGTACGTCGACCGGTCGGTGCGCGGCGAGGGCGTGGGCGTCGCGCTGGTCGGGCACGTGGTGACCGAGATCCGGGCGCTCGGCGTGGGTCGCATCGTGCTCGCGACGGGCGACGCGCATGGACTCTACGAGCGGTTCGGGTTCGCGGCCATCGACGCCCCTGAGCGGTGGATGATGCTCGGCGCCTCCTGAGCGCCATCCATGCGCGCGCCATCAGAACGTCGCCTACGATCGAGCGCGTGACGATCCTGCCCGCCGCCGAATGGCGCGAACGCGAACGTGCGCACGCGGCACGCGCCGACGCGCTCACCGCCGGGCATCGCGCGCGCACCGCGCGCCGCGAGACGCATCCGATCGAGGACTTCCTGTTCACCTACTACGCGTACTCACCGAGCCTGCTGCGTCGCTGGCACCCGGGCACGGGCGTCGAGCTGGCGGATGCCACGGGCGGACCAGGCGGCACCGAACCCCGCGCCGGCTGGCGCTGGTACGCGCCCGGGGCGACCGCCGGCTCGCTCACCGTCGACGCGGCCGCGATGCGGCGCGAGAAGGCGCCGCTGCTCACGGCGGTCGAGCGCATCCTGCGGTCCACGGTGTCGCGGCCCGGATCGTTCGGATGCTTCGGACTGCACGAGTGGGCGATGGTGTACCGGCAGCGTGCGCACCGGCACCCCGTGCCGCTGCGGCTCGGCCAGGGCGCGACCGACGAGGTCGTCGACGCGCACGACCTCCGCTGCACTCACATCGACGCGTTCCGGTTCTTCACGCCCGAGGCGACACCCCGCAACCGCTTCGCGCCCACGCGCGAGTCACAGCCCGAGCTCGAGCAACCCGGCTGCCTGCACGCGAACATGGACGTCTACAAATGGGCGGTGAAGCTCGGCCCGCTCGTGCCCGGCGAGCTCCTGCTCGACGCGTTCGAGCTCGCGCGCGACATCCGGTACCTCGACATGCAGGCCTCGCCCTACGACATGGAGCCGTGGGGCGGCGAGCCGGTGCGCATCGAGACCGCCGACGGCAAGGCCGAGTACGTCAGGCGGCAGCGCGGGTTCGCCGAGCGGGCGAACGAGCTGCGACGGCAGGTGCTCGCGGCGGCGTTCGGCGCGCGGACGCCCACCGGTGCGCAGGTTACGTCTGCGGCGTCCGAAGGTGCGCAGGCTACGTCTGCGGCGTGACCTCCGCTGCGAGCCACTCGTCGAACGACTGCGTGCCGAGATCGGCGCTCCCGGGCGCAGGCAGCAGGATCCCCGCTCGCATCGCGCGCCCGAACGCCCCTGGCAGCGGGAACTCGAGCACGCGCGTCTTCCGCCCGTTCGCCCTGAGCCAGCGGCGTGCGAGGTCGGCCATGCGCTCCTCGCGCGGACCCGCCAGGTCGCGCACACGTCCGGCCGGTGCCCCCGTCGCGAGCTCGACCAGCCGCACCGCGACCTCGCGGGCCGCAACCGGCTGCGAGCGCATCTTGGGCACGAGCGCGAGCGGCCCGAACGTCGTCTGGCCGAGGATCTGCGGGGCGAACTCGAAGAACTGCGTCGCGCGGAGCAGCGTCCACGGCACCGCACCCGCTCCGACGAGCTGCTCCTGCAGCTGCTTGCCCGCGTAGTAGCCCTCGGGCGCACGATCGGTGCCCACGATCGAGAGTGCGACGTGGTGTCCCACGCCCGCCGTCGCCTCGGCGGCGAGCAGGTTGCGGGTGACCGCACCGAAGAACTCGCGCGACTTCTCGGCCGACTGCGTCTGCACCGAGGCGACGTCGATGACCACGTCGACCCCCGCGAGCGCGCCGGCGATCCCGGTGCCGGCGACCAGGTCGACACCCGACGAGCGGGTCAGCACGGCGGATTCGTGGCCGAGCTCCTCGACCCTGGCGACGACCTGGCGCCCGACGGCGCCCGTCCCTCCTGCGACGGCGATCTTCATCGTGCGGCTTCCTCTCGTTCGGTGGTCGTGGCGGGGTTCGCGCGCTCGCGCCGCGGCGGGATGCACAGCGGGATCGCGAGCACGAGCGACGCCGCGAGCGAGATCGGCTGCCCGATCGCGTCGATCGGCGCGAGATGATCGAGGTGCCCGAGGTGGTAGACCAGGTGGGGCACGGAGAACACCAGCCAGGCGACGCCGACCGCGACCGAGGCATCCGCCCGGCGCATGAGCGCCGCGACCGCGCTCGCGGCCGCCAGCGCGAGGTAGAGCGATCCGACGTCGCGGATCAGGTGCTCGTTGAACGGGCCGTCGCCCGACACCCACGGGCCGAAGACCGGCGGGAACGGGAACGAGTCGTAGAACTCGCGGGGTGCGACGAGCGCCCAGCCGCCCACGAACACGCCCAGCGCGGCGAGCAGCCAGAGGAACAGTCGTCTCCACAGTGTGTTCACACCAGCTACGACCGCGCAACGCTCCGAAATGTGATGCGGCGGCGCGAGATCGATGCGGCGCGCGGCCGGCGATGTGAGGATGGCCCCATGCCGACCGACACCGCGCCGCCCGACGCGGCGCTGCCCGAGCTCCTCGGCGAGCGCCGGCGTCTCATGAACCTCGCGTTCCGCATGCTGGGCTCCTGGAACGACGCCGAGGACATCGTGCAGCAGACGTTCGTGCGCTGGTATCAGCTCAGCGGCGACCAGCGGGCCGCCGTCGAACGGCCCGCGGCCTGGTTCACGACCACCGCGTCGCGGCTGTGCCTCAATGTGCTCGACTCGGCGCGCGTGCGCAAAGAGCGGTACGTCGGTCCGTGGCTGCCCGAGCCCGTGCCCACGGACGTCGGGCCGGGCGCGACGATCGCGGTCGATCCGCTCGACCGCGTCGCGCTCGACGACTCGGTGAGCATGGCGCTGCTCGTCGTGCTCGAGGCGCTCACGCCCGCGGAGCGGGTCGTGTTCGTGCTGCACGAGGTGTTCGCGCTGCCGTTCCCCGAGATCGCGGAGATCGTGGAACGTTCGCCCGCGGCGACCCGGCAGCTGGCGACCTCGGCGCGGCGGCATCTGCGCGACGCGCGCAGCCGGCCGGCGTCCGCCGTCGATCACGATCGGCTCGTCACCGCGTTCCGGCTCGCCTGCGAGGCGGGCGATCTCGCCGCGCTCATCGCGGTGCTCGACCCGGCCGTCGTGTCGACGAGCGACGGCGGCGGCAAGGTGCGCGCCGCGCGGCGACCGGTCGAGGGCGCCGAGGGCGTCGCTCGGTTCCTGCTCGGCATCCTCGCCAAGCGACCGGATGTCTCGATCGAGGAGCGTGCGGTCAACGGACGCCTCGGGTTCGTGGTGGTGAACCGCGACGGCGGCGTCGAAGCGGTCATGCAGTTCGGCGTGAGCGGGGCGGTGACGACCGGGGCGACCGGCGCGACCGGCGCCGCGGCACCCGACACAGCCCGCATCGGCCGCATCTGGATCGTGCTCAACCCGGACAAACTCCGCGCGTTCGCGTGAGCCGACCGGACGATTCGCGCCACACCACCAGACCCTGTCGCGCAAAACGCTGCCACGGCACAGCCCAACGGGCCATTCGCGCCACACCACCAGACCGTGTCGCGCAGATCGCCGTGATTGTCAGCGGGCGCGCCAGTACCCGCAGAAGGTGATGTTCGGCTTCGGCACGCCGCGCTCGTTCACGAGGTGACGGCGTGCGCCGGTCGCGAGCTTCGACTCCCCTGCGGCGAACGCCGAGACCGTGCCGTCGATGGGCGGCAGGTCGGTGAGGTGCTGGAGCGCGGCCTCGCCGACGCGCCGGCCCGGCTCGCGCACGACCCAGTGCACCTCGACGCCGGCGGGAGCTTCGACCGTCTGGCGGTCGTCGAGGTCCGCGATCTCGACGATCGCGTCGCCGCGCGTATCGCGTGGCAGGTCGCGAAGGATGCCGACGACCGCGGGCAACGCGCTCTCGTCGCCCACGAGCAGCGTGTGGTCGGCGTCGGTGTGCGTGTAGCCGCACCCCTGGTCGATGAGCCCGACGGATGCCCCGAGCGGAAGCCCGCCCGCCCACGGCCCCGCGACGCCCTCGTCGCCGTGCACGACGAAGTCGATGTCGAGTTCGCGCGACTCGGCGCGGAACGCGCGCACGGTGTAGTTGCGGATCACCGGCCGCGTCGACCGCGGCAAGGTCAGGTACCTGAGGTACCCGGCGGTGTCGAACGTGTCGGCGAGGTTGTCGAACCGCGTGGCGTCCGACGTCGGCACCGCGAGGCGGAACCACTGGTCGAAGCCGAGGTCGCGCCAATTCGCGAGGTCGGCGCCCTCGATCGTGAGCCGGACGAAATGCGGTGAGATGCGCCGCGCCTCGACCACCTCGGCGGTGATCACGCCGGTCTCGGCGTGCGTGACGGTGATGTTGCTCGAGGCCACGGCAAGCTCCTGGGGCAGAGGATATTAGGTGAGCCTTACCTTATCCACCCACCCGCGCCACGGCAATGGCGCGCCGGATCACGGCACCCAGGCGTACGCGGGGTCGTTCGTGCACGACATCGTGATCTTGAGGTAGTGCTCGTCGAAAAGGGGACTGATGTTCGTCACATCTCCCCCGGACCCCTTGACGCTCGACCCATCTTTGACTCGCCGCCATGGATACTCGACGAGCGTCAGGGCATAGAGCTGGCCGGTGGCCGTGAACCCCTGACCCATCGACTTGCCGGGAGTCCCCGCCCGCTTGTCGAGCCAGTACCCGTCTTTGCACGTGCCCGACCACGCCTGACCGTCGGCCCACTCGATGGTGTCGTCGAACACCACCTCGGAATAGGCGTCGTACGAGCCGGCCGACGGTGACGGCGCTGCATCGCTCGCACTCGCGGCGGTCGGCACCCCCACGGTCAGGAGCGCGAATGACAGTGCAGTTGCCATGATGATCTTTCGCATGCGGGTAGAGTATCAGTATCCCACCGGCGCGGGAAGGATCCATGAATCCGAGGATTACTTGCGTACCGCTCCGCCGCGGTCCTAGCCTGAGGGGCAGTCCCGGGCTCGAGTGCGGAGGCTGAGGGACGACGGCGACCCGAAGGGGGTCGAGCATGTCCTCGGTGCTCTACTCGCTGGGCCGTTGGGCCTTCCGGGCCCGCTGGCTCGTGATGGGGCTCTGGGTCGCTGTGCTCGCCGTGCTCGTCGCCGGCGCCGCCGCGATCGGTACGGGCACCGACAACACGTATCGCATCCCGGGCACCGAATCGCAGGACGCGCTCGACGCACTCGCGCGCACGTTCCCGCAGCTCAGCGGGGCATCCGCCCAGCTCGTCGCGGTCGCACCGACGGGCGGCGATGCGACCGATCCGGCCTTCGAGGCCGCGATCGAACAGGCGATCGACGACATCTCGACCCTCCCCCAGGTTGCGCAGGTCTCGTCGCCGTACGCCGAGCCCGGGAGCGCCAACCTCAGCCCCGACGGACTCGCCGCGCTCGTGCCCATCCAGCTCACCGTCGGCACATCGTCGGTCACACCCGAGACGGCCGACGCCCTGCAGCAGGCCGGAGCCGACCTCGCGGACACGCTGCCCGCGGGCTCGCAGGTCGCGGTCGGCGGGCAGCTCTTCTCGCAGACCGCGACCGGCATCAGCGTGACCGAGCTCATCGGCATCGCCGTCGCGCTCGTGGTGCTCCTCCTCACCTTCCGGTCGCTGGTCGCCGCGGGCATGCCGCTCATCACGGCGCTCCTCGGCGTGGGTGTCTCGCTCGGCGTCGTGCTGATCGCCACGCGCTTCGTGACCGTGACCTCGACGACCCCGCTGCTCGCGCTCATGCTCGGCCTCGCGGTCGGCATCGACTACGCCCTGTTCATCATCTCGAGGCATCAGGATCAGCTGAAGGCCGGCGTGCCGCCCGAGGAATCCGCCGCGCGCGCCGTCGCCACGTCGGGGTCGGCCGTGGTGTTCGCCGCGACGACCGTGATCATCGCGCTCGTCGGGCTCACCGTCGCGGGCATCCCGTTCCTCACGACCATGGGCGTCGCGGCCGCGTTCGCGGTGGCCGTCGCGGTCGCGGTGTCGATCACGCTCACGCCCGCGCTGCTGGGGTTCGCGAGGTGGCGGGTCGTGGCGAAGCGGTTCCGGCCGGCGGCGCGCGCGGATGTCTCTGACGAGGCGCCGGAACCGGCCGCACCTCCCCCGTCCCGGTTCTTCACCGGGTGGGTGCGCGGCGTGACGCGCTGGCCGATCGTGACCGTCATCGGCATCGTCGGCCTGCTCGCGCTCGCGGCCGTGCCGGCCGCGGGTCTGCGGCTCGCGCTGCCAGATGCGGGCTCGCTCGAGGAGGACGCGCCGGGTCGCGTGACCTATGACCTCGTCTCCGAGCACTTCGGGCCCGGGTTCAACGGGCCGCTGCTCGTCACCGGGCAGATCATCCAGAGCACGGATCCCGTCGGACTCATGGACGACCTCGCCACCGAGCTCGCTGCGGTGCCCGGCGTGGCATCCGTGCCCCTCGCGACGCCCAACGAGACCGGCGACACCGGCGTCGTCCAGGTCATCCCCGAGGGCGGGCCCGACTCGGAGGCGACCAAGGATCTCGTCGGCGAGATCCGGTCGATGCACGACGCGCTCGAGGCCGAGTACGCTGTGGATCTCTCGGTGACCGGGTACACGGCCGCGGGCATCGACATCTCCGACCGGCTCGCCGGCGCGCTGCTGCCGTTCGGCGTCCTCGTCGTCGGGCTCTCGCTGGTGCTGCTCGCCATGGTGTTCCGGTCGATCGTCGTGCCCGTGACCGCCGCGCTCGGCTACGCACTGTCGATCGCCGCGGCGTTCGGGCTGACGAGCCTCGTGTTCGTCGACGGCGTCTTCGCGGACGCGCTGAACGTCGCCGACGTCGGCACCGTGATCAGCTTCATGCCGATCATCCTCATGGGCGTGCTCTTCGGGCTCGCGATGGACTACGAGGTGTTCCTCGTCACGCGCATGCGCGAGGAGTTCGTGCACCACGGCGACGAGGTGGGCGCCGCAGGCGCCGTGCGGCACGGCTTCGTCGCCTCGGCGCGCGTCGTCACCGCGGCCGCGATCATCATGTTCGCCGTGTTCGTCGCATTCGTGCCCGAGGGCGACGCCTCGATTCAGCCCATCGCGTTCGGGCTCGCGGTGGGCGTCGCGATCGACGCGTTCCTGGTTCGGATGTCGCTGATCCCCGCGGTGCTCGTCATGTTCGGCGAGCGTGCGTGGTGGATGCCGCGCGCGCTCGACCGGGTGCTGCCGCGGTTCGATGTCGAGGGCGAGGGACTCGCGGCCGAGCTCGCGCTCGAGGGGTGGCCGGCGGGCGCGGCAGGGAGCGCGATCGCCGTGGAGCGCGTGCGCGTGGCTGCGACGCCTGGCATCGCCCCGATCGACGCGATGGTGGCCGCCGGCGAGGCCCTTGTCGTGTCCGGCGGTTCAGCCGCCGAACGCAGCGCGGTGCTGCTCGCCCTCGGCGGCCGCGCGCCGGTGAGCGAGGGCCGCGCGAAGCTCGCCGGGCTCGCCGTGCCGCCGCGCGGCGGGACCCTGCGGCGGCGGTCCGCCTACGTCGACCTCGGCACCGACGGCGACGGCGAGGCCGTCGACCGGCTGCGCGACGCACTCGCGCATCGGCCCGAGCTCGTCATGCTCGACGGCGTCGACCGCCTCGCCGACGCCGCGTCGCGTGACGACCTGCGAGCGGTGCTGACGGATGCCTCGCGCCGGAGCCGCCACGATGGACGCGCGCCGCTCACCGTCGTCGTGGCGAGCGGCGGCGGGGCCGCGGGACTCACTCCGGAGGGCATGCGGGTGCACCGGGTCGCGCTCGGAGCGGCTGACGCGGAGGATGCGCGCACGCCCGGCCTCGCGGCGCGGTCGGATGGCGTGTTCGCGGCCGAGGCCGAGCCGGATGGCGACCTCGGAACGCCGTCAGGCCTGCACGGCACGCGGGAGCCCGATGAGGAGCGCGCACGACCCGATGGCTCGGATCGTCGGTCGGGTGCTGCGCAGCGGCCGGGTGGATCGGCGTCGGGGATGGGCACATGACGCGGGCGGGCGGGTTCTCGGCGAGCGCCGGCGCGGAACGGTTCGGGCCGGCGTCGGTCGTCGGGCTCGCGGCGCTGCCGCTGCTCATCGGTGGTCTGCTCATCGCGTCGCTCGGGGCGCCGACCCAGCAGCTGGACCGGGTCACCGCGGCGATCGTGAACGAGGATGAGCCGGTGACCGTGAACGATCAGACGATCCCGCTGGGGCGCCAGTTCGCGGCCGCGTTGATCGCAGGGGCGAGCGGCGAGACATCCGCGGCGACACCGGCGTCCGGGTCGGGCGCGAGCGCCGGTACAGGCAGCGACACCGCAGCCGCGGGCGTCGGCGGCCAGCCGGCGGGCGATGCGCCGGCGACGAGCGCGCCCGCCACCGCGACCCCCGTGCCGTCGCCGGACGGCAGCGACGGCAGCGCCGACAGCGCTGACACCACCGACAGCGCCGATTTCACGTGGATCCTCACGAACGCCGACGAGGCCGACGCCGGCCTCTCCTCGGGCCGGTACGCCGCGGTCGTGACGATCCCGGCGTCGTTCTCCGCGGCCGCGACCTCGATCGCCGGGCCCGCCGCCGACGCGCGCCCCGCGACGATCGAGGTGGCGACGACGCCGTCGTCGGCGTTCCTCGATCCGGCGCTCACCCAGGCCGTCACGACCGCTGCGACGGCGGCGCTGAACCGGCAGCTCATCGCGCAGTACCTCGTGCAGGTCTACGACGGGTTCACGACGATCAACGAGCAGATCGGGCAGGCGAGCGCCGGGGCATCCTCGCTCGCGTCGGGAGCCGACCAGCTGTCGACCGGCGCCGCGCAGCTCGTCGGCGGTGCCGACCAGCTGAGCGCCGGGCTCGCGTCGCTCGACGCGGG